>JANMCE010000042.1:0-4618 GCA_031360915.1 Actinomycetes bacterium | reverse complement strand
GGAATAGTGATGCTCGGCAAAATTGAGCGAATCAAAGCCGACGTCATACGCCTGGCCGCACTGGTCCATGCAGTTGGCCATGGTGGCCTCGGTGTGGGCGGGGTCCGAGAGCCGAGGTGGTGCCGGCCACGAGTCACCGTGGTCCGGTCCGCTGTAAATCATGGTCTGGTAGAACTCGAGCTTCACGAAACCCACCCCTCAAAGATGACGGGCGTCACAATAGTCGACACTTTGTCGCACTGTCGACAGACAAGTGCAGATAATTGGTTCGGAGCTACTTCGGTCGACCCCATCGAGCGATGTCCGCAAGCAGCTCGGCGAACTGTTGCACTGATTTGCGGACGGCGTGGGCGCGCATGGCGCCGTGATGGAACTGAATGGTCGCGCGGATCGGTTGTGACGCTTCCTCGGCGCTATTCGCCTCGAGCCGCGTTGTCGAAGCGGGTGTAATTGCCGAGGAACACCAGCTTGCGGGTACCGATGGGGCCGGAACGGTGCTTGGAGACGATGATCTCGGCCATACCACGGTCGGGTGACTCGGCGTTGTAAACCTCGTCTCGGTAGAGAAACATCACGACATCGGCGTCCTGCTCGATGGAACCTGATTCACGCAGGTCGGAGAGCATCGGCCGCTTGTCGGCACGTGACTCGAGTGTTCGGGAAAGCTGTGACAGGGCCACCACGGGCACTTCGAGTTCGCGGGCCAGAATCTTGAGGCCACGGCTCATTTCCGATACCTCAACCTGGCGATTCTCGGCCGAACCACGCCCGGTCATGAGCTGGAGGTAGTCGATGAGGATCATGCCCAGGCTGCCGTGTCGGGCCAGCAGTCGGCGGGCCTTGGCCCGGATCTCCATCACCGTGACGTTGGGGTTGTCATCGATGAAGAGCGGAGCTTCCAGCCGACCGACCGCCCGGCCGATCTTGGACCAGTCAGCCGCCGTGAGCTGACCCTTGCGCAGTTTGGAGGAATCGACGCGGGCCTCGGAGCACAAAATACGTTGCGTCAGCTCACGGTGACCCATTTCGAGGGAAAAGAACAACACGGGCTTTTGGGTCACGACGGCAACGTTGACGGCCATACCGAGAGCGAAAGCCGTCTTCCCCATAGACGGTCGTGCCCCTACCACGTTGAGGGTGGAGGGTTGCATGCCTGACAGCAGCTCATCGAGATCGTTGTAGCCGCTGGGCACGCCGGTGATGCTGTGGCCCTGTTCCTGCAGGCGTTCGATGTCGTCGATGACACCGCCGAGCAGTTCGGTAATGGGCTTGGTGGAATCGGTGACGCGGTGCTCGGCGATCTCGAAGACCTTTGCCTCGGCTTCATCGAGCGCGGTGGCGACGTCGTCGGGTTCGTTGTAGCCCAGTTCGGCAATCTCGCCGGCCACGGAGATGAGTCGGCGAAGCAATGCCGTGTCCTGCACGATGCGGGCATATCGGGTGGCGTTGGAGATTGCAGGCGTGGCGGCCGTCAGTTCGAGCAGGAGCGACGTGCCGCCGATGTCGTCGAGGATGCCCGATCGGCGCAGTTCCTCCGCGACGGTGATGGGGTCAACCGGCTGCCCGGTGGCCAGCAGCAACCTGATGGCTTCGTAGATGTGCTGGTGGGCGGGCTTGTAGAAGTCGCCCGAGTTGAGGCCCATCTCGGCAACGCCACCCATAGCATCCCGGGAGAGCAGAAGGGCTCCCAGAAGGGACTCTTCGGCCGACAGGTTGTGCGGCGCAACCCGTCCGTTTCCGGACGGGCGAGGCGGTTTTCGATCGTCTGACTTACCGGCCACGGCCCTGACCCCCACCGAACGAGCACCGTGTCGGGTTTTGCACCGTCGGTGGACAACCTTGCGTAACTGTGGATAACTCCGTGGACAACCTTTCGAGAATTGCCCACGGAGTGTGGAAAAGATCAAGCATTGATACGGAGTGCATTCAATCCACGACGGGTCGTGGGCCGAATGGATCAGCTGGGGACGACGGTGACCGTAACGGGGAACTGCACATCACTGTGTAACTTCACCGTCACGCTGTGCGAACCCGTGGTCTTGATGGCCTCAGCGATGTGAATATGGCGACGCTCGAGGTGCGCACCCGTTTGAGCTCGAACGGCCTCAACTATGTCAGCAGCAGTGATGGAGCCAAAGAGGCGTCCTTCGGTGCCGGCGCGAGCCTTGAGTTGCACCGGGGTGGACACCAACTTGCTGGCGATGGTCTCGGCAGCCGAGCGATCGGCAGCGTCTTTGAGGTCACGACTGCGACGCATGGACTTGGCCTGATCGATGGCACCGTCTGTGGCCACGAACGCCAGACCCTTCGGCATGAGGAAGTTACGGGCGAAGCCATCGGTCACCTCGCAAATATCGCCACGCTTGCCAACATTGGCGAGGTCGGAACGAAGAATCACTTTCATGACATCTCCTCAGCGTTTTCGGTCTCGATGTCTTCGCCATCGACAACGTCAGCCTCTTCCACGGCGTCAGCCGCGGCCTCGTCACGACGGGGACCACGCTCGCCACGCTCACCACGGTCGGGACGACCGGTGCGCTGGGTGGTGACCCGCTTGGCGTACGGCAGCAGGGCCATCTCGCGGCTCAGCTTGATGGCCTGCGCAATGTCACGCTGCTGCTGCACATCGTTGCCAGAGACGCGACGGGCGCGGATCTTGGAGCGATCGGAGACAAATCGGGCCAACAGGTTGGCGTCCTTGTAGTCGACGTAGTCAACCTTCTCCTGGATCAAGATGGATGTTTTCTTCTTGATCTTCTTGTTCGGATTCTCGCGACCCTTGGGGCCTCGGGAAGATGTGGACTTGCTGTTGCTCGGCTTCATTAGAACGGCTCCTCGTCGCCATACACAGGATCATTTGAGGCGGGACGGCCGCCGGCGTTTCCGCCACCTGAGCCCCCACCGGTGGGTGCGTCGCCACCACGACGGTCATTGCGGTCAACCGCAGCGGTCGCCCAGCGCAGGCTAGGCCCGATCTCGTCGGCGACGATTTCGACAACGCTGCGCTTTTCACCCTCAGACGTGTCGTAGCTGCGCTGTTCCAGACGGCCGGTGACCATTACCCGCATGCCTTTGGTGAGTGACGCCGCGGCGTTCTCGCCGAGTTGGGCCCAAGCAACGGCGTTAAAGAACGACGTCTGCTCTTGCCATTCGTTGTTGACCTGGTAGCGGCGGGACACGGCAAGGCCGAGCGTGCAGATGGCACGGCCGCCCTGGGTGAAACGAAGCTCCGGATCCCGCGTCAGGTTGCCGACGACGGTGACAGTTGAATCAGCCATGGTTGTACTCCTCTCGCAACGCGGCGATTACGCCGCGCTCGTTGCGGACATGCCGCGACGAGCCGCTTCCCGATCGGGAAGACGGATGAGCTTGTGGCGGACGACATCATCCGCGAGGCGCATGGAGCGCTCAACCTCGTCGAGAGCAGCACCCTCGGCAAGAACGTTGAAGAAGACGTAGTAACCCTCGGTCTTCTTGTTGATCTCATAAGCGAAGCGACGACGACCCCACCACTCGGGCTGGCCAACCACCGTGCCACCATTGGCGGCGATGTTGGTGCCGATGGTCTTGACCCATGTCTGGGCCGCCTGATCATCGATGTCGCCGCTCAAAATAACGGCCAGTTCGTATGCGCGCATAAACCTTTACCTCCCTCTGGACCCGACGAGCAACGCCGGGGCCCCCTCGGATAGGGGGCAGGGCCTTCTGTGTGAAGCGCCAAAGTGTAGGCGCACCCACTGCCGAAACAAAAGCTGGGATGTCATAGACCCAGTGTGACAGGGGGGTGTGACAAGGTTGACTTTGCGACAAAACCGCTTGTGTGGCGACCGGTTTTGTCGCAAAGTCGGGCAGCTACTTCACTCGCGACCGGCGGTCAACGCGTCAGTCATGGCCTTCAGCTCGGCCCACTTCCCGTCAGCCGCAAGAGCCGACTGGCGGGGCCACGTGGCGGGTATGTGAATCTGGTAGCGCGGACCGGCAGCATCGAGGATCTCCTTGAGGCGGGCCGGTTCGGTGTTCGCGAGCTGACGCCACGTCATGATCCCGGCGTTGTGGAACAGCTCCTCAATCTTGGGTCCAATTCCCTCGACGACCTTCAGGTCATCCTGGTTGATCGCGGAACCAAACGCGGCGCGGGCGGCGGCCGCATCGAACGCAGGCTCGGCGGGCTTCACATTGCGGATGCGCACCAGTTCGCCCTCGAGCTCCTTGATGCGTGCCAGGTGGACTGGATTGTCGATCTGCTTCTCAACCGTGACGACCTTCTCCACGGTCTTGGCCGGAGCTGCTTCGAACGACTGGATACGGGAGCGAAGACCGGCGATCTGGCCAACCTCGGCCTCAAGCTCACGGATGCGAGCCATGTTCGCCGGATTGTCGACCTGCTTCTCGACGACTTTCTCGACGGTCACGATCTTCTCAACCGGGCGATCGACAATCTTTTCGACCGTGACGATCTTCTCAACCGGACGATCAACGATCTTCTCCACGATCTTCTCAACCGGACGATCAACGATCTTTTCGACCGTGACGATCTTCTCAACCGGACGATCAACGATGCGCTCGACGATCTTCTCAACCGGACGATCAACGATCTTTTCGACGGTCACGATCTTCT
>JANMCE010000028.1:0-5222 GCA_031360915.1 Actinomycetes bacterium | reverse complement strand
GACGAGGTCGGTCTCCATCAGCGGGAGCAGCGCCTGCGTTTCCGGATCGCCGAAGCGGGCGTTGAACTCGATCACCCGCGGACCGTCGTCGGTCAGCATGATGCCGGCGAACAGTACGCCGACGAACGGGACGCCTTCGGCGGCCATGCCATCTACCGCTCGCTGCAACACCTCGACACGGATCTGCTCAGTGAGCGCAGGCGGGCAGACCGGAGCCGGTGCGTAGGCACCCATGCCGCCGGTGTTTGGCCCCTTGTCACCCTCGCCGATGCGCTTGTGATCCTGCGCGGCGGGCATGGCGAAAACGGTGCGGCCGTCGGTGATGCCGAAGATCGACACCTCCTCACCGCAGAGTCGTTCTTCGATAACGATGCGACCATGGGACGCCAACAGCGTGGTGATCGCGGCCGTGGTTGCGGCAGCATCGGCTGGAAGGATGACGCCCTTGCCGGCGGCGAGGCCATCGGCCTTCACCACGACGGGTGCTCCGAAGTCAGAAGCCCAGGCCCGCGCCTCAGCGATATCCTCGAACGACGCGGAGCGGGGACCGAGGATGCCGTGACGCTCACAGAACTCCCGGGCCCACGCCTTCGACGACTCGAGCTGTGCCGCTGCTTTGGTTGGTCCGAACGCCTTCACCCCGGCGGCGGTGAGCGCATCGGCCAGGCCGGCTTCGAGCGCGGTCTCGGGTCCGATGATGACGAGTTCGATCGACTCGGTCTGACAGAAGGCAACGATGCCGTCGACGTCGGTGGCCTGCAACGGAACCCGCGTGCCCGGAGTACCCGCATTTCCCGGAGCGACGAACAATCCGGTACACAAACGCGACTGGGCGACCTTCCATGCCATGGCGTGCTCGCGCCCGCCCGAACCGACAACAAGAATGTTCATCGCAGTACGCCCTCAAAGGCGCTCTTGCCGCCGCGCGGGCCGAGCTCGATGGGGTAGTCGCCCGTAAAGCAAGCGTTGCAGTAGCCCTCGGTGCGACCGATGGCGCGCATCATGCCGTCGAGCGAAAGAAACGCAAGTGAGTCGGCTTTGATGAGCGCCTGCAGTTTGTCGACGTCGAGCTGCGCGGAAATCAGTTCGTCGTAGGTTCCCATGTCGACACCCATGTGGCACGGGTGCACGATGGGCGGGCACGTAATTCGCACATGCACGCTGGCTGCGCCGGCATCACGCAACAGCTGCACGAGTGGCCCCATGGTTGTGCCCCGTACGATCGAATCATCGATCATCACCACGTGCTTGCCCATAAGGTTTTCGGGCAGCGCGTTGAACTTCATGGCCACACCCTGCTGACGCAGGCGGGCGGTCGGCTCGATAAATGTGCGACCTATGTAGCGGTTCTTGATCAGGCCATCGTTGAACGGGATACCGCTCTCACGCGAGTACCCGATGCCAGCAGGCGTGGAGGAGTCGGGCACGGCCACCACGATGTCGGCGGGAGCCGGTGCTTCACGGGCGAGTTCCTCTCCGAGGCGTTGGCGAACGACGTGGACGCTGCGGTCATCCCAGGTGGAGTCGGGACGGCTGAAGTACACGAACTCGAACGTGCAACGAGCCTCTTTCGGCACCGAGAAGAGTGGCTTACGGCCGGTCATCTCGCTGCCCTTGAGCGTCACGATCTCACCAGCACCGACCTCTTGGATGTCGCTGCAGCCAAGGGTGCGCAACGCGCAGGTCTCCGACGCCACGGCCCAATTTCCGCCGGGCAGACGGCCGACGGACAGCGGCCGGAAGCCCCACGGATCGCGCACGGCGATGACGCGGTCTTCCACCAGGATCACCAGCGAGTAGGCGCCTTTCCAGGCGGTCATGGTGCGCTCGAGGCGCTCTTCCCAGGTGGCCCCGTGAGCTCCCGCCAGCATCACGAGAAAGATCTCACTGTCACTCGACGCTGCGAGTGGATAGCCGCGCTGCAGCAGCTCGGTGCGCAAGTCGCCGGCGTTGATCAGGTTGCCGTTGTGGGCGATAGCGAGCGGCCCGTTCTGGGTCTCGACGAGGAAGGGCTGGCAGTTTCGAGCAGTGGATGAACCAGTGGTCGAGTAGCGCACATGGCCAATGGCATGGTCACCAGCCAGGTGGCCGAGCGATTCGGAATCGAAGACCTGGCTGACCAGGCCGACATCTTTGTAGAGCGCCGCGGTGATGCCGTCGGCCACCGCAATGCCGGCGCCTTCTTGCCCACGATGCTGCTGGGCGTACAGACCGAAGAACGCCAGTCGAGCAACTTCCTCGCCGGGCGCACTGATACCGATCAGCCCGCACTCGTGATGCGGCGCATCATCCTCACGAGCCGGTGAGAGATACTCGCTCGCACTTTGCGACAAAACCGGTCCCGTGGCAACCGGTTTTGTCGCAAACTCGACCGGTTGAATGGTCACGGCTGGTCCGCGGCGTGCACGGCGTCGGCGCCGGCCTTCTGGGCGGCAGCAACGGCGGCCCGCACGGTTGGGTTGGTGACACCGAAAATTTTGGCGGCGGCCAATGCTGCGTTGCCCGGGTCAAGCACGACGGTGGACGCAACACCAGACGGCAGGCGAAGGCTTGACCAGATGTCGGCTCCACCGAACGCATCCGACGGCGGGGGACACGCGATGACCGGCGCCAGAACGACACAATCGGCAAAAGCCGACAACGCGTTCGAGCGGCCTGCAACGGTGATGAACACCGTCGGCACACCGTCGTTGTCGTACTGCCTGAGCACCGCAATGGCGTGCTCAGGTGTCTTGTGGGCAGAAGCGACACGGTCGATCACCTCCAGCCCGAACGATGCAGCCGCGGTCTTGATAGCGGCAACGTGCTTGGCGTCAGAACCCGATCCGGCGACGATGACAACTCTCATGACAGGCCCTTCACATTCTCGGCGAGACGGGGTCCGACAGGGTACGAACCGGGCACGAAGGTGCGGCCGGTGAGACGCTCGTAGCAGTCAATGTATCGGGCGCTGGTCTCGGCCCAGATCTCAGGTGGCATGTCGGGTACTGGGCCATCACCCCGGAAGCCAACGGCATCCAAGGCACGTCGCACGACTTCTTTGTCGAATGACTCGGGCTCCTCACCATTCGCCAGGCGCTCCTCCAAGTTGGAAGCCACCCAGAATCGAGACGAATCGGGAGTGTGCACTTCATCGATCAACAGCAGCCCGCCGTCGGGACCGAGACCGAACTCGTACTTGGTGTCGGCCAGCACGATGCCAGCCTTGGCGGCCTGCTCGACGCCACGGTTGAAGAGCGCAACGGCAACGTCCTGCACGTGATCCCACAGCGGCTTGGCGACCAGGCTACGACTGACGACTTCGTCGCACGTGAGAGCTTCGTCGTGCGCGCCCTGCTCGGCCTTGGTGGTGGGCGTGACCAACGGCGCGGGCAGCGCCTGGTTCTTCACCAAACCGTCCGGCAGCGTGTGTCCGTAGATGACCCGAGCACCCTCGTGATAACGACGCCACAGCGACGTGGACGTCACGCCCGTGATGCGACCGCGCACGATCACTTCGACCGGCAACGGCTTGGCCTCAATGCCGATCAACGCGTTCTCATCCGGCATCGACAAGGCGTGGTTGGCCACGATGTCACGGGTGGTTTCGAACCACCACGCCGCTAACTGATTGAGTACCTGACCCTTGTAGGGCACGCCGGCGATGACGCGATCGAACGCCGACAAACGATCCGTGGTGACGAAAAGGCGACGGCCTTCCGACAGGCGATACGACGTGCGGACTTTGCCGTCACGACTGTCGGGCAGATCGAGGTCGCAATGCACGTAGGGCGAGAGGATGGTGGTCATTTTACAGCTCCTTGGCGTGGCGGACACCGTTGGCGAAAAGGGTGCGGCACGACCCAGATGTTTCGCCACGAGTCCATCGTGGATGTTGACGGTTGAGCACGTGATCCTCGGGGTGCGGCATGAGGCCGAGTACCACACCCGTCGGGTCACAGATACCGGCGATGTCATCGTCGGAACCATTGGGGTTGAACGGGAATTCGCCATCGGCGGCCGAGCGGTCAGGGCGCCGATACCGCACGGCAATCTGTCCGTTGGCGGCGAGCTTGGCGAGCATCTCGGGCACGGCATGGAACCGTCCCTCCCCGTGGGCGATTGGGCAGAGCAGTTCGTCGGTGATGCCTTGCGTCCAAACGCAGGCACTGGTCGATTCGGCTTCGAGCGTTACCCAGCGGCACTCGAAGCGACCGTGCGCGTTGTGGCCGAGCGCGGCCTGGCTCGACGGTCCGGGCAGGATGCCCGACCGCACGAGCGTCTGGAAGCCGTTGCAGATGCCGAGGAGCGGCCGTCCGGCGGCAACGAACTCGCCCAATGATTCGCCGAGGCGTTCGGCCAGTTCAAGTGCGAAGAGACGGCCCGATCCGAGGGCATCGGCGAACGAGAACCCGCCCGCGACCACGGCTAGACGAGCGCCGCGCAGCACCATGGTGTCTGCCTCGGCCAACGGCACGATGGTGACCCTGGCACCGGCCAACTCCAACGCAGCGGCAACGTCGACGTCACGGTTGGTGCCGGGGGCCGCCAGCACGACGGCAGGCACCGACGTCATCGGGTGGCTCCGGCAGTGCTTTGTAGGCGCGTGGGGGTGCTGGACAACTGCGAGCGCCTACAGATGTCAGCGGTCTCGGCGTAGAGAACGGTCATGGCTGAATCCCGGGGACGTGGCCCGCCCATGCCTGCACCAAGTCGGCAACGGGCAGCGTGATCACATCCGAACCAACGGAGATCTGCAACACGGGGTCGGCGGTGACGGTGCCGAGCACGACACTGCCGGCCACGGTGGTGGAAAACGCCTCGACGTCGCCCGCTGCGACTTCCACCAGGAAGCGGCCGGTGGATTCGCTGAATAGCCTGATGACCGGGTCACCGTCGACGGTGAGCGACAGGCCAAGCCGACCGGCGATCACCATCTCTGCGGCCGCGGCGGCGAGGCCGCCTTCGGACAGGTCGTGGCAGGAACGAACCAACCCCGAGGTGATCGCTCGGTGCATCTGGCGGTAACGCTCGGCCGCGTCGGGGTCGGGCGCCGGAACGTCCCCCGGACCGTCGATGCCGAGTACCGCGTCGAGGTGGCTGCCGCGCAGTTCATCGCGGGTGGAACCGACAAGCAGGACCACGTTGCCCGCTGCCTTGAGGTCGCTGGTGACGACATGGTCGAGCGAGGTGACCCGCCCGACCGCCGTGATGACGAGTGTCGGGGGAATGGAGCGACGTTC
>JANMCE010000432.1:0-3495 GCA_031360915.1 Actinomycetes bacterium | reverse complement strand
GCGAACGCGAGGTGTTCACGACATCGGCATCCCACGCGGTCACGGCGGAGGGAGTGTCATTCGCCGTGCGGGAACGGGCCGGAACCATGGTGGGCGCTCTGTCGGTACACGGCCAGCCCGACCCCCGCACCGTCGACGCCTTGCACGGTATCGCCCGTCTCATCGCCGAACTCTTCCAGGAGGAGTTCGTCACGAGCAGCGGTATGTGGGAGGCACTCATTGAGGGCCAGCGCGACGCCATTGTGGTGGTCGACAGCGACATGCGGGTCCTCTTCGCAAACCGAGCGGTCGGCAACCAGTTCGGTCGCACGCCGATGGAACTCATCGGCACCAACGCGGTCGATCTGTTGCACCCCGATGATCTGGAAGCAGCCTTCGAGGCGATGGTGCGATTGGCAAGCGGACGCGAGGTGTACCGGTTGTTCGTGCGCGTTTTGCACGCATCGGGGGAGTATTGTCGCGTTGAGATTACTGGTAATGACCTCACCGACGACCCACGGGTTGGTGGCATCGTTATGTCCCTTCGGGGCGACGAACGGGATCTCGAAATTGAGGCTGAGCTCGAAGGTGAGCGCAGCATGCTGAGGGCAGTACTCGACCAGCTTCATGACGGCATCGTGACGACGGACCGCTTTGGTGCACCCACGCTCGTCAACCAGGCCGCCCGTCAGATGCACGGGCTGACGAGCGACATGCCTGCCCGGGTACTGTCGCTTGACGACCTCTTCGTGCTCTCGGCCAGTGGAAGTCCTGTCGATCATGAGAACCATCCGGTGGCGCGGGTGTGCCGTGGGGAGACGCTGACGAGTGAATCGATGAGCCTGCTCAGCGAGGGTCAGATCCGCCATGTGCAGGTGAGTGGTCAGCCGGTGTTGGGAGCGGGAGGCGTGCAGCTCGGCTCGGTGGTGGGCTATCACGACGTGACCAATGCACTCCAGGCCCAACGCGAGCTGATCGAACGGGCGCTGCATGATCAGCTGACCGGACTTCCGAACCGACGGCACCTCCACGAGCACTTCACGTCGCTACGAGACAAGCAGGCTGAGGGGTTTCTTGGCGTCTGTTTCATTGATCTCGATGGCTTCAAGCTTGTCAACGACACCCATGGTCATCGCGTGGGTGACATGGTTGTCCGCGATGCCGCGGCGCGACTCTCCGGCGTACTGCAGTCTGATTGCTTTCTTGCTCGCGTCGGAGGCGATGAGTTCGTTGCTGTCCTGAGCAACGTGACCAAGACAGAAGATGCCATGGCTGCGGCCGAGACGATTCGATCTGCGTTGCGACTTCCGTTCTCGGTTGCTGAGTCCGAACTTCTGCTGAGTGCGTCAATCGGGCTTGCCCTCCATGACATCGTGACGTTCGATGAAGACGTGCTCCTCCGGCAGGCAGACATCGCGCTCTATGCGGCAAAGGCACAAGGGCGCAACCGTGTCGAACTCTTCACCGAAGCCTTGGCCGTCGCGGCCGAGCACGAACAGCGTCAGCACGAGATGCTGCGCAACACGCTTGACCGGGGCGGGCTGGTGATGCACTTCCAGCCACTGATCGACTGCCACACCGAGCAGGTGGTGGGGTTTGAGGCGTTGGCGCGATGTCGGCACGGGGTACAGCTCGCTCGCTCACCTGCGCGATCTACCGCTTGCGAGCGTGAAGGTCGATCGGTCGTTCACCACTCATCTCGGACACGGGACCTCCGAGCGAGCCATCACCCAGGCGGTGGTTCACCTGGCTTCCTCACTGGACCTCAGCCTAGTGGCCGAAGGAGTCGAGACAGCAGAACAGCTCCGCCAGGCCCGTGAGATGGGGTTTCGTATCATCCATGGTCACTACTATTCACCTGCTCGGCCGCTCTCCGAAGCAAAGGAACTACTGTAAGCGGAAGGGTACTGGTAGCCGCTGTACTTTTCTTCGGGAGACGATGCGTTCTGGTCGGACTCTGGACTGGCTCAAAACTGCGAAACGAAGTTCATACGTTGCCCGAACGGTTCCGATAACCAGCCATGACCGCGATTGACCTCTCACTCGGTAGTCGGCCGCGCCTTGCCGCGCACCCGCGGCTCATAGAACTCGTCCGGATTGCCGGCACGCTGGCCAGAGCGCCAGCTGAGGTCGTCCTCATGCACGACAACCGCGCCTCGGTTGTCGCTTCTCTTACGCGATCGATTTTACAGCCGAGACCCTTTACCGGCGCCGAGCGGGACCTGATCAGTGCCGCCGGAACATCTCATATCGCTACCCCGGAGGGTGCCACCTTCGCCGTACGAGACCGGAATGGTGCGCTGGTCGGCGCCCTGACCCTCACCAGCGAGATCGCCGCTGGTTCGGTTGATGCGCTTCACGGAGTCGCTCGGCTCATCAGCGAGCTGGTGTACGAGCAAGCGCAGCCGTCCGATGTGCTCTCGCCCGACACGATCCTGGATGGCCTTCGCGACGCTGTACTTGTGATCGACTCGGACTTTCGCGTCCTGTTCGCCAACCGTGCGGTCGGGAACCAGTTCGGACGAACACCCATCGAGCTGGTGGGCACCAGTGCCATTGATCTTCTCCATCCTGACGATCTCGACATTGCGCTTGAGGGGATATCGCGGTTGGCCGGTGGCCGTGAGGTCTATCGGGTCGACCTGCGCATCGTGCACGCCTCTGGCGACATCTATCGGGTCGAAGTGACCGGGAACGACTACTCCCACGACCCTCGCATCGGTGGCGTGGTGTTGTCTATCCGAAGTGATGACCGCGACCACGAACTGGCCGAAGAACTCGGTCATGAGCGCGTCCTGCTGTCCGCGGTGCTCGACCAGCTGCACGACGGCATCGTGGCCACCGATCGTTTCGGCGTGCCAACCCTCGTGAACCAGGCCGCGCGCCTCATGCATGGTGTGGCAACCGACCAGCCGGCTCGCGATCTCACCCTCGAGTCCTTCCTCGTTCTCGACGCCGATGGCACTGCGCTGGAAATCGACGCGCATCCGGTGGTACGGGTGATGCGAGGCGAGCGTCTGATCGATGAACATATGAGCCTGGTGAGCGAAGGTCGCGTGCGCCATGTCCGCGTGAGCGGGCAGCCTGTCGTTGGAACCGGCGGAGCGCAACTGGGCGCCGTTGTTGGGTTTCACGACGTTACCGAGATGCTCGTGGCCGAACGCGAGTTGCGCGATCGTGCTCTGCACGACCAGCTCACGGGCTTGCCGAACCGACGCCAGCTCCATGACCATCTCGTTTGGCTCTCTGAGCGTCAACACGACGGCCTGGTCGGCGTGTGCTTCATCGATCTTGATGGTTTCAAGCTCGTTAATGACACCTTCGGCCACCGTTCCGGCGACGCAGTCGTGCGCGACACAGCACGCCGCCTGCTCACCGAACTGGCCGGCGAACACTTCCTGGCCCGCCTCGGTGGCGATGAGTTCATTGCTGTACTCAGCGGGCTGGTGCATCCGGCCGAGGCCAGTGCCGTCGCCGAGCGCATTCGAGCCGTGATGCGCGCTCCGTTCGTTATCG
>JANMCE010000430.1:0-6420 GCA_031360915.1 Actinomycetes bacterium | reverse complement strand
GGTGCTTGCACCAGACATTTCTCGACGGAGTGACGTTGGCTTACCTGGCCCTCGGTCTTGGCGCGACGCACCCGTGACAGCACCTCGAATGTGGCATCGAGTATGGAGTCATCACCGATGGCACCGGTTGGCGTTGGCCAGGCAGCGGAGTGAACAGAGCCTTGCTCATACCACTCCCACACGGTGTCGGTGGTGAACGGCAGGAAGGGAGCGAACAACAGGTGCAGCGTTCGGATGGCTTTGCGCAGGCTGGCGCGGGCCGAGGTTGATCCGGCCACGTCCTGATAGGCCCGGGTCTTCACCAGTTCCACGTAGTCGTCGCAGAACCACCAGAAGAACGACTCGGTCCGCTCCAGCGCGCGGGCATAGTCGAACGCCTCGAACGCTTCTGTTGCATCTGCAACAACTGCATCGAGACGCGCCATCATGGCCGCGTCGATGGCCGTTATGGCTTCATTGTTGGTTGGCTCGGGCATCGACAGCACGAACTTGGAGGCGTTGAGCAGTTTGTTGGCCAGCTTGCGGCCGACCTTCATCTGGCCTTCGTCGAAGGTGGTGTCGGTGCCGGGTCGAGCACACGCAGCCCAGTAACGCACGGCGTCAGTGCCGTACTGCTCAAGCAGCGGCAGAGGCGTCACCACGTTACCGATCGACTTGGACATCTTCTTACGGTCGGGGTCGAGAATCCATCCAGACAGCGCGGCGTTCTTCCACGGGGGAGTGCCGTGCTCGTAGTGACTGCGCACCATGGTGGAAAACAGCCAGGTACGGATGATGTCGTGACCCTGCGGGCGAACGTCCATGGGGAACACACGCTCGAACAGATCGGGGTCGTCTTCCCACCGTCCGGCGATCTGGGGGGTAAGCGACGACGTGGCCCACGTATCCATCACATCGGGGTCGCCCATGAACCCGTTCGGCTTGCCGCGTTGGGCTGCGGTGTACCCGGCCGGTGCATCGCTTGATGGGTCGACGGGTAGATCGGCTTCGGTTGCCAGGAGCGGCTTGTCGTGGATCGGCAGACCCTCGGCATCGAGCGCATACCAAACCGGGAAGGGAACGCCGAAGAAACGCTGACGGCTGACGAGCCAGTCCCCGTTCAAGCCGCCCACCCAGTTGTCGTAGCGATGGCGCATGTAGTCGGGGTGCCACGTCATGTCTCCGCTGCGGGCCAACAGTGCTTCTCGTCGCTCGGCGTCGCGGCCGCCGTTACGGATGTACCACTGGCGGGTCGTGACGATCTCAAGGGGCCGATCACCCTTTTCGTAGTGCTTGACCGGATGCTTGATGGGGCGCGGGTCACCCAGCATTTCGCCCGACTCTTGCAGTAACTCAACCAGTCGCTTCTGCGCCTGTTTGGTGTTCTTGCCCGCCAACTCGGCGTAAGCGGCAATGCCGCCATCGGTCGTGATCCACGACGGGTTGTCGGCGATGATGCGGCCATCCCAACCAATGATTGGGCGCGCCGGCAAGTTCAGTTCGCGCCACCATGTCACGTCGGTGGTGTCACCGAATGTGCAGATCATGGCGATGCCCGTGCCCTTTTCGGGGTCGGCCAGATGATGGGCAAGGATCGGCACTTTCACCTCAAAGAGCGGCGTGCGCACCGTGGTACCGAACAGCGGCTGGTAGCGGGCGTCGTCGGGATGCGCCACCATGGCCACGCACGCCGGAAGTAACTCGGGGCGCGTGGTATCAATCACCACATCGCCGCCACCGTCGGTGCGATGAAACGCAATTTGGTGATACGCACCGGACGTCTCGCGGTCTTCCATCTCGGCTTGGGCCACTGCCGTGCGGAAGTCGACATCCCACATGGTTGGCGCTTCCTGCTGGTATGCCTCTCCACGAGCGAGGTTGCGAAGAAAGGCACGCTGACTCGCCCGAATGGAGCTGGGCGCGATCGTCGTATAGAGCAGTGACCAGTCGACCGAAAGACCGAGTCGACGCCACACGCCTTCGAAGACGGCTTCATCGATATGGGTCAGCTTGCTGCACAACTCCACGAAGTTCGGCCGACTGATCGACACCTGAGGCGAACCCTTGGGTACATCACCGTCGAACGGCGGCTCGAAGCTCGCGTCGTAGGCGAGCGACGGGTCGCAACGCACGCCGAAGTAGTTCTGCACGCGGCGTTCGGTGGCGAGGCCGTTGTCATCCCAACCCATGGGATAAAACACGCTCTTGCCGGTCATACGTTGGTAGCGGGCGATCGTGTCGGTGTGGGTATAGCTGAACACGTGGCCGACATGCAGCGAGCCCGAGACTGTTGGCGGGGGAGTGTCGATGGAAAAAACGTTGGCGCGGACCTGGGACCGGTCGAACCGGTAGGTGCCTTCGGACTCCCATCGGGTGATGAGGGGAGCCTCAATATTGTCGAGGGTGGGTTTTTCGGGGACCGTCGCCATAAGCCGTAAAAACTAGTCGGCTTGAGCGTTTCCACTTCGGTCCATAATCACCCGGCTCGAATTTCAGCCGATTCACCTCGGGCTCGGTGACCTCGTTGTGACAAGAAACCCCGGTCGTCGGAGTGAAACCTCCCACCGAATCGGGAACGGCCGTCGCTACCATGGACAGATGCTGAATTTGCACGACACTGCAACCGGATTGGTACGTGAGCTCGCCCTGCGCGAGCCCGGCAAGGTCGGCATCTATCTCTGCGGTCCAACGGTGTACGGCCCGGCCCACATTGGTCACGGACGCGCCACCATCGTGTACGACGTGCTGCGCCGCTATCTCGAATGGACCGGACTCGACGTGCGGCTTGTGTCGAACATCACCGACATCGATGACGCCATCATCAACCGGGCGAACAAGGAAGGCCGCAGCGCTACCGAGATTGCGGTGAAGTGCGAAGAGATGTGGTTCAAGGCCATGGCCGCTGTCAACGTGAAGCGACCCAACGACATCCCGCACGCCACCGCCTACGTCGATCAGATGGTGGACATGATCGCCACGCTGGTCGAAAAAGGCAGCGCCTATTTGGCGGGCGACGGTGTGTACCTCTCCGTCGAATCCGTCGATGACTATGGGCTCCTCACCCACCAACGTCTGAGCGACATGATGGCTGGTGGCGGTGATCGTGAAATCTTCGGCGCCGACAACAAACGTCACCCGGCCGACTTCGTGTTGTGGAAGTTGTCGAAGCCTGGCGAACCATCGTGGCCGTCGCCCTGGGGTGAAGGTCGACCCGGCTGGCACAGCGAATGTGTCGTCATGTCGCTTGAGTTGCTCGGCGAAGGATTCGATCTGCACTGCGGCGGTATGGACCTCAAGTTCCCGCACCACGAGAACGAGCGGGCTCAAGCCGTAGCCCTCGGTAAGAGGTTTGCGAATCACTGGATGCATCACAATTTCGTGGTCGACAGTGAGAACGAAAAGATGTCGAAGAGCCTCGGCAACGTTTCGAACCTGCTTGACCTGGTAGAGCAGTACGACCAGCGTGCGTATCGCATGGTGCTGTTGCAGAGCCACTACCGCTCGCCCGTGCAGGTCACGCTCGCCAACATCACCGCCGCCGAAAAGGCGCTCGCTCGGCTCGACGCGCTGGCCCGCGCGGCGAGCGATCTTCCATCCGCCGAAGCAGATGCGCAAGTGCTCACATCGTTTCGCACGCGTATGGATGACGACCTCGACACGCCCGCTGCGACGGCGCTGCTTTTTGAGACGGTAACGCGTGTAAACGTGGCGCTGAACGAAGGCCGCACCGATCAGGCCGCGTCACTGTGGGCAGCCGTCTCACAGATCTGCAACGCCGTCGGCCTCGTGCTGAATGCCGGTGGAGATCAGGTTCCTGCCGATATCGAGGCCAAGACGGTCGCGCTCGACGTGGCCCGGGCGGCCAAAGACTTTGGTGCTGCCGATCGCCTACGGGCCGAACTGCAGGGGGCCGGGTATGTGGTGGAGACCACCAAGGAAGGCACCCGCGTCCGGGCCGGCTGACGGCACCCAGCAACGGACTTGCTCGGCGGTTCGTCAACCGGTGAGGCTGTCAGATCGTGTCGACCGCCAAGCCTGCCCGAGAGCCGCTGCCTCGCGGGTACTGGACAATTTGGACGACCGTCGCGATCGACCTCATCGGTTTCGGCATTGTCGCCCCGTTGCTGCCACTGTACGCAAAGCGGTTCGGCGCCTCCGGCTTTGCGACGGGCGCCCTCTTCGCCAGTTTCAGTCTGGCGCAGATGATCTGCGCTCCGTTGCTCGGTCGCCTGTCGGACCGCATCGGCCGCAAGCCGGTCATCATCATGTCGCTCTTCGGAACGATGATCGGGAGTCTGCTGACCGGTCTGGCCGGATCGCTGCCGATGCTGTTTGTAGGCCGACTCATCGACGGCGCATCGGGCGCCAGCGTGAGCGTGGCGCAGGGCGCAGTCGTTGACATCAGCCCGGTCGCTCGTCGGGCCAAGTTGCTCGGGATGTTGAGCGCAGCCTTTGGTGTTGGCTTCGTACTTGGACCAGCGATTGGCGGACTGGCGTCGCTAGGTAATCGTCGCCTGCCGTTCTTCGTGGCTGCAGCCATCTCGGGCATAAACGGTGTGGTCGCGTTACGGCGTTTGCCCGAGACACGCCGTGTGTCCGCTCACGATCCGTTTGCAACAACCTCCTCCCATCGGCCTGATCTGGTCCGCTTGGCGGCCATCGGCTTTCTCTCGATCGCGGCCTTCGGCGCGTTTGAGGCGATGTTCTCCCGCTTCGGTTCGGTACGCTTTCGCCTCACCGAAGGCTCGGTGTCGGTGGTGTTCGTCGGGGTCGGGCTTTGGTTAGTAGTGGTGCAGGGAGGCCTCGTCGGAAAGGTCAGCGAGCACATCGGTTCTCGACGCTCGCTGCACGTTGGACTCGCGTTACTGACTGCCGGTCTGGTGCTGATCGCCGTGACGAAGACATGGGCCACGCTTGTACCCGCGCTTGCTCTTTTGGGGTTGGGTCAAGGATTGGCCGGACCCAATCTCTCTGCTCTTGTTGCCGAGTCAGCAGGCGACCGTTCGCGCGGGGAAGCACTCGGATTCCAGCAATCTGCAGGTGCCGCAGCTCGCGTCGTCGGGCCACTCTGCGCCGGCTGGCTCTTTGATCGTGGCGTTGGCCTGCCCTACCTCGCCGGCGCAATCCTCGTGGCGTTGGGTCTCGGAGCATCCTTCTTCAACCTGCCTTGAGCGCTACGGACCTCCTCTAACTGATTCGAATAGCCCGGTTGTCTCCTTGGTTACCGTCCAGTAACATGTGGGGACTTTCTACGACCAAGGTGGCAACCGTGGCTGACTTTTCGATGGACCTATCCGAAGACGTCCTGCAGATCCAGAAGTGGGTGCACGACTTCTCAGAGAATGTCGTTCGGCCGGTTGCGTCCGAGTGGGATGAGAAAGAGGAGTTCCCTTGGCCAGTTGTGAAAGAGGCCGCCAAGAACGGTCTGTACTCGTTCGACTTCATGGCCAACGCAATGGCCGACCCGACCGGCCTCACCATGGTCGTAGCCATGGAAGAACTGTTCTGGGGTGACGCCGGCATCGGCCTGTCGATCTTCGGCTCCGGCCTCGCGGCCGCCGGCATCGTCGGCAACGGCACCCCCGAGCAAGTCATGGAATGGGTGCCGCAGTGCTACGGCACCGCCGATGACGTCAAGCTCGGCGCCTTCTGCGTGAGCGAGCCCGACGCCGGCTCCGACGTGTCATCACTGCGCACCCGCGCCGTTTACGACGCCGCCACCGACGAGTGGGTGTTGAACGGCACGAAGGCATGGATCACCAACGGCGGCATCGCCGATGTGCACGTTGTTGTCGCTACCGTCGACCCGACGTTGAAGGCCAAAGGCCAGGCATCGTTCGTCGTCCCCGCTGGCACCAAGGGTCTCAGCATGGGGCAGAAGTACAAGAAGCACGGCATCCGTGCGTCGCACACCTCTGAGGTCGTGCTTGATGATGTCCGCCTGCCCGGTTCGCTGTTGCTTGGTGGTAAGGAGAAGCTCGACGCCAAGCTCGCGAAGGCTCGCGAGCAGTTGCACACGGGTGAGCGTCAGCCCGCCATGGCCACGTTCGAAGCCACCCGCCCCGCTGTCGGTGCGATGGCAGTCGGCGTCGCTCGGGCTGCATACGAATACGCGCTCGACTATGCGAAGGAACGCAAGGCGTTCGGTAAGCCGATCATCATGAACCAGGCGATTGCCTTCACGCTCGCCAACATGAAGATGGAGATTGACGCATCACGTCTGCTCGTTCACCGAGCCGCCTGGATGGCCCGCAACGGCAAGCAGTTCACCTCCGGCGAAGGCTCCATGTCGAAGCTGAAGGCCAGCGAGACTGCGGTGTGGGTCACCGAGCAAGCCATCCAGATACTCGGCGGCTACGGCTACACTCGCGAGTACCCAGTAGAGCGCTGGCACCGCGACGCGAAGATCTTCACCATCTTCGAAGGCACGTCCGAGATCCA
>JANMCE010000426.1:0-20920 GCA_031360915.1 Actinomycetes bacterium | reverse complement strand
TGGATCTGGAACAGTCCCAAACAGCAGGAGTTCCTGACCCCGGGCATCAGATTGCTCTCGCGGGCGGCGATCATGATCGCCTGGTTCTCGAGATCGTCGGGCCAGATGTCGCGAATGATCTGGACGACCTCGGCCCTGCTGCAGCTGACCTGTGGCGCGGCAGGGGTCGTCGACGGCTGAGCGGAGGTGGTCGTCACCTTCGCCTTCACGGTCGTCGATGTCGGCTTTGCTGCCGGCTTGGTCTTGAGGGTGGTCGCAGGCTTTATCACGACGCCCGCAACGCCCACCTCGCCCGAAGCGAGCACAACCTGACCGTCTACGAACAAGAGCGCAGCAAGCTCGAACAGCTCGTGGCCGAGATGCGCCGACGGGCCAAGATCAGCGAGGTGTTCGCGCCGCGACTGAAGGCTGCCGAGAGCCGGCTCCGCCAGTTCGACGAGAAGAACGACAAGCCGACAGAGGTCCGCGAGCAGCGGATCGACATCCACCTCGGCGGTGAGCGCACCGGCAAGCGCGCCCTGGCCATCGAGTAGCTCGAACTGCACGGCCTCACCGACGCGTTCTCGACCGAGATCTGGTACGGCGAACGCGTCGCGATCCTCGGTCCGAACGGCGCCGGCAAGAGCCACTTCCTGCGGCTGCTCGACATCCTGCATGGCCACGATGTCGTGCGCGGGCCGGCGATGGGCATGCTCCGCCGCTACGAGTTGCAGGGTTCCGCCGAGCAGCCCTTCGACACATTGAGCGGAGGCCAACAGGCGCGGTTCCAGATCCTGCTGCTCGAACTCGTCGGCGCGACGATGCTGTTGCTCGACGAGCCGACGGACAACCTCGATCTCGTTTCGGCAGAAGCACTCGAATCCGGGCTGGCCGAGTTCCGGGGGACGGTGATCGCGGTCACCCACGACCGCTGGTTCCTGCGCGGTTTCGATCGCTTCGTCGAGTTCAGCGAGGACTGCAGCGTGGTCGATCACCCCGACCGCCCTGCGGCGTGGCGCTGATCAGCAGCCGGTGCCAGCTCAGCAACCCGTGCCAGCCGCGGCTATCCGTTGGCGGACGCAGGCAGGATTTCGAAATGCGCCTCGACCGGCGCCTGGCTGTTGATCGTGAGGATGTCCTGCGGGCAGGCTGACATCACGCACACGCAATCGAGCTGGGCGCGGAGCACGACGTAGTCGCCCGGCTTGCTGAGCGCCGGTTCGAACGCGAGCGCTCCGTCCTGGGTCCACGGGATGTTCATGAACAGGTTGATCGACGCCGGGGTGTACGCCACGGTGATGCCGAGTTCGGCGAGTGCGGCGTGCATGTTGTCGTGGCAGTTGTCGTGGTAGTCGGTGCAGCCGAGCAGTCCGTAGCGCTCGTTGTCACACGGCGCCATCAACGTGTCGTGCCGCCCGGGCGAGGTGTCGTCTTCCATGATCAACAGGGCCCTGCGATGATTGGTGTACAACGGATCACCCGTTCGCGGGAACAGATGGGTCCATGTCGCCCGACTGTGCTCCATGCCGACGTACTCGGTCTGCATGCTGGACACGAACGCCCAGAAGTCGACCACCTGAGTGCCATGGGTGTTGATGATCTTGATCGCCTCACCGGCGGCCAGCCTGGTCGCCTTGCCGCGCCGAGCGGGAATAGTTTGGAGCATGGTCCGACAGTACCAGCGCGCCTATCCACGGCTTTCATCGTGAAGCCAACCGCTAGTGTTTCCGACGGAACGATGGCAGAGCGGCTAAATGCATCCGCCTTGAAAGGGGAGGGTTCACGCCCGTGGGGTTCAAATCCCTCTCATCCGGCTCGGACACATGAGACCGCGCGGCGTGCCAGCGCGCCTGGGCCTCACGAGCGAGAACGCCGCTCATCGCTTTGCCGTCCAGTGGCACGACGAGACCGGACTACGGACGGGCGTATACATCCCGAAACGTCACAGCCCAGCCTTTGTGAACGTGGCCGTGGGCGACCGCCTGTTCCCCGGCCGTCACGAGAGGGCGGACTTCAAAACCACCGCACCGTCTTCCCTGCAGGGTCGATCCACCTCGATTCAGCGCTGGTCATGAGGGACATAGCGGTTGAGTGGCACAGCCTCGGCTCGCTCTCCCCCAGCCACGGCGAGCCGCTGCTTGCGTCAGCCTGAGGTTGGCCAAAGGTCACAAGATATCGCTTTTTCGCGGCGTAGACACTCGCGATTTCGCGTCGCCTACTATCGTTTTACCGCGGACGACCTGAGCACCTCGGCGATCGCCCGAGATGATCCAGCGTCGGAGAAGGCCCTCCAGCCCGCGAAGTAGGCTCTACCGATGAGCGCGACGGAATCAACGTTTCCAGGTGCAGGTGGTGTCACGCTGCACACGGCGGTGTGGTCGCCCGACACTGAGCCGATTGCCGATGTGGTGTTGATCCACGGGCTGGGCGAGCACTCGGGCCGCTACGTGCCGGTGGCCGAAGCATTGACCGCTGCCGACTTTCAGGTGTCAGCGCTCGATCTGCGGGGTCACGGCCGCACGACCGGGGTGGAGCGGGGGGTGATCGATGACTTCGACCGGCTCATCGATGACGCGGCGCAGTTCATCGCATCGGTTCGCACGACTCGGCCGTTGTTCGTCTACGGGCACTCGATGGGCGGGCTCACCGCCGTTCGTCTGGCCGAGCGTTCTCAGGATGGCGTGGCCGGTTTCGTCATCACCAGTCCCGCATTGGTTGCGGCCGAGAGCATCCCGAAGATTCTCGTGAAGATCGTGAACTTCCTCGGCAAGATCGCGCCCAGACTGAAAACGATCAAGCTTGAAGGTGACGCTATTTCTCGCGTCCAGAGCGTGCGGGATGACTACGACCGTGACCCGCTGAACTACCGCGGCAAGATCCGGGCTGGCACTGCTCGACAAATGAATATCACCATGGCCAAAGCGCTGCGCGAGGCCGGCCGGATCACCAAGCCGATCCTGATCCTTCACGGCGATGCGGATCGTCTCGCATCACCCGCCGGTTCGCGAAAGCTGGACGAACTGGTCGCTTCGTCCGACCGCACCCTTCGTATCTGGCCCGGTGCGTATCACGAGCTTCACCACGAGCCCGAACGCGAAGAAGTGCTTCAGACCATCATCACCTGGATGAAAGCTCGCGTCTGACCATGAAGCTCAAGGTGCGACCAGCGTGAGGTACGCAAAACCGAGAACGCCGCGGTAGCCGTTCAGCCAGCGATTGCGATGGTCGTCCACACGGACACGTGCCGCGGGGGCTTCGGGATGATCGGCGTTGGCGAGCAGCCACCGCTCGTAACCGGAGCACCATCGCGACTCGAAGTCATCCCACTCATCATCGTTCGCCTCGGCAACGGAGAGCGCTCGGTAGCCGCTGGCGATAGCAACATCGACCATCGCGGCAAGCGACAGAAAATCATGCGCGGTTGCTTCGAGAGCCTGTAGAGCCGCGTCGGTCGGAGGACGGCGCCAGATTCCATCGCCAATGAGTACCCTGCCGCCCGGCCGAACCGACTGCTTCAACCCAGCGAGCATCAGTTGCGTGCCACCCCACGCATGGCTCACTCCGCTCGCAATCACAACGTCGGCCGCCGCCTCATATGCCGAAATGTCACCGACTTCGAACGTGACCCGATAGTCGAGCTGACGGTCAGACGCGTTCTGCCGGCCCCGCTCGACAGCTTCCGGATCGGCGTCGATTCCGGTTGCTCGGCACGTCGGTTCGGACTCTGCCGCTCGCAACAGAAGCTCTCCCCAACCGCAGCCGAGGTCAAGTACATGATCCCGCGGAGCTACCTCGAGATCCGCTATCAGTTTCGCGGCTCGTACGTCCGACATCGGAGAGTTGAAGGTGCGGTAGGTATGGCCGGAGGGCCCTGGAACCGAACTCACGATCGAACCGCCGCAGCGCCCTTCCCAAACGTAAGCACCCATACATCCTGCCGCATTCCTACCGGAGTGCGTCGTCCGATTTCTTCCCTAATCCCGCACCGATCCACCGACCAGGTTGGGCTGACGAAGTGCGGACGCAATCCGGCACTGGCCCTCCAACTCTGACCACTTCACCCTCCAACTTGGCCAGGATGTCGGCGAAACGAACGCCGCAACGCTGGGTTGGAGGGTGAAACTGCCGGGGTTGGAGGGCGAGGGGTCGAAACGAGACTGGCCGCTGGTACCGTCAGCCGCACTGTGGCGATGACGAGGGGGACAAAGGCGCTGGTCGTGACATCAATTGGTGTCTCGATGTCGGCGCTGGATACGACCATCGTTAACGTGGCCAGGGACACCATCGGACGCAGCTTCAACGCATCGGAATCGGCCGTGTCGTGGGTGCTGTCGGGGTACAGCATCGTGTTCGCTGCAGTGCTGCTTACTGCTGGTCGTATCGCCGATCGCTACGGGCGCAAGAAGATCTACACCGTTGGCCTGCTCGCTTTCATCACGGCGTCGGGCCTGTGCGCCCTGGCACCGACGCTGCCGATCCTCATCGCAGCGCGCGCCCTCCAGGCCGTCGGCGGCGCGCTGCTCAGCCCGGCTGCTCTCGCGCTCGTGCTTCCGGAGTTCCCCCTGGAGAAGCGATCAGCGGCCATCGCCGTTTGGGGTGCGATCGGATCGATTGGCGCAGGGGCCGGACCTGTTCTGGGCAGCCTCCTGCTGCGCGCGTTCGGGTGGCGCAGCGCGTTTTTCATCAACCTCCCCGTTGGCCTGGTCGCGTTCGTTCTCGGTCGTAAGTTGCTGCACGAATCGAAGGACGAAGCGGCGACGGGCATTCCCGACCCGGTCAGCATCGTGGCCGGGGTCGGGTCGGTCGGTATCCTTGCCCTGGCCATCACGAAGGGCAACGAGTGGGGCTACCTGAGCCCAAGGAGCACCGTTTGCTTCATTGCTGCGGCCGCACTGCTGCCACTGTTCGTCTGGCGCTGCCGCACGGCGAAGCTTCCCGTGCTCGATCTGAGATTGTTCAAGCAACGGGCATTCGCGGTGGGCAACGTCTCAGTACTTTTCTTCGGCTTGCCCTTCTACGGCCAACTGGTCGGCAACATCACGTTCCTTCAGCGAACGTGGCACTACTCCGTGCTTGGGTCGGGGTTGGCGAGTGTGCCGCCACCAGTTATCGCGTTCCTCACGTCACGCGCTGCGGGTCGATGGTGCGATCGAATCGGACACCGTCTGGTCGCCATACCTGGAGCCATCATCCTTGCGCTGTCACTGTTCCTGCACGCTGCCTTTGATCCGGTCACCCCGGCCTACTGGCGTACCTACGGGCCGTTCAGCCTGCTCACCGGTTTCGGCCTCGGCATCCTTATCAGCACGCTCCAGTCATCGGCCTGCAAGTACCTCCCGAGGGACCGTTTCGCCATGGGCTCGGCATTCTTCACCACCATCCGCCAATTGGGATCGGCCCTCGCAATCGCCATCACGGTGGCCCTCTTGACACGACCGGCGCTTGGCGTGATGCATAACGCTCGCACGGCATGGGTCGTACAGGGTACAAGTTCGCTCATGGTCGGCGTGCTCATGGTGACGCTCTACCGACCACCATCAACGTCCGATGACGTGGGCCAAGGCATGGCTGCACTGCCAACGAACCACACCGCCTGACCAATTCCGCCAGCACGCTGACGAAGCGACCTGGCACCATGGTTGCAACATGAACACCTGGTTTACGTCCGACATGCATTTCGGACACGCAAATATCATCCGGTACTCACACCGCCCGTTTCGCGACCTCGACCATATGCACGCGGCGCTTATCGACCGATGGAACGAGGTCGTGCAACCCGAGGACACAGTCTGGGTGTTGGGCGATGTCGCAATGGGCATCATCGACGAATCGCTCGCGTTCGTCGGTCGACTGAACGGTCGCAAGCTGCTACTGGCTGGCAATCACGATCGGTGCTGGGCCTTCCACGGACCGAAACACGAGCCGTGGATTGAACGTTACGAAGCGGCTGGATTTGCCGAGGTCCATCAAGGCCAGATGCCGTTCGATCTCGGGGGCCAGTCGGTCGAGCTGTGCCACTTTCCGTACCGCGGCGATAGCCAGTACGAGGATCGCTACCTCGAAGCCAGACCGGTGGATACCGGTGCCTGGCTGCTGCACGGTCACGTGCATGAAACCTGGAAGCAGTGGGGACGGATGATCAATGTGGGCTGCGATGTGTGGGACTACCGGTAGCGGCATCGGAGCTGGCGGCGCTGATAGCCAACGGACCGACCGACCGCGACGTCCAGAAGTCGACGGTCGGCGAGGCTTGCTGATTTCCGCTTGAATAGGGGCCGTGGCCGCCTCCCCCGGATCCTCACCCCTGCCACCGCCACGGGTCGCTTGGCTGATAAGCGAAGGTTCTGTCCTCGCGTCCGCCCATGTGGCTGATACGTTCCGCAGCCGCCTGCAGGGGCTGATCGGTCGTAATGGCTTGGAGGGCGCCCTCGTCATTGAGCACAGCAAGTGGATACACACCTTCGGCATGCGCTTCGCGCTCGACGTTGCCTACATCGACAAGGAGGGCAACGTCGTGCGCATCGACAAACTCCGACCTCACCGGCTGGGCCGCCCCGAACCGCGAGCCGTCATGATCGTGGAAGCCGAAGCGGGTGCCTTCGAACGCTGGGGTCTGAAGGTCGGCCAGCAGGTCGAGCTGCGCCAATGATGCGGCCCGGCACGCTGGTGCTGGTGGCAACCCCGATCGGAAACCTCGGTGACCTCAGCCCGCGCGCCATAGAAGCGCTCACCGAGGTGGACGCCATCGTGTGCGAGGACACCCGCCGCACCGGTCGTCTGCTGGCCCATTTCGGGATTCCGAACAAGAGGCTGATCGTGGCCAACGAACACACCGAATCGAACGCGGCGATAACCGTGGTCGGGCTGCTCACCGGTGGCGGCAAGGTGGCCGTCGTGACCGACGCCGGCTTGCCCGGCATCTCCGATCCGGGCGAGTGGTTGGTGCGCGCCGCGATAGATGCAGATGCAACAATCTCCGTTGTGCCGGGCCCATCTGCTGCTGACGCTGCGTTGGTGATCAGTGGCCTACCGACGGCACGCTACGTGATGGACGGGTTTCTCCCCCGCGCCGGCAGCGACCGCAAGACGAGGGTTACCGAGGTTGCGAAAGAGCCTCGAACCGTTGTGCTCTACGAAGCTCCGCATCGCCTCATTCGTACCTTGACCGACCTAGCCGCAGCGTGCGGAGACGAGCGACGCGTGGTGCTCGTGAGGGAGCTCACCAAGCTTCATGAAGAGGTGTGGCGAGGCACACTCGCCGGTGCGCTGAAGCACACCGCGGAGATTGAACCGCGTGGTGAATTCGTGATCGTGCTCGAGGGTGCGCCGCCAGCAGAAGCTGCTGACGACGCAGCCATTGCTGCGGCCGCCGCGGACGCACTCGCCCAAGGACTGCGCGGAAAAGATGCGGCCGATCACGTGGCGACCACGCTGGGTGTGCCGCGTCGCCAAGCCTACGAAGCGGTACTGACAGCGAAGGCGGCACCTCTCAGAGTGCAAAGTAGCCCTATGGACAACAGCGCCCCGTAGTAGGACACACGCTCTCAGCGAGAAGTCCTCAAGGACCTCTGAGGTCTGTCAGGCTATACGGAATGATGACCGGCCACGACGTCCTGCGTGTCCTCGATGCACTCCACGTGAATGGTGTCAGCCCCGTCATTCAGGGTGGTTGGGGTGTCGATGCACTGCTCGGTCGCCAGACCCGTTTGCACAAATTCGTCGACCTCATTGTCGATGAAAAAGAGCAGGATGACATCCTCAGCGCGCTCGACGCGCTGGGCTACGACCAGATCGAATATGTGTCACGTGGCCGTACCGAACTGAGCCAGCCCGACGGTCGCAAGATCAGCCTCCACCTCCTCGACGAAGAACTCGTGCAGCACGCCAACGAGTGGCGGTTTCAGTTTCCCGCGCAGTCGCTGCAGGGTCGCGGTCTCATCGTCGGGCGCCCGGTTCGATGCCTCAGTGCTGACGGCCATGTACTCGTGCAAGCCGATCGTGACCTCACCGACACGGTGCAGGCCGACCTCTTCTTGCTCGCCGACCAACTCGGTGCCCGTCTGTTCTACCCACTCGCTCGCGGCATTGAGCTGATCTGCCGCACGGCCGAACGAACCGACATTCCCGCCATGGCCGCCATCATGGCCGACGCTCGACGGGCCCATCCGCTACCACACGTCGATGAGACCAAGACGCTCAAGTCCGACACCTACGCTCGCTACTGGCAGAAGCGCATGGAGATGGACGACACCACGGTCGTGGTGATTTCGGTTGGGGAGGCCATCGTGGCCACCATCGCCATCAGTGCTTGGCAGAGCGATGATCTTCCGCCGTCCACCACCGCTGCCCTGTATGGGCTAGCGAAGCATTCCGATCCGGCCGTGGCTCATCTCGACGGCATCATCCTGCAAAGGGCCGGCGCCTTCGCCCGCCAGCTCGGTTTCCTCGATCTGCGGTCCTGGCTGCTCGAAGACGACCGCGAAACCCGGGCTGTGTTCGAGCAGGCCGGCTGGCAAACGGACGGAAAGCGCAACGAGATTGTTTCCGGGCTGACACAAATCCGGTACATCGCTCGATAGTTTGGGGTTCACATGGATATGGCTCCCCATGTCGCTCCTGCGGCAGCGTTCTTCGATCTCGATCGGACTCTCATCAGTGGTTCCAGCGCGTTCACGTTCGGCGTGACGGCCTGGCGAAACGATCTGGTGCCCACCGGCCAGTTCGCCAAGGACGCGCTCGGCGCCATCATGTTCCGGCTCAGCGGCGCGTCCGACGGCAAGACCGACCAGACCCGCGCCCGCATTCTCGGCGCCGTCAAGGGGGTCGAGCAGGCCGACTTGATTGCGTTGAACGCCAGCATCATTCCCAAACTGCTCAACCGGATCCGCCCCGAGGCCCAGACGCTGATCGACATGCATCGACGGGCCGGCCGGGACACGTACATCATTTCTGCGTCCCCCTCTGAACTGGTTGCACCATTGGCCCAGGCTCTCGGCATGACCGGTGGCATCGGCACCGTGGCCGAAGTGGTAGATGGCGTGTACTCCGGTGAACTAGTCGGACCCTTCTGCTACGGCGAGGGCAAGGTCGACGCAATCCGCGAGCTTGAGCGTTGGGACGGGTACGACCTAGAGCGCTGCTACTCCTACAGTGATTCCGGATCCGACCTGCCCATGATGGAAGTGGTCGGCCACCCTGTTGCGGTCAACCCCGATGCTCATCTTGACCGCATCGCCCGCGAACGAGGCTGGCCGGTGGTCATCTTCAGCCGCAAGCGCAAAACCGTGGTGAAAGCATCCAGCGCCGGCCTCGGCGCCGCCGCCCTCGCCGGCGCCACGTTTGCAGCCGGCATGCGCCTAGGTCGCTCCGAACACCCCCGCGCCGTGACCCGAACAAAGCAGGTTTGAGTTACCCGAAAAACCTCTCCATCGGGGCCGAAAGGCTTGCGGCATTGTCTGAGCGAAGCGAGTCCGAGCGAGGGAAAGCGGTAACTGAGCGCCAGGAGCGGTAGCGACCAGCGAAGCCAATCAGCTAGCGGCCGAGCGAGGCATGTCACGTAACCTCTAGGGCGTGAGCAGCTACTACCTGACAACGCCGATCTATTACGTGAACGACGCGCCCCACATAGGGCACGCCTACACGACGGTCATTGGTGACGCCGTCACCCGGTGGCATCGCATGTTGGGTGACGACGTTCGCTTTCTCACCGGCACCGACGAGCACGGCCTGAAGGTGCAGCGCACCGCGGATGAAAAGGGCGTGACACCGCAGGAGTGGGCCGACCAAACCGCCGTCCGGTTTGTCGAGGCCTGGACCGAGCTTGGCATCAAGAACGACGACTTCATCCGCACCACCGAACCGCGCCACTACGACGCGGTGAAGAAGTTGTTGCAGGCCTGCTACGACAACGGCGCCATCGAACTGAAGTCGTATGAGGGTCTCTACTGCGTGGCCTGCGAGGCCTACTACGTCGAAGCCGATCTTTTGGACGGCACCCTCTGCCCCATCCACAAGCGACCCGTCGAGCGGTTTGCAGAGGAGAACTACTTCTTCAAACTGAGCGAGTACGAAAAGCCGCTACTCGACTGGTATGCACGCCACCCCGACTTCGTGCGGCCGGACGGCAAGCGCAACGAGGCGCTCGGGTTCATCAAACAGGGCCTCAACGACTTCAGCATTTCCCGCACGTCGATCACGTGGGGCATTCCGTTGCCGTGGGACGAGAAACACGTCACCTACGTGTGGTTCGACGCGCTCACCAACTACCTTTCGTCGGTCGGCTACGGCCGAGATGATGCCGAGAGTAAGGCGCAGTTCGACAAGTTCTGGCCCGCCTATCACGTCATCGGAAAAGACATCCTGCGGTTCCACTGTGTGTATTGGCCGGCCATGCTTTTGGCCGCAGGTATCGAACCACCGATCAACATTTTCGTCCACGGTTTCCTACTGGTCGGTGGCGAGAAAATGTCCAAGACCGGACTCACCCAAATCGCCCCTCACGACCTGGTTGAAGACTTCGGTGTAGATGGCTACCGCTACCACTTCTTGTCTGACGTCATCTTCGGAAACGACGGCGACTTCAGCTATGAAGGGATGACCGCTCGCTACAACGCGGACCTCGCCAACAACCTCGGCAACCTCCTGGCCCGCGTCGCTACCGTGGTTGGCAAGAAGTGTGACGGCATCGGGCCCAAGCCGTCACCCACCTCACCGCTGGCTCCGCTGGCGGCCCGCGCGTATGAGGCAACGGCGCAAGGCTGGGCCGAGTTCGCACCGTCAATTGCGTTGCGGGCGACGTGGGATCTGGTGCGAGCCACCAATGCACACCTCGAGCGCAACGAGCCCTGGAAGGCCGAACCGGGCCCCGAGGTCGACGCGGTGATGGGCGACGCCCTCGAGGCGCTTCGCATTGTTGCGGTGCTGGCCAGCCCAGCGATCCCGGCGTCGAGCCAGGCCATCTGGGAACGGCTTGGCCTGCCAGGTCTGGTCAAGGATCAACGCCTGCCGCAGGCAGCCGCATGGGGCGGCTACCCGGGCGGACTCCCGGTGACCAAGGGCGAGTCGCTCTTCCCGCGCCGATGACCGAAACCGAGTCTCCCAACGCGAGTGACCGGTTCTTCGACAACCACTGCCACCTGGAACACGAACGTATTCCAGGTGGCACGGTGGCGACCCTGGAGCGGGCACGAGCCGCCGGCGTTGTTGGTTTCATCACCGTTGGTTGCGACGCCGCCGACAGTCAACGCTGCATCGACATCGCGGCGCAGCATGATGATGTGTGGGCGACGGTCGGGGTGCACCCGCATGAGGCCAAGGGCGGCATCGACGGCATCCTGCCGCTCATTGGCCAGCCCAAGGTGATGGCCATCGGCGAATGCGGCCTGGACTATCACTACGACAACTCGCCTCGGGAGGCGCAGCGCGAGGTGTTCGCCGCCCAGATCGCGCTGGCGCACCAGCACGACCTGCCGCTGGTGATTCACACTCGTGAAGCGTGGGACGACACCTTCGATATTTTGGCGGCCGAGGGCACGCCGACCAACACGATTTTCCACTGCTTCACGGGTGACCCCGATGACGCCCGACGGTGCCTCGACCTCGGTGCCTACTTATCGTTCTCCGGTATCGTGACGTTCCCTTCTGCCAAGGATCTGCAAGCCGCAGCGGTGCTCTGCCCAGCCGAACGCATCCTGGCCGAAACCGACAGCCCGTTCCTCGCCCCTATTCCTCATCGTGGGAAGCAAAACGAACCAGCGTTCGTGAGTCATGTGGTCTACGCCCTAGCCGCCCTTCGCAGCGACACCCCTGCTGAGCTGGGAGAACGCACAATTTTGAACGCGCGTATTGCGTTCCGACTTTGACCCATTTATCGTACTGAAATTCCTGCGGGCGGCAGTCCCGGCCGCAGCGACCCCGTACCCAAATCGGACCGTCCGAATTGGTGGCACGACCACGTGAGGCACTGTTGAGGCTTGAGGCTGTAGATCGGCGAAGGATGGTCTTGGCGGCAGCCGTGACTGCCCTCGCCATCCCCTTCCTGATTCGCAGCGGGTCCACGGGCCCCCAGACCGCCGTTGCAACCGTGCAAGGCGGCGATGTCGCCGCCGGGCTTCGTTCGGAGCCCAGCCAGAGCAGCGTGCCGTCTACTACTCCCGATATCGCCTTCCTGAATGGTCCAGCTACGACGCTCGAAGCGGCGCCGATCCTCATCGGTGTTCCCGCCCCCAAGAGTGCGACCGAAATCGAAGGCAAGGTCGGCTTCCAAGTCGTACCGCCGCTGTGGCGCGAGCTGCCGCGGCCGTGCATTGCCGGTAAAACCGGCGCCGGTGCGGTTCTTCCCGTCGGTGGCAACATCACTCTCGTCAACCTGAGCAACAACCACACCACCACCTGCATCGTGGCCGTCCATCGAGACATTCCCCCCGATCAGGTACTGCAGCTCACCGAATCGATCTTCAACGAGTTGGGTGACCAGATCGACGCGCCGCTCACGGTTCGCATCAGCTGGAAATGACGCTCTCGCCCCGCGAGGCGCGCGAGCTGTTAGAACGACACGGACTCTCGCCTCGAAGGGCGTTCGGCCAGAACTTCGTCGTCGACCCCAATACGGTACGGCGTATTGCTCGTCTGGCCGATATCGGGCCCGGTGACCGTGTGGTGGAGATCGGCCCCGGCCTTGGCTCGCTCACCCGGGCATTGGTGGAGACGGGCGCGTCGGTGACGGCTATAGAGATCGACCACGGCCTGTGCGACGTCTTGCGGATCGAACTGGCCGACACTGGCGTGACGTTGGTGGAAGGCGACGCGCTCAAGCTCGACTGGCTGCAGGTACTTGGTGACACCGACGGTTGGACGATGGTGGCCAATCTTCCCTACAACGTCGCGACGCCGCTCGTGTGCGACCTGCTCGATGACGTGCCCCAGATCAGCCGCATGCTGGTAATGGTGCAGCGCGAGGTCGGCGAGCGCATGGTGGCTGCCGCTGGCACCGACCCGTACGGCGCGGTCTCGGTCAAGATCGCCTACTGGGGCGCCGCACGCATTGCCGGGTATGTGCCACCAACGGTGTTCCTCCCACAGCCAAAGGTCGACTCAGCACTGGTCTCGATAACCCGATGGCCGACGCCCGCCGTGCCCGACGTTGACCGGGCGCTGTTGTTCTCCTTGGTAAAGGCCGGGTTCGGTCAACGACGCAAGATGCTTCGCCGAGCGTTGGCCGCTCACGTGACACCCGAGGCGTTCGAGTTGGCCGGCATCCGCCCCGAAGCGCGAGCCGAAGAACTCGACGTTCAGCAGTGGGGCGCCCTCACCCGCGCCGTCGCCGCCCCCAAGGCGTAGGCGGCTTGCATCTGCAAGGGTGGCAGCATGACCGTTGTTGTTCGTGCGCCCGCCAAGCTCACCGTCTCCCTGCGACTCACGGGGGTGCGAAACGATGGCTATCACCGGATCGATGCCGAGATGGTGACGCTGGAACTCGCCGATGAACTGACGTTCACGGACGGCGACAGCCTGTCGATCTCGGGCCCGTTCGGCGCTGGACTCCCGATCGACGACCGCAACCTCGTCCGCAAGGCCCTGCGTGCGGTTGGTCGCCATGCCGCCGTGCACGTGACCAAGAACATCCCGGCGCAGGGCGGCCTGGGTGGCGGCTCAGCCGACGCGGCCGCGGTGCTGCGGTGGGCGGACTGCCGCGACGTTGCCATCGCAACGAGCGTCGGCGCCGACGTGCCGTTCTGCGTGGTCGGCGGCCGAGGCCGGGTCACGGGAATCGGCGACATCATCGACCCGCTCCCGCACCTCGACAGGTCGTTCACGCTGATCGTTCCGCCGGTAGGAGTCTCCACCGTCGCCGCCTACCAGGCCTGGGATGCACTCGGCGGCCCTCACGCAGAAGGGCCGAATGATCTTGAGGAAGCCGCCCTGGTGGTCGAACCGGCTCTCGTTCGCTGGCGGGACCGCATCACCGAAGCAGCTGGTATGCGCCCGACGATGGCCGGCAGCGGGTCCACCTGGTTTCTGGCCGGTCACCATGCCGAACTGATCGAGGCGCTGCCCGATGCGGTAGTCGTGCAGACGCGAACCGACCGCCCGTCGTAACGGGCGGTCGGTCGTAGCTCCCCCAAATCAGGAGATCTGCCGCATAGTTACTTGTTACGACGCTGGAAACGCGTGCGCTTCAACATCTTCTTGTGCTTCTTCTTGCGCATGCGCTTTCGGCGCTTCTTGATCAGCGATCCCATAAGGCTGAGAACGGTAGTCGGTCCACCCCATCTGGTGCGAACCCGCTGACGTAAACACCCACAACGCTCGGAGGATTGCCGAGCAAAGCGAGAATGAGCGCCGGGAGCGGTAGCGAGCAAGCGAAGCATGTTGTAGCTGGCGGGGAAGGGCTCGAACCTTCAACAACTGGATTCAAAGTCCAGTGTTCTGCCAATTGAACTACCCGCCATCGGGCGAGAACCACTCTAGACCGTCCGGCCGTTTTCCTGTCGCCCCCTTACGTCGGTTCGAGGCATGTTGTAAAACCAACGTATGACTCAACGGCCGATAGCTGCCATCGTTCTTGCCGCCGGCGAAGGTTCTCGCATGCGTTCGGACCGCCCGAAGCCTATTCACCCGGTGTGCGGTCGTCCGATGGTGATGCACGTTATTCATTCGCTTGGCGGCCTTCCGGTGGAACGAACCGCCGTTGTGGTCGGCCACGGTGCCGATCGTGTCAGCCGCAAAGTGGCCGAACAGGCACCCTCGGAACTCAACGTCAGTTTCGTCGAGCAGCGGGTGCAACGGGGCACGGGTGATGCCGTCATCGTCGGCATGACGGCGTTCGAGTCAGCCGACGATGTCGATGACACATCCACCGTGGTCGTGATGCCGGGCGACACACCGCTGCTCCGCGCCGAGACCATCACTGCTCTTGTCGAGCAGCATGAGGCGGCTGGTCACGCTGCGACCATCCTCACGGCCGTCACCGACGACCCGGCCGGCTACGGACGCATCGTGCGCGACAAACACGGTCGGGTTGCCCGCATCGTGGAGCACAAAGACGCCACCGAGGAAGAGCGCGCCATCAAAGAGTGGAACACCGGCATCTTTGCGTTTCGCCGCGATCTGCTCGGCCCGGCGCTGCGCAAGCTTTCGCCCGATAACGCGCAGGGTGAGTACTACCTGACCGATGTGATCTCGCTGCTCGCGACCGCTGGCTACCCGGTCGGCTCGGTGGTGGTAGCCGACCCCGGCGAAACCCAGGGAGTGAACGATCGCTTCCAGTTGGCCATGGCCGAACGCGAGCTGCGGGCCCGCACCAACAAGGCTTGGATGCTCGCCGGTGTGACGATGTTCGACCCACGCCAAACGTTCATCGATGTCACGGTCACACTTGGTCGCGACGTGACGCTATTCCCCGGAACGATCTTGCAGGGTGACACCTCGATTGGCGCCGGATGCGAGATCGGGCCAGACAGCCGCATCATCGATTCTGTGGTGGAAGACGGGTGCGTCGTGGAGAATTCGGTGATCCGCAAGTCAATTATCGGAGCGGGCGCGCACGTCGGCCCTTATGCCTCACTGGCCGAAGGTGCCAAGATCATGCCGGGCGCGATTACCGGTCCCTTCGCCGACGGGTCGTAGAGTCGATCCAACCACCGCACGAAAGAGACAACTGATGGAACGGGTTACCAAGAAGGTCCTGGCGCTTTTTTCCGGGTCTACCCACGTAGAACTGGCCGAAGAGATCGCCATCCATCTCGGTATCGAGCTCGGCGAAGCCAACCTGGTGCAGTTCGCCAATGGTGAGATCCGTCCCCGTTTTTCCGAGAGCGTGCGCGGCGCTGACGTGTTCATCATTCAGTCGCATGGCATGAGCGGTGACCGCAGCATCAACGACTCGATCATGGAGCAGCTCATCATGATCGATGCGGCCCAGCGGGCATCGGCCAAGCGCATTACGGCAGTGTGTCCGAACTACGGCTACGCCCGACAGGATCGCAAGGCCGAGGGTCGCGAGCCGATTACCGCCAAGCTCGTGGCCGATCTGTTCAAGGCCGCGGGCGCCAAGCGCATGGTGTCGGTCGACCTGCACTCCGGGCAGATCCAGGGCTTCTTCGATGGCCCCGTCGATCACCTCACGGCCATCCCGGTGCTCGAAAAGTACATCCGGGAGAACGGCACGTCGCCAGTCATCGTCAGCCCGGATGCTGGTCGCATCAAGGTGGCTGAGCGCATGGCCCAGCACCTCAATGCCGACCTCGCTTTCATCTACAAGCGCCGCCCCAAGGGCAGCACCAACGTTGCGATCGCCCGTGACGTAATCGGCGATGTCGAGGGCCGTCAGTGCGTTCTGGTGGACGACATGATCGACACCGCCGGCACCATCGTGTCGGCCTGCGAGATCCTGAAGGCCAAGGGCGCGGCCGATGTGTGGGCCATGGCCACCCACGGCGTGTTGTCCGGCCCGGCCATCGACCGGCTGAAGTCGGCCCCCATCGACCGGGTGGTCATCACCAATACCGTGCCCATCCCGCCGGAGAAGCGTTTCGCCAAGCTTGAAGTGCTTTCCGTGGCCAAAATCATCGCAGATGCCCTCGCCGCCGTATTCGACGACAGCAGCGTTTCCGAAATCTTCGGCGGCGAGAACCAGAGCTGAGAGCCTGCCATTGGCACATTTGGGGCCCGTGGCTTAAGATTCATCGCCGTTTGTAAACACTGAGTTGGAGCGCGTCATGTCGGAAGTCATCCTTGCAACCGAAACTGGACGGACCCACGGGTCGCCGTCGTCACGACGCCTCCGCGCTGAGGACCGCATTCCCGGTGTTGTCTATGGCAACGGCGTGGGTCCCGTGTCGGTGTCGGTTGCCCGTCGTGACCTGCGTGTGGCCCTCACCGGCCCAGCTGGCACCAACGCGGTGCTCACGCTCACGGTGGACGGCAACAAGCACGCTGCCGTCATCAAAGAGCTGCAGCGGGACAAGGTAAAGCGCAACGTTTCCCACGTTGACTTCCTGGTAGTGAACCTCAACGTCGTCATCGACGTTGAAGTGCCGATCGTGCTCCACGGTGAGTCGAAGGCCGTCAACTCGGGCAACGGCATTGTCGACCTGCAGCACACCACCATGACGGTTTCCACCAAGCCGGCCGACATCCCCAACGAGATTTCCATCGACGTCACCGCCATGGACATGGACTCGGTCATCAAGGTTTCCGACATTGTGCTGCCGGCCAACGTCACCACGCCCATGGACCCCGACACCATTCTGGTCAACGTGCTCGTCACCCGCGCTGCTGTCGAAGACGAAGAGGCCGAAGGCGAAGACGGTGCTGAGGGCGACGCACCGGCCGCGGACGCCGAGGGCGAAGAGAAGTAAACCTGCCGTATGGCGCTGTGGGGCAAGGGCTCCGAGCGTCGGGGCACACCATCCGATTTCGTCGTGATCGGCCTCGGGAATCCCGGGGCCGAGTACGCGCGCTCGCGCCATAACGTTGGATTCGAAGTGATCGACGAGCTTGCCCGTCGGGGCGGCACCCGATTGGCGTCGTCGAAACTGAAAGCCACCACGGTCGAAGCGCTGCTGGCCGGCAAGCGCTTGGCGTTGGCCTGCCCGACTACCTACATGAACCTGTCGGGCGAAGCGGCTGTCCTGCTGGTTCGCCGCTACGGGATCGAATCTGCTCAACAGATCATCGTGGTGCAGGACGAACTCGACCTGCCGCCCGGTGTCGTGCGCGTCAAGGCCGGTGGCGGTCTGGCTGGCCACAACGGCCTGCGCTCTTTGACCCAACATCTGCATACGCAGGACTATCTGCGGGTGCGTATCGGGGTGGGCAAGCCCCCGTCGAAGGACGCCGGTGTCAGTCATGTGCTGAAGAAGATCCCCAAGGCCGAACGATCGCTGTTGGATGTAGCAGTTCAAGTGGCCGCCGATGCCGTCGAGTCGATCGCAGCCAATGGCGTCGGTCCGGCCATGACGGACTTCAACGGTCGCAGCTGAACTGGCACTGGTACCAGCAGTTCTCGGCGTGGTTATCAGCCGGCACGCCGGACCAAGGAGGTGTTGTCCCGTTCCGCCTCTTTGTGACTTTTCGCCAGCCACGCTCACGAGGCCGCATGCACGACCCCGTGAGCAGCCGTCGTTCAGTCGTCGTCGACGTCGCCGACGATCTGTGCTCGAATTTCGCCGCCCGGAAACGCCTTCGTATGCACGTTGACGTACGCAGTACCAGCATCCATCCGAGCCATGAGCTGGTCGAGGGTGAGCCCGGCGATCTGAATTGCGCTGGCGTCGAACGAGCCGCGGGCCAGTGTCTCGCCCTTGGCGAAGTCCTTGGCGTTGGCCGGATTGGGCGGCGGACCTCCATACAGCCAGACCGCGATGGGACCGTTCTTGCCGACTTCGGCCAGATGAATATGGGCCATGAATGCACCCTTGATCGGCGACTTGATCCGGATCTTGTAGTGGATCATGCCGTCTTCCTCCATTTCGAAGGAAGCCTTGGCTGACGCGGTGCTGGCATTGGCCGGAACCTCGTTCGCCCCCGTGAGCCGTCCGACCTTCCATTCGTGGCCGGATGCTGCGGCGACACCGCCAAGCAGCATGACAGTTCCGGCGATAGTGGACGTAAACAGTGTTGCTCTTCGCATGCACGTTTCCTCTCAATTGGCGCCCTGCCGCAACATGCGGCCCCCACCGATATACGGGCGACAGGACCAGATGGATTGCGGGCCGGGGGCGCGCCGCATTGCTCACGCCGCCTGGGCGTGAGATACGGGTGGGGCGAAGTGCCAACTATCGGGGCCACCGGTGAGTTGCCAACCGTCATCGTGGATCAAGTGGTGGTGACTGCTACAGACCAGACCGAGGTCGGCCAGGTTTGTTTCGCCGCCTTCGATCCAATCTCGCTTCCAGTGGTGCGCTTGACACCATCCGGGTGGCCGATCGCATCCGGGGATGACGCACCCACCATCTCGCACGGTGAGAGCTTTGAACTGTTCGATGGTGGCCGTTCGAACCGATCGGCCGAAGTCAAGGATGGCCGAGGCCCCGTCGGTGATGACCCGGTGAACATTGGCATCGCAACACAGCCGACGAACGGCATCGGCGGAGATCGTTCCGTTGGCGCCGTGCACCACGGCTCGCCCGGCACGCTGCTCAAGCACCTCAAGCGGAGCGGTGATCAGCAGTTGCGGTCGCTGACGCCCACCCGACACATCACCCGCGGCATAGGCAGCGCACAGGTCCGTGAGCGCATCGGCGTTTCGCTGCTCGGGCGTGCGGCCTGTTTCATCGAGGCGCTGCTGCCCGGCGATATGACTGATGGCCGACTGCACCACCTTGGCATCTTCATTGGTGAGCAGTGCCGTGGCGCGCACCATGCCGTCGGCCGTTGCGCTGAACCGAAGGGATCGAGCTGCGTGAGCCCGAGCCTCACGCTCCTTCTCCCCCGGACCGTCAACCATAGCCAGCCACTGATCGATCTCGTTGTTCAACTTCGCCGGGCTTAACCGCTCGGCCGCCTTCAACAGCTCAGCCTTGTCGAGCTCGAACGCTGGCTTGCCGATCGCCCGGCCGAGGGCCCGAGCGTTCTCCGGACTAATTGCACATGCAACAACTTTGGCAGCCAGCTCAGGGCAGGCCTTGAGGGACTTGCCGAGTGCGATCGCAGACCGGGCTTTGGTGACCGAAGAACCAGACGCCGCCGCGAGCCAGTGAGAGGCCGATGCAGCACCCGTTGCCTTCCACCCATCACCTTCGGCGGCCGCATGAACGACCTGAGCCACCGCACCTTCGAGCCCGCCCATCAGCCGGTGCAGATCTTGACAAAACCCCAGTACCGCAGTCGTTTCATGCGCAGTAGGATCAACACAAGCAACCGCATCAAGCGCCGCCCGAAGGGCGTCAAGCGTGGTGGTGATTGCTTCCGACATGAGGATCATTGTAGCAGAGTGACGAACATATGTTCGTTAAGGAATGATCAACATTGCCGGATATTCGCAGCCCTGCTGCCTCTATCGGCCGACATCATCAGGCCCTTGCGCACAGCTTTAGAGGTTGCGAATGCTGATGTCGATTGAGCGACGGGCGAAGCGGCCCGCCATCTACCTATACAAACACCGCGACACGAGGCACTACCTCAACATCGCCGAAAACGGAGACACCTACGGTTACCTACCTCCACGCAATCCCTATTCGCTCTCCCGGGGTCGATACAAACCGCACTCCAACCTTGGGCAGCGATAGATGGGCTCCACCTTTACGAGTTGCCGTGGATGCAGGAGGAGCTCGCCGACGAGCAGTGCAACCTGCCATGAGAGCGAAGATTCGAGCACCCGATCTACATTGCGTGGAGACTTCGCCGACAGGTTCGACGAGAGGATCGCTGAGATGTCGATGACTTCCTCCCATGTACGGCGGACGCCCCGTGACTGCGTCTCCTTCCTGCGGGCTTCGTTGGATGGCGATTGGAATGCCTCCGTACCGGGCCTCGACTTCTCGGTACTCGGGATCGTGGCCCACGCGGCCGAGACGTGCCTCTGGTACGCAATCGACCTCGCAGCAGCTGGCACCGATCTCCAGTCGGTCGAACATCCAGTGAAGACCGACACCGGTCCGGCGGATGTGGTCGACACGCTTGCTGCCTATGCGGAGGTCGTCGCGGCGGTGATCGAAACGACACCAACTACGACCCGCGGCTTTCACCCTTTCGGTATGGCCGATCCATCCGGTTTCGCCGCCATGGCGTGCGATGAGATGTTGATCCACACCGACGATGCCGCACGCGGCCTGGGTCTGGCCTTCCACCCAGAGCCGGATCTCGCCGCAGCAGTTCTGCACCGTCTGTTCCCGTGGGTCACCATCATCACCGACCCGTGGGAGCAGTTGAGGTGGGCAAACGGGCGGGCCGACTTTGCTGATCAGCAGCGATTGAGCGGCTGGGCGTGGCACTGTGC
>JANMCE010000415.1:0-13111 GCA_031360915.1 Actinomycetes bacterium | reverse complement strand
GCGACGCCGAGCGACTCGGTCATCTCCTCCTCCGACTGGAGTCGGTCGCCAACCTTAAGCTCGCCACTGGCGATCCGTCGTCGAATAGCAGCCGCAACGACCTCGCCGGTCTTGGCCGATTGTTTCGGTTGCTTCATGTGATCAGGCCGGGGTGCCGATCAAGCGCACCGGAGGCCACCATTTTCATCGTCGCCCGCTGTCCGGAGAAGGTTGTTTCGGTGTAGTTCAACACGGCGCCACCGGGGCCGCGGTAGGCGATGCCGATGCTTTCGCCTGAGGCGAAATCGACCGGGTCGGTGCCGATGTGGAAGGCGATCACCATGTTCGCCTCTTCGCACGCAGCCCAGAACGGCTCCCAATCGTCGCGGTTGTAGTCGCTCACATACTGCGGTGGCGTGGTCGGTAGGAATACGGCGCGGAAACCCATGCCGACGGCTCGCTGCATCTCGGCGATGGCATCTTCGATCGACAGCAACGAGACCTGCGCGGTGGGCACCAGACGAGGGGAGACGCTCATGATCTCGCTCTTGGCCCAGTTGTTCGAGACCTCGATAGCGGCACGCAGCGCTTCCCGAGTGCGGAAGGAGGCGTTCCACATACCCAACGACGGGAAAATGACCTCACCCCACACGCCCTCGGAATCGAGGTCGGCCATCCGGGCTTTGGCATCGCGAGCGCCCGGCGGTCGGTGCGACGCCTCGTAAAACTCCTGCTGTGCCTGGGCGGGCAGACGGCGGCGGAAGGATTGGCCGTCGACATGCACAGTCTCGTGCTGACCATCCGGGTCCTTCTCGGACCGTGGCATCAACTCGGCCAGCTTGGCGGGAAGGCTCGATCGCCAGAGGTCGTCAGGCTCAAGAAAATGTGAGTCGCCTGAGTTTGCCCAAATCTTGTCCATCGTCGCCTCCGAAGCTCCGGTCGCTGCCGTGTGGCAGCACCCTATGTCGCCCGGAGTTGTGCGAAAAGAAGTAGTCACCTATTTTCCTGGGCCGGAGGTTGGCGTGGAGAGCATGGATGAGTTTCGAAGTCGAGTGCTCGGGTGGCTCACGGAGCACTACGCGCCTCGCGACCCGAATCGTGACGACGACCGCGTCGACATCATCGCCCGCGCCCCCGATGGACACCAGGCGCTCGTCGACGGCGGCATCGCGATGCAGCGGCAACTAGCAGCGGCCGGGTTCATGGGGCTGAAACATCCGAAGGAATATGGCGGAGGCGGTCTGACGGCAGCCCATGATCAGATTGTGGCGGAGGAGATGCAGCGGTTCGAGTGCCCGTCGATTCGTCCGCTGTCGCTCGGTATGGGGCTTGCCCTACCTACATTGCTGAAACACGGTAGCGAGGCACAGAAGCGACGTTTCGTGCCAAAGATCATCGCCGGCGAAGAGGTGTGGTGTCAGCTGTTCTCGGAGCCTGACGCCGGTTCTGACCTGGTTTCGTTGCGAACCAAAGCCACCCGAGATGGCGATGTCTGGGTTGTCAGCGGTCAGAAGGTGTGGTCGTCGATGGCGGCCGAAGCACAATTCGGCATCGTGCTGGCCCGCACTGACCCGACGGCCGACACGCCGCATGCTGGTATCACGATGTTCATCCTGCCGATGGATCGGGCCGGCGTGACGGTGCGCTCGCTGGTCGACATCGCGGGCGGGCATCACTTCAACGAGGTGTTCCTCGACTCGGTCGAGATGACCGACGACGAGATCGTCGGCGAGCTCAACAAGGGATGGCAGGTCGCCACGGGCACCTTGTCGGGTGAGCGGGGCGGCTACGTCGGGGGATCAGGCGGTGGACGGCGCAAACGCCAGGTGGTGGCCGCGCTCGCCGTTTCGCCCGCTGGAGCCGGGCCGGTCGAACGCCAGCGGGCGGTTGATGTGGTCGCCCGTGAACTGCTGCTCGATTGGCTGGTCGTCCGAGTGCTGGTGGGGACCGTCGCTGGTGGGAACCCGGTGGCGGGGTCGCTGATCAAACTCGCCGCCGGCAACCTTGAACAACTGGCCTCGGAAGTCGTCATCGACCTGCTCGGTCCCGCTGGAGTGGCGTGGGCGTCGGATGATCGTGATGGCGACATCGCCTCCCACATCCTGAACGCTTCCCGTCAAGCGACCATCGCCGGCGGCACTCATCAAATCCAACGCAATTTGCTGGGGGAGCGCGTTCTCGGTCTTCCCCGTGAACCGAAAGAGCTCGGAAGGCAACCATGACCGATGCATCGCAGTATGAGACCATCGAATTTTCCGTCGGTGATGACCACGTCGCCACCATCACCCTCAATCGGCCCGAGCGACTCAACTCGTTCACCGAAACAATGGCCAACGAGCTGACCGAGGTCTGGGGCATCGTACGCGACACCGATGCCATTCATGCCGTCGTAATGCGAGCCAATGGTGAGCGGGCGTTCTGCACCGGTATCGACATCGCCATTGGCGCGTGGTGGATGGACAGAAACATTTGGAACCACATGGACCCAGGCGCCAGCCTCGGTCCGCGGGCCCACAAGGTCTGGAAGCCGGTCGTCGCTGCGATCAACGGTATGTGCGCCGGCGGTGGCATGTACTTCGTGAATGAATGCGACATCGTCATCTGCTCCGACGACGCCACCTTCTTTGACCCCCACGCCAACGGCGGCATCGTCTCGGCGCTGGAGCCAATCGGCATGCTCAAGCGGGGTGTCCCACTGGGGGAAGTCTTGCGATGGGCGCTGATGGGTACCGAGGAGCGCATCGGTGCCGAGACGGCCCTGCGCATCGGCATCGTCACGGAGGTTGTGCCCACGGCCGAGCTGCGGACCAGAGCGCAAGACATCGCCGCCCAGATCGCTGCCCGCCGTCCGGAGGCGATTCAGGGCACCGTGCGAGCCATCTGGGAAGCCATCGACATGACCCGCACCTCGGCGCTGGCCAACGGCCTCGCGTACACCCACATCGGGAACCCCAAACGCGACGAACGCGCCGCGATGCCCCGCCTGAACCGCCCGCCGACGACCCGCTGATCACCCTTTGGCGGCGCCGGCCACGACCGGAGAACAGTCGTAAAACACCTCGACAACGTTCGGCAGGCTCGCCAGCCATTCGGGGTCAGTGCGTGTGGTGGTCTGCGGCTCCGGCGCGTAGGCGCTTGACGAGAGTCGGAAGCATACGACGGGCGATCATGGGCGCAGTATCGAGGAGCTGGGAAAAGTCCCGCTGGCTCACGACCATGAGGGTCATTTCCGTGGAAGCCGACACGTCGGCGTTGCGCGGCCCGCCATCGAGCAGGGACATTTCACCAAGGAAGTCGCCCGGACCGACATCGGCGACATGCTCGCCGTCGCGGTCAACGGAGGCAGTACCGGAGACGATGATGAAGAACTCGTGACCTGTCTGACCCTGACGAGCCAACGTCGTTCCGGCCGGGACGGCCGTCTCGGTCATGAGGCTACGAACCGATTCGAGTTCCTTGTCGGTGAGACCCGCAAACAACGGGACCTTGGCGAGACCATCGTCGATCGACTTGTGGCGATTCATGGTGAGTTCTCCGGTAGTGCGGTCAATACGGTTGGTGCGTGTAAGCGGTGGTCGCCATCCGGCCCAGGCCGGATCGAAACTGTTCAACGCAGCGCCCAGACTAGATCGAATCTCACTACACCGTTTCCGGAGCGTGCGTCCGGTCCTGCTCAGGCGGTGGGTGCCGCAGCACCAGGGGAGAACGAGCGGACGTTGATGACATCGATCATTTGACCCCGTGGTCGGGTGATGGCGAAGATAATGGCATCCGCCATCCAGGCTGGCTCCATGCCGGGGCCAGCGACGCGGGTGAGGTAACCGCTGGCATCCCACTCGGGCCAGACGCGCTCGACCTCGCCCTCGGCAAAGTTGTCACCAAAGCCGGTTCCACCGACCGAGCCGCTCGTGTACCTCACCACACGGATGTTGTCGGCCTTCAACTCGTGCACCATCATCTGGCTAAACGTGTCGAGCCCGCCCTTGGACGCCCCATAGAGCACCATTTGCGGCATGTACTCCCCAACGATTTCGGAGGAAACGTTCACGATGTCGCCGCCACCCGCTGCTCGCATCAAGGGCACCGCTGCCCGGGTGGTGTAGATGGGTCCGAGCATGTTTACGCCGACCACGAAGGCGATGTCGTCGTCGGTCGCGTCCTCGATGCGTCGTATGCGAGCCACGCCCGCGACGTTGAGTAGGGCATCGATGTGCCCGAATTTCTCGCCGATGGTGTGGAAAGCCGCTCGCACACTGTCGGGCTGCATCACATCGCACACAATCGCCGTGGCTGCCACGCCGATCGCGGCGGCTGCTTCCTCGAGTCTGGCCTGACCTCGGGCAATCATCACAACCTGAGCGCCCTCCGCCGTGCATGCCTGCGCCGCCGCTAGACCGATGCCCACCGAGGCGCCCACGATGACGACCACCTTGTCTGCAAGCTGCTGACCCATATCGTGCCCCTTTGTTCGACATCGTTCCGTCTCGGAAACTGACGCCCCGAGAAATGAGGTTACTATTTCTTGCACGCGAGCTTTCCCAGGGGGAACCATGACTACGCATGACACGCCAAGCCCGATGCAGACGCGGTGCCCGGTGACGCAGTACGAGACGATCAACGTCCCGAGCGCAGCGGCCGGTTGGCACTTCGACAACTTCGATGCCAAACGGGAGGAGGCGCCGATTCATTCGGGGCTCGCGGCGGGAAATGACTATTTCCTGGTCACCCGGCTGGCTGACATTCGAGCGTCCTTTCAGAACCACGCGGTGTTCTCGAACTCGGCGGTGACGCCGACCGATCCGAACCCGCCGTACCGGTGGATTCCCGAGATGCTCGACCCGCCTATTCATACCAAGTGGCGACAGTTGCTCGGGCCGTTGTTCTCGCCAACCGCGATAGCGGCTATGGAGGCAAAGATCCGAGAGCGCTTCGGTGAAATCCTCGACGAGGTGGTTGGCCGCGGTTCGTGCGACTTCATCCATGATGTCGCGCTGCTTTTCCCCAACACGATCTTCATGGACATCATGGGTCTACCCCGGGCCGATGCCGACCTCTTCCAGCAGTGGGAGGTCGACATCCTGCACGGCGGTCGCTCAACGCCCGAAGATCAGGAACGCCAGATGAACGCAATGATGGCGGTGATGGGCTATTTCTCGCAGCTCATCGCTCGGCGCCGGGCCGACCCGCAGGACGATCTGCTCAGCGTGGCGATTGGCTGGAAGATCGATGGCGAGCCGATCCCCGACCAAGACCTGCTCGATTTCTGCCTGCTGATGTTCATGGCCGGGCTCGATACCGTTGCCGCCCAACTGGGCTTCAGCTTCTGGCATCTGGCGACCCATGACAGCGACCGACAGCGCGTGGTGGCCGATCCGACCATCATCCCCAGCGCCATCGAGGAGTTTTTGCGGTTCTACTCGTTCGTGACGCCCGGACGAAAGGTGATGTCCGACACCGAGATTGCTGGCTGCCCCGTAAAGGCAGGGACGATGGTCTATCTGCCCCTCGTCTCCGCCAACCGTGATCCTCGGGAATTCCCCAACGCCGACACCGTGCTCATCGACCGAGAGGACAATCGTCACATCGCCTTCGGTGTCGGGCCGCATCGATGCCTCGGTTCGCATCTTGCTCGGCTTGAGCTGAGAGTCGCCATGGAAATGTGGCATGAACGTATCCCTGAGTATCGCCTCAAGCCGGGCAGTGAAATCCGTGAGCACGGCGGCCAAATCGGCCTCGACAATCTTCCGTTGGAGTGGGACGTCTGACCCGCAATGGATCTCACACGGCATGAGGGGCGAGTAGCGCTTGTCACGGGAGCGGCGTCAGGAATCGGTCGTGCGACGGCGTTGCGGCTCGCTCAGGAAGGTGCGCTCGTCGTTGCGACCGACGGCAACGCCGCTGGGTTGGCATCGCTCGTGGCCGAGCATGCAAGCATCCACCCCCTCACCGGTGACCTGCGCGAATCGGGTTTCATCGATGACCTCGTGGCATTCGCCGAGGCGGTGGGACCGCTTCAGATTCTGGCCAACGTCGCCGGGATTATGGATCACTTCGTCCCGGTTGGTGACCTCGACGACGCGCTTTGGGAGAATGTGCTGGCTGTGAATCTGACCGCACCGATGCGACTCTGTCGCCGTCTGGTGCCGCTTATGGCAGGTCGGGGCGGGGGAGTGATCGTGAACGTTGCCTCGGTGGCGGGGCTCGGCGGTTCGGGTGCCGGAGCGGCTTATGTCTCTTCGAAGCACGGCATCATCGGGCTTACTCGGCACATCGCCTACTCCTATGGGCCACAGAACATCCGATGCAACGCAGTTTGCCCCGGTGGCGTCGCCACCAACATTGGCACGACAGCTACACCCACCGTGAGCTGGTCGTGGGAGCGGCAACAACTCGGCATCTCATTAGGTGAGCGCACCGCACAACCCGACGAGATAGCGGCGGTCATCTCCTGGCTCGCCTGTGGCGAAGCCAGCAACGTAAACGGCGCCATTATGACCGCCGACGGCGGCTGGAAGGCCGCCTGAGACCTTCCCGGCTACGAGGAGCCGAGCGCGTTAAATCGAGAGTGGGTAGCCGCCGCTGACCTTGAGCGTTTCGCCAGTGATGAAGCTCGCTTCGTCTGAACACAGGAACAGCGTGGTCGCGACGATGTCGGCCATCTGGCCAAGACGATGGACAAGCTGTCGATTCTCGACGAAGTCAGCAATCATGTCTTGTGGCAATCCGTCGAGTGCATTCTCGGTAGCCATGAGCCCGGGCGCGACGGCGTTCACTCGGATGCGATCAGGAGCCAGCTCGGTGGCGAAGGCGACGGTCAGGCCGCGTACGGCGAGCTTGGAGACGCCATAGGGCGACGACGTCATGTAGCCGGCGATGGAGGAAATGTTGAGCACTGCTCCGCCGCCTCGCGTTCGCATCGAGGCCTGACATGCGACGGTGCAGTTCACAACGCCGATGACGTTGACGTTGAACAGGTCGCGGAGTTCGCTGCGGGGCAGCACGCCAAACGGCTGGTTGTAGTGCAACAGGTGGAGGCCGGCGTTGTTGATCAAGACGTCAACGCCACCAAACTCCTCGATGGTGCGAGTGACGGCTGCGTCGACGGCGACCTCATCCGACACGTCGCATTGAACAGCGACAGCTCGAAAACCGTCGGCGCGCAGCTCTGCGGCCGTACGCTCGCCAGCGTCGATGTCGATGTCGGCGATTGCGACAGCAGCTCCTTCGGCCGTGAGCGCTCGGGCGAAGGCGCGACCGAAGCCGATGGCACCGCCGGTGATGAACGCCACCTTTCCAGCGAAACGGCTGCGTTGTTCAGTCATGGTTGACCCAATCCGCGAGTTGCCCGAGTAAACCGAGGTCGACGCCCATCGACATGGCCACATCGTGAACGACGGCCACGTCCTTCACGAGGAATGGACGCGCGCTGGCCTTCATCATTTCTGGCGGCATCCGCTCGAACAAGGCCAACGCAAAGCTGTTGCCGCTGCAGCTGGCGAGGGTTTTCGACAGTGTGCTCGGGCTGATCGACATCGCTTCGCCCAGCCGGGCCGCTTCAAGCGCCATCTGCAGGTTCACTGTGAAGAGCAGGTTGTTGATGAGCTTTACCCGTTGCGCGTCACCGATGACGCCCACGTGCATGATGTTGTCGGCGTAGGCGGCCAGCACGGGCCGAACCCGCTCGATGTCCTCACTGTCGCCACCAAGCAGCAACGTCAAGCGGCCATTCCGGATGGACTCGGCCGTGCCGCTCATCGGCCCGTCAATCACTCGCACCCCAGCGGGTGCCCGCGCATCAAGTTCGACCACGAGGTCGGGGCTTCCGGTGACATGGGTAATGAGCGTCGAACCGGGCCGCATCGCGGCCAGCACGCAGTCGTGCAGCAGCACGTCGCGGAGTTGCGCATCGGAGAACAGGCTCAGAATGAGGACGTCAACGCTGCTGGACAGCGCGATCAGATCGCCCGACACGGTGAGGCCGGCGGCTGCTAGGTCGGCTCGGGTCTCGGGGCGGCGTGCGAACACGGTGAGGCGCTGACCGGCAGCGGCGAGACGGTCAATCATCGGTCGCCCCATCTGCCCGGCGCCAACAAACCCAACATGCAGGTCGCTGTGGGTCACTTGGCTGTTCCTTTGGGTTCGCGGGGGAGTCCGAGGGCTCGTTCGCCGAGGAGGTTGCGCATGATCTCGTTGCTGCCGCCAGAGATGGTGTAAGCCTTGGCGTAGAGCAGTTCGTCTTGCCATGCGCCGCCATCGATTGCGTCGGGCGAGTCGGTGGCCAACGTGCCGTGCATCCCCTGGATGGACAGCCCGTAGTTGGCCAGATCCCAGTTCAGTTCGGCGAATCCAAGTTTGGTGAGCGGCACATCCATCTCCCGGAACTCACCCAGAGCCCGCCGCTCGATCGCCGCTCGAGACAGCAGCGTCGCGGCCTCAACTCGCGCGGTGAAAGATGCGATGTTCTGTCGTACCGAGGCATCATCGGCGAGGCGGCCGTTGACGGACAGGGTGCGGCGCACCATGGCGATGAGCGCGTCGAGGTTCTGGCGCAGGCGGATTACCAGCGCCCCGACCCCAGCACGCTCGGCACCGAGGCTGTCGGTGGCGATGTGCCAGCCGTTGTTCATCTCGCCGATCATGGCGTCGGCGGGTATTCGAACGTCGTCGAAGAACACTTCGTTGAAGTCAGACGTGCCGGTCATCTCCTTCAGCGGTCGAGTGGTGATGCCCGGCAGCGACATGTCGAGAGCGAAACAGCTGATGCCCGCGTGTTTGACCACCGTCGAATCGGTGCGGGCCAGCAAGTAACCAATATCACTGAAGAATGCGTTGGTACTCCAGACCTTTTGCCCGTTGACGACGAACACATCACCGTCACGTTCGGCTGTCGTGCGCATCGACGCCAAGTCGCTACCGGCGTCGGGCTCGCTGAACAATTGGCACCACACGTGCTCGTAGCTGCGGATCTTGGGCAGGTAATGCTCGCACTGCGCCTTGGTGCCGAAATGGAGCAGAGCGTGGGCGGCGAGCGAACCGGCTCCTATCGGAATGGCGGCCCGAGCCCGGGCGAATTCTTCGGTGACAATGAATTCCTCGGCCGCATTATGGTCGGCTCGACCGCCGTACTCGACCGGCCAACCGGCACCGTGGAATCCGGCTGCGTAGAGGTCTCGGCTCCAGGCTCGCAGCGCCTCTGATTCGGCCAAATTCTCCGGCGATCGGGTGCCAACGCGATAGGGCAGGTCGGGCGCGTTGGCCGCGATGTAGTCACGCACCTCTTGTCGGAACAGATCGAGATCACGCACCGCGGCTCCTCAGGGTCGGAGCCCACACTAACCTGACGGAAGCGTCAAGTGACCGGAGAGAGGCCCATGTGTTTGATCTATATGGCAAGGGAGTAGTTGTCACCGGGGGAGGCCGAGGCATCGGCCGCGGGATCGCCCGGGCTATGGCTGGCAGCGGAGCAAGGGTCATCGTCGCAGGTCGCAGCATTGGCCCGCTCGATGACATGGTCGCCGAGCTGCGTGCTGCCGGCGGGTCGGCCCGCGCCGTCGTCGTGGATATCACGAACGCCGCCTCGCTCGACGCGCTGGTACAGGCGGCGGTGGGGGAGTTCGGCGCTATCGACTGCTGGGTGAATAACGCCGGCAGCGCCAACGCGGCTGATGTCGGGCCGTTGATGGATCTGACCGAGGCAGCCTGGGATGCGGTGGTTGACCTCAATTTGAAGTGGACGTTCTTCGCCGCCCAGGCCGCGGCGCGCACCATGATCGGCCAAGGTGGATCGATCATCAACATCTCGTCGCGCAGCGGGTCGCAGCCCTGCCCGATGACCGGCCAATACGGTGCGGCCAAAGCCGGTGTCGAGAGCCTCACGGCAACCATGGCCGTCGAGTGGGGCCACCACGGCATACGGGTGAACGCCGTGGCTCCGGGCCTGGTGCCGACCGAGGACAGCCTGGCCCCGGGCGGCAGCATGAGCCGACCGAGCCGAGTCGCCCGCCAGATCGAATCGGTGCCACTGCGACGGCTTGGTACCGTGGACGACATCGGCGCCGCCTGTGTCTATCTGGCCTCAGACGAAGCCGGATGGGTTACCGGCGAGACCATCCAGGTCACCGGCGGCAGCCGCATCACCGTCGGCTACAACACCTACATGCACCGCATCACCGAACAACTTGCCGCTGACCAACTCGCTGCCGAACGTTAACCAGCCGCTCGGCGGGATTGCGCGGCTTGTCGGGCGTGAACTCGTCTGCCGCCGAGTTCGGTGTGCAGGGCCATCAGCCGCATCGTCCATGCGGTGAGGCCGAACTCGGAGGTAATGCCGATGGCGCCGCTGACCTGATGGCAGTCGTCGTAGGCGTCGCGTGCGGTCATGGCAGCGAAGGTGGCGGCGGTGGCGGTCAGGAAAGTGTCGTGGTGGTACCAGGCTCCTCTGCGGGCCATCCACTTGGTGGCCTGGGAATTGGCGTACGACTTGGCCAGACGATGTTGTACCGCTTGGAACGACCCGATTGGTCGGCCGAACTGGTGACGATCACTGACGTGCTGGGCGGTGAACGTGATTGCGGCCTCGGCCAATGCGCCGACCTCGGCCGCGATGCCCACTTGCCATGCCCGTCGCAGTGCGTCGCCGCTGCCGACCCCAAGCGACTCGGACCGGCCGACGTGCACCCGTCCCATTGGATACCCGGACCGTGATCGCACCGGCTCGACCGAGACATCGTCGCTGCTGGCCAGGCGAGCCAGGTCGCCGTCGAGCACAAGATAGGCATCGCACAAGCCCGCATAGCGAACGAGCGAGGTCGGCGACGCCACGAGCCCAACCGTGTTGGGCAGGTCGCGGACGCCCGCCAACGGAGCGACGAGAACTCGTGCGACGAGAGGTGCACACGCCACGAACTGGGCTGCTCGTTCGGCGACGATGATTGCCTCCATGGGCCCGGCGTCGTAGCCGACATCAAGGAATCCGCCGTCAGTCAATCGGGTGATGAGCGCGGTGTCGATCTCGTTGCCCAGTTCAGCGGTACGACGCTGGCCGGCATGATCTCGAAAAAGTGCGGTGACCGCGTCATCGAGCATCTGTTGTTCGCTGTTCAGTTCGAGATCCATGTCAGCGGCCTCGGGGGAGGTTGAGGCAGAGGCGCGCGATCAGGTCGAGCTGCACTTCGTAGGCTCCAGCGGCGATCATGCTGCTGGTGCCGGTGACCACCTGGCGGTCGGCTTCGGTGCCGCCGGCCAGCGCCTGGTCGCCGAGCACCTCGTGGCAGGCCCATCCGGCCATGCGTTCCATCGGCCCGGTAATCGCACGCGACACTGAGGCTGCCGGGCGCGAGCCGTTGGGGTCGGTGATGCGCTCGGACACGGCGACATAGTTCAAGGCTCGCGATGCTTCGGCCCAGGCGTAGGCGATGCCGAGTGTCTCCTCGACACCCGGGTCGGTGACGTCGATCCCCAAAGTTTCAGCGTCGCGGACGGTCTGGTCGATGACGTATTCTGTGTGTTGATGGCGGGCGATACCAACCCGCTCATTGGCGAGCGAGTTGCGCACGATGTCCCACCCGCGGTTCTCGTCACCGAGCCGGCAGGTGACGGGTACGAGCACGTCGGTGAAGTGCATTTCATGAATGAGGTGGGTGGCGTAAGGGTTCGGAATCTCGCGCACCTCAACTCCGGGCGACGACATCGGCACCAGCAAAATGGTGATGCCCTCGCGCTTGGGGGAGTCGAGATCGGTGCGTACCAGCAGGAAGCAGTATTCGGCTGCGTGGGCGTACGACGTCCACACCTTGGTGCCGTTCACGACGTAGGAGTCGCCGTCACGAATCGCCCGGGTGCGTAGTGCGGCCAGATCCGACCCGGCGTCGGGCTCGGAGAATCCTTGGCACCAGTTGACCTGACCGGCGGAAATGAGCGGCAGATGCAGGGCTCGTTGCTCATCGGTGCCGTAACGCATGAGTGCCGGCCCTATCCAGTTGGTGTTCATGTATTGGCCACCGCGGGGCTCACCAACCGACCATGTTTCTTCGCTGATGATCAGCTGTTCCCACGGAGAAGCATCGCGGCCGCCGTAGGCAGCAGGCCAGTGAGGCGTCAGGAACCCGTCGTCGCCCAAGGCGGCGCAGAACGCCTTGACCGCGTCGATGTCGGCCTGCTCGGGCATGTCGCGGTCATCCAGTGTCCAGCCCGGGCGCAGGTGCGTGGACACACTCGCCCGCAGTGCCGCTCGAAAGGCGGCTTCCCCATCCGTCCAACCAAGCTCCATGCGAACCCCTCTTTCGACTGTCGGGAACCTACGAGTATGACCGGGGTCATCGGCTATGCGTCGGCGTGGGCACCGAGGTAGGCGGCTTCGAGGCGACTGGGATCGTCCCGGAACTCATCAGCGGGACCGCGCAGGCTGACGTTGCCGTGCACGAGGACCATGGCTTCATCTGCTACCTCCAGCGCCAGCCGCACATGTTGCTCGACCAGAATGACCGCGGCGCCCGTCTCATCAGCGACGTGACGCACGATCGGCAGGAGGGACTCGACGATGATCGGGGCGAGGCCCATGCTCATCTCATCGATCAAGAAGACCTTCGGCCGCTGCACGAGCCCTCGGGCCATCGCGAGCATTTGCTGCTCGCCACCCGATAGCGCGCCAGCCTTCAGTTTGAACCGCTTCTTGAGGGCCGGAAACAGGTCGAGCATCTCGCTGACCGAGTTCTTCTCGCCTTTGAGGCGGGCAATCTCGATGTTTTCCTGCACGGTGAGCGTTGTGAAGAGCGCTCGGTTGTCGGGCACAAGTACCACGCCAGCAAGATTCGTGGCTGCGGGTTTGCCGTTTGCCAGGGGCGACCCGTTCAGCAGCACCTGGCCGCCTAGGCGCGGCAGCAGGCCGGCGATGGTCATCAAGAGCGTGGTCTTACCAGCGCCGTTGGGGCCGAGTACTGCGAGAACCTTCCCGGCTTCGACCTCAATGTTCAGCTCCCGGAAGGCGACAATCTTGCCGTAGCCGCCTATGAGCGATTTGCACTCTAGAACTGCAGTCATCTCAGTGAACCCCCGCTGATGTGCCGAGGTAGGCCTCGATTACCCTCTGGTCGGTGCGAATCGCTGCCGGAGGGCCGCTGGCGATCACCCTGCC
>JANMCE010000260.1:0-10137 GCA_031360915.1 Actinomycetes bacterium | reverse complement strand
GCGGTGAGCCGCTTCCTGTCACCGTCCTTGCTCTGGGGACTGCCCCGAGTTTGGTTGTCTTAACTTAAAGCGCCGAGAGAGTTGCCAGGAGACTCGCCTGATGTTCCGTTCATAGTGTGTGATAATTTCCGTTATCACCGTGTTGGTGCGTCGGCTTCGGAGCATCGCGTGCGGTGGGGGAGGGACGTGCGACGTTAGTCGTCGTCGTCGTCGTCGTCGTTAGTGTCGGTGTAGTCGCCAGCGTTTAGGTCGATGTCGAGTTGGATAAGTTCGACAGCGCCATCTGATGCGAGCTGACCAAGGACCGAGAACGCTGAAACGACGGTTCCCGTGGCGATGAGGAGCCGATAGTCGGGCCGACCTGGTATGAGTTCGGGCAGCGTGTAGAACTGCTCGGCAAACGTTTCGACGATGCGGAGCAACTCGAAGGTTTGGAAGTCGTTCGTTGATGGTTCGCCGTTGCGCCCACGCTCGGCCGGTAACTGACGATCAAGATCTTCGAAGAACCTGGCCGTTGCGCGCACGCGCATGGCAATCACTGCGTCGGGTCGGCTTCGCTCGCTTTGATGTGCTCGGCGGCGCGCTCTCGGACCCGAGCGAGGAAATCAGGTGGTACGAGGCTGAGATCTCGGACGATGCTCGCTTCGAACACGGCGTCTTGCTCGGCCGGGGTGAGGCGCTCAAGTTCTGCGGCTGACATCACCCTAGGTCCCATAGTGAAAGGCTATCAGCAGCATGCAGCGACGAGCTACAGGTCTTTGGGGGATCACCGTTCGGGCCTGGTGGAGCCAGCACCGCTTGACAAACCCACCGGAATTGGCGCCGAGCAGGCGGAGCCGGTTTGGGCCCGCCCATATCCATACTTAAGGGCTATCCCTTTCGTTACAGTGACCCTATATCTTGCGTCTGAGGTAGCGACGCTTCGGCGGTGGCGCTGGCACTTCGACCGGGCCGGCGGCGATCTCGCCGTAGGGTCGGGGTTCGGTGCGGACAGCTTGGTAGAGAAGCCGGTAGAACAACATGCCTCTGGCTTTGGAGTCTCGCCGGTTGAACCGGAACGTGAACTCGTCGAGGTAGAAGTCGAGTTGCTCGGGATGCACCGCACCTTGGTGCGTGCCGAGCAGCCAGCGCTTGAGGAGCGAAGCGACGCGATGCACGTGCGGGAGTAGGTCCGACGCGGTCTGCGGTGATGCTCGGACCGAGATTTTCTTATGGGTGTAACCGGCCTTGTTGATCGATGCGTACCCTTGCCAGGCGTCGCTGATGATGACCGAGCCGGGCTCGACGTTGGCCTGGATGAACGCACGGAGCGAGGTGGCGGTGACGTCGGGGATTCGGGCGAGCCGCACCCTGCCGAAGCCTCGACCGTGACATTCGACAGCTATTGCTACCAGGACTTTCTTGCCTTTCGCCCTCCCACCGGACAGGACTGGTTCGTCTCCACCGACATAGGTTTCATCGACTTCAACATCACCACGCAGCAGGTCTCGCACGGGCATGACCATGGCCCGTCGGAGCTTGTGGAGCCACGTCCACGCAGTCTCATAGCTACCGAGCCCGAGGAGTTTCTGCATCCCGAGCGCGGACGTGCCGTTCTTCGTCGCGCACAGATTCCACGCCGCACCGAACCATTGCGTCAGCGGCGTGCGCGTGCCCGCAAAGATCGTGCCAGCCGTGACCGAAGTCCGCTTCGCACACTGGGCACAAACCCGCGACCCGAGCCCTCGGCTCGCCGGCCAGGAGCGCGTCGATCCACACCCAGGGCACACGAACCCGTCACCCCAACGCAGCCGGTCCAGAAAGGCGACACACGCGGCTTCGTCCGGGAACCAGGCCACGAACTCGGACCACGTCCTTGGGTAATCGACGCCACCAACCGGGCTCGGCATCACCACAACATACAGGCCCCACTGTAACGAAAGGGATAGCCCTTTTCATACTTATGCCAAGCAACCCTCGGTGACGCTATGTGCAAGCGTTACTGGTGTTGGCGGTACTTCGTTGGATCGCGCGTTGGTCGGTCCGGTATGCGGTTCACGGGAGAATCTCCATCGCTCGGCGCAGCGCAGGTTCAGCGGACGGAAAGTGGCGGGCGATTGCAAGGAGTTCCGACGGTTGCCGGGCATTGCGAAGGTAGCGGCGCAGCGCTTGGATTGCTTGTTCGTCACCGTGCAAGTGGCGTAGCCGGAAGACGTCGATGATTGTTCGTTCTGGGTTGAAGATCCCGATCTTGATGTCGTCGACGATAGTGAGTTCGGCCCGTCCGAGATCCAAGGTTGATTCGTCGAATCGATGCCACGAGGTCGGGGCCGAGGTGCGCGGCGGTCTTTGGTTCCGTGGTAACGCAACGTCAATGACCGATGGGATTTCGTCCGTTAGCCCGTGGTGGGCAAGGGCGCTGGACAGACACAGGGTTGCGCGCGGAGCTCGGGTCGTGATCTCGGTCAGGTCAGGGTCGCCGGTGTAATCAGGCCGAGTGAAAATTCCACGGGCGAGGACCTCAACCGCGCCTGAGTCACGCCATGTATACAGGGCTCGATCTGAGATCCCTGCAGCGCTTGCTTGGGCGTGCGTAAACACGACCGGCAGCTCAAGAAGGTCAACGGCGCCCATGAAGGAAAGTGTAGCCAGACCATGGCTATCTGGCAACACTTTCCGCCGTCCCGGTTCTGTGCCCGGTCGCGCCAGCTGCACGTTTTCGACCCGTCAGGGACACCAGCGCTGGTAGTTGCGTTAGAAGGCCACAAAATGGGTGGCCTCGAAAAACGAGAAGTAGAGCAGTTCTCGGCGCATCGGGGCAGGAGGGCGTTAGGGCAGCAGGGATGCGGTGAGGGATTCCCAGCCATCGATGCGGGGCTGGGCGGTGGCGATGGCTTGGGCGACGTTGGCGGTTTCGGTGAGGAAGTCGTGGTGGGCGCCGGTGGCGGGGTCTTCGATGGTCGCGCGGATGTAGGCGAGGACGAATCGGGCTCGGCGGCCGTCGGGTTTGCGGCGCACGATGCGGCCGAGTCGTTGGATCATTTGCCGGCGACTTCGGCTGGTTCCGAGCACGATGGCAAGGTCGGCATCGGCCACGTCGATGCCTTCGTCGAGGACTTGGGGAGCGACAAGCACGGCGAGTTGCCCGTTACGAAACGCGGTCATGTGCTGTTTACGTTCGCGGGTTGGTTGTTCAGAATGCAGCGGACTGGCGCGAATATCGTGCTGGTTGAGGATTTCGGCTGCGGTTTCGGCGGCGGAGATGCTGCTGGTGAACACAAGTGTCCGGTCGGCCCCGTTCACGGCCGGGGCTAGGTTGTGGAGGAGGTCATTTTTGCAGTCGGCGCTAGCGAGAAGCTGCCGTCGTTCTTGCATGGCGGCCAGGTAGCGGCGTGCGAGAACCCCAGCGGGGGAGTCGCTGCGGGCGAGGGCGCTGATGGCGGCGAGGAACGCACCGTAGGGGTTGGTCGGTAGGCCGTGTCGGGCGATGAGCGCGGCTGCTGCCTTGGTGATCTGATCGGTGAGGTAGTCGTAGTGAGCCCGCTCGTCCTCGGTGCATTCGAGTTCAATGAGGGTGATGTCGAAGGGGGCAATGACGTGGTCTTGGGCAGCGCGTTGGTAGCCGAGCCGGTAGCAGGTCGGCCCGAAATAGGGCAGCAGCCATTCGAGATGCCCGTCGTCGGGTCGGGCGAAGGTGGCGCTCAGCCCAAGCCGATGCGGGAACGTCTCGGTGAGGGCCCGCCGATTCTCCCCTGAGGCATATCGGTGGCATTCGTCCGCGATAAGCAGCCCCCCGGGTCGCCGCGGGTGCAGGTCAAGGTTGCGGGCGGAGTTGACGATCCCGATGATCAGGTCGTGATCAGCAGGCGTGTCACGGTGGCCATCACCTAACAGCCCGACTCGTGTGCCCGGTGGTGTGATGGTGGTGACAGCGTCATGCCATTGGGTTTGGAGTTCTCGGGTGGGTACAAGCACCACCACCTGTCCGCCGTGGGCGAGTTCTTCGATGGCAGCGGTCAGCCCGACCCGGGTCTTTCCGGTGCCGGTGACGGCCTCGACCACTCCACATTTGTTAGCGTGCCGCCACGCTCGGAGCGCTTCCACCTGCCATTGGTAGAGGGGAACGTCCGCGTGGCGACCGCTGGGAGAATGACGTGGTGGGGGATCGCCCGATTGCCTGCGGATCCAGCCGGCAATGTGTGGCCGGAACAGATGCGGGGTTCCGGTGATGGTGGCCAGGACGTCTGCGGTTGTGAACGATGTCCGCCCGCCAGCACGGAGCAGATCGCGTAGTTCAACGAGGGTGATGCCGGGGCTTTTGGTGACCAGTTCGGTGATCCGGGCGAGTTCCTCCACATCTATCACCTCGCCGTGTCAGGTCGGGTCGGTTTCACTTTCCAGTTCGGAGGCTTCGGTGTAATCAACCTGGATTGCGGTAGCCGAGGTGTGCGGCTGGTAGGTGGGGTCGAGTCTCACGAGGTCCCACTCGTTGATCCACGCCCGAATGTATTGGCGCATCCGATTCGACGGGAGCCGCTCGAGGCCTTCGACATCAGGCGGCGTCCAGCCGTACGCTGCGCCATGCAACGCTTTGAGTGTGTTGTAGGTGCGGTCGAGGGCGTCCCGGTCGGGTGGCTGGACCGGGATCTGTTGTCGTTCGATCACGCGCATACCGGCCTCGGCGCTGCCTGCGAGCAGGTCGGCATCTGCGGTGCCCTTCATCCGTAGGCGACTGGGGATGAGTTCGACATCGTTTTTGCCGACCAATACTTGGGCTTCGAAGTCGTCAACGGTGGCCAGTACCGCGCCGATGGGGGCGCCGGGGTCTTGACGGTCACCGCGGATCCACCGGTTGAGTTCTGCGTACGATTTGGCGCGTTGCAGGAACGAGTATCGGCCGATGAGTTCGACTTCGTCGAGCAGGATTATCCAGCCGGCGTACCCGGCGGCCCGAATGAGCCGGGAGATAAACCGGAAGCGCTGGACCGCCAGGTCACGTTCTTTGACGGTGCCCAGCTTGTAGGTGCCCGCTGCGCCGGCTTCTTTCAACCGTCGGCGCAGATCCGGGAGCGGCAGCGGGTCACCGGCCCAGAACCGGACGATCCGGTCGGCGAACTCGGCGTCGCCCCGGGCGTATTCGTGCACGAACAGCGTCGCCGCGAAACGGGCGTCGACGGGGGCATCGTCGGCATGCACCCAGCGGTAGAGCGCGGCGTATTCGGGTGAGGAGGTTTGGAGTCCGGCGGCGATTTCGTCGATGGCTGAGCCGAGCCGGCCGGGGACTCGAGCATCGTCGACCGCGGCGCGGAATACTTTGACCGGGTCGTACAGGCCGGTTTCTTTGGAGATGACAACGTTGGAGACCACAAAGTTTGCGGCTAACGCTCGGGTGGCGAGGTGTTGCAGGACGTGACTTTTCCCGGAACCGAACCCGCCACCGATGAGTAACCCACCGACCGGCTCGGCACGATCCGCGTCGGACGCTGCGGCGAGGAGTTCGGTGAAGCGATCTTCGACGCCCGTTTGGAGCGACCCGAACGCCGCGACCGCATCATGGTTCGGGACGCCGGCTCGAAGGGCTTCGAGCGCGCGTCGGGCGGCGACGGGTTGCAGGTTGTTCATGACATCTCCATTCGGATGAGTGAAGCGAACGGATTGTCTCGTTGTAGGTCTCGGACTTCGTCATGGATGCGGAGTTTCAACGCTTGGTAGGCGTTCACGCCTCGATGGTCGTCGGTAAGGAATTCGGGGGCAGCGACCACCACGACCGCGCAGCACGACATTTCGTCGGTGTTGTCAACAAGCTGGCGGAGCAGTTCGTAGCCATCCAAAAGTGCGGCTTTGGTGTAGTAGAACCCGTTGCGTTCCTCCGGGAGTGGCCTGCGGGCGAACCCGAGCCGGCGGATGTCGAGCTCAAGCACAATCCCGGCATGTCCATTGAGGGTGACCCAACGGCACAAGGAGAAGAACAGCCTTCGGGCATTGTGCCGCCCGATCCGACGAAAGATCATCGCGGAGCGCAGGAGCGACATTTGGCGTAGTTCACCGTGCAGCCACGCGATCACCGCATCGCGTTCGGCGTCGGTAACTTGGCCGGTGGCCATTTCGTGTTGGCAGAGCCGCAGCATCGCGACCCGGAACTCTTGCACCATGGCGAAGTCCCGCATCAGGGTGGTTTGGAGATGCCGGTTGATGTCTCGGGCAACTTCGCCTGGTTCGACCCGGTACTGGGCGGCGAGCCCTTCGACACTCACGGCGTGCACACCGAACAGGTCGGCCGGCGGTGGATAGCCGGCCGCGCCCATGGCCTGATGCGCGGCGCGGCGGGCCAGCATCGTCCAATCGACTTGGCGGGCGATATCGAAAAACACCTGGTCCATCAGATGCACGCGTGTCGCCACGGCATCGACCCGTAACGGCACAAGATTGGCGGCGAGGGTGCGGGCGAGCAGTTCGGAACTGAACGCCGACGCGGTTTCGTTGTCAACGGGTACGACGAATTTCACGGTGGCACCACCGTCGGCGAGGTACCCGTCGAAATATTCGGTTGCAAAGAAGGCGGAGTAGTCGGTGACGGTGATCATGATGCGGCCTCAGCGAAGCTGATACCGGCATACATTTTTTGTTGCCCGGATCGGGTGACGGTCGACAGAGTGCCACCGGTACGGGTCAATGCAGACGCCGGGAGCGACATGATGCGACCGTCTTTGGTCGTGACGATCTCGGATTGGTCGAGCAGGTAAAGGTCACGGGCGAATTCCTGTTTGGCGTATTCCCTTGCAGAGCCGGGCATCAACGTGAGCACGCCGTACAGGTCGAGGACTTTGGCGACGCTGCCAGGCCGCGATGCTTTTCTTGCGAGGGTCAGGTCGTAGGCGGCGGCGAGCGTTTCCAGGAACGCGTCGGCTTTGAACTTCGGAGGAGCGGTCTGCAGGTTTTTCAGGCGGCGCACGACGAGCGATGGCCGCACCCGTCGCTCGCGTACTTTATCGATGAGAACCGTGGTGTCAGATGCGGAGATCTGCACGATCACCGGGAAACTCAAGATCCGTTCGTCGGATTCAACGGCCCGTAGATCCTCGGCCGCACCGAGTGCCAATACTTCTTTGGTGTAACCGCCCGAGGCGAAGTAGGTAGCCTCATCGAACGTCCAGGCTTCGCGCAGGTCGCGCACCGCTGCGGCCGCTTGGTCGGCGAGCCGATCAGCGGTGTCGATCCCGTTTCTTAGGTCTCGTAACTGGCCGAACGACGCGGCGGCTTGCAGTTTCTTGGTTTCCCGTAGTGCGGCGGTAAGGCTTTTCACCGCAGCTGCGGTTTCGCGTTCGAACAGGGTGAGCGCGTCTTCGAGACGGTCGACAGTCATAGGAGGCTCCGAGAGGTGGGGTCGAGCTGAACAAGGTCAAACAAACGAGACGTCGGATCGGCCCACACGGTGACCGAAACCGAAGGTTGTTTCGGGTCGACGTTAAACACGAGCACGTCGCCAAGAGTGGCACCGGACGCCAAAACGACCGGTCGGACCGAGCCCCGCATCACGATAGACCCATCGTAGGACACAACGAACGGCCCGAACCGGGTGGACAACTTTCGTTCAGTCCCCGGTACCAGAGCGAGCAGCGAGGCAAGAGCGGGCGGGGCTTCGCCGGTGTCACCGGCCAGCACGGCGGCGGTTACCGGGACTTCGACACTGACCGGCTGCACGACTGGTTGCCCGCCCCAGTCGGTGAGTTCCCAGTGATCCGACCCCGTCTCCACGAACGCCGAATTTCGACGCAACATCGTGATTGCGGCCCCGAGCCCGGCTCCAGGCGCTAGCCATGAGGAGAGTTCATGGGCCGACATCGCCCGCCCGGTCGCCTCCAAAGCTCGGATAGCGACCGACGAAGGCCTGCCAGCGAGCGAGACGACCATGCCGTCAACGATCCGAACATCCTGGACGGAGATCCACTCGACGGCATGGGCGTCGGCTACCCCGAGGTTGGTGACATCAGCGAGCAACGCCGGCAAAGTGTGCACGCCACCACTTTCGGCGAGCAGCTGGCGGGTGGTGGCAACGAGTTCTGAGGGTCGCGGTGACCACCAACCGTCGAACCCGGAGACAGGGGAGTGTGGGCCGGTAAGCCAAACGGCGAGCGCACCGGCCGGGTCGCCCAACGCCGGTAACCCCGCCTTCGTGAGGGCTGTTTCGATGCCTTGCGTGGTGACGGCCTGGCCGAGCAGCTGGCTCAGCTGCTGCAACGTCGAAGCAACCAGCGGATCGCTACCGGCCAGGGACGTGATGTGCGAGCGTGCAGCGTTCTTCAACCGTCGGGTGTACTCCGGTGTGACGCCGACCAGCTCGTGCGTGACGACCTGGTCGCCGGTGTTGTCGAGGCGTACGTCATCGATCTCGAACGCAGCGCGTCCGCGAATATCGGCGATACCCTCAACCCACCTATCGAGCACCTGGCAGGCGGCACCCCGAATCGGCGGAGGGTCAAAGGTCAGGCTGAGCTGGTGATCCTGTTCGGTCACCGCGGTCCGTAACGCACATTCGACAGCGGCGATGATGAGCCGGTTCGCGAGCCGTTTCCCGGCACCGTGCCAGCCGCGAATGTCGGCGAGCGTGAACCGATCGAGGTCTGCCCACACCCGGAACCCGCGGGTACGGACCATGGCCACGAGGCGGTTCGATGCCGATGGGGCGCTCTCGATCGGCTCGGTCGATCCAATGATGCCGGGCACCAGCGAACCCAACGACCAGTCGGCCAGAGCACCGTCGAGATACCCCAACGCGTGGTGGAGTCCGCTGATGAACGTGACTCCGGTGACGTGGCTGGTCGGGATGGGCAGCGCAGCGAAATCGGCTGCGGTGACCGGCACGAACCGATGGTCGGCCTGGAGGAGGCAACCGAGACTGAACCGGTCCACCGGGCGAAGCTCCCCGAACGCCCCGAACACCCAGCCCAACGTCATGATTTATCGATCGTAGCCCCGGAAATTCGGCTTCGAGTGGAGTTCGGGGCACGATCGCCGAAGGCGCGCACGGACGTGATCGTACGGCAGCGATATGCCTCATGTATTGAGGGAGAACACGGGGTTGATCAGATACGACGCGAACATGTGCGTGGGGTCGTAGGTGGCGCGCAACGCTTCGAGCTTGGCGAAGTTGGCGTCGGCCATGAACTTGGCCGAGCGTCGCGTGAAATCGGAGTCGCCACGCGTGGTCCACAGACAGTCGGTGTGATAGCGCAGGCCTTTCGGGTTTTGGGCGTCCATCATCGGGTTCTCCTCCGCGATGGAGGTCGGCATGCAGAAGTCACGCACGATGGCCTGGTCGAGCACCGGGCACGTTTCCAACGGAGCCATGTACTCGGCGGCCTGCTCCAGCGAGTCACACATGCATGTGGCGTGCGTCACGATGTAGGCCTCGCCGGGCTTCGGCGCATTCGGTGGCGGCTCGACATCAGGCGGGAAGGGGATGGGTGTGCGAGCACCAACGATGACCGGCTCCACCTCGGTGGGCAGTGTCGGCAGGATCTCATGCGCCCACGCCATCAACCCGTGGAACGCGGCCATCGGGAACACGTAGGTGGTCTGCGCCATCACACCCGGGGTGGGGTACACCCGCAGGTACATGCGGGTGACCACGCCAAAGAAGCCTGGACCGGCGCCGCGCGCGGCCCAGAGAAGGTCGGTGTTCTCGCTTTCGCTGGCGTGCACCAAATTGCCGTCGGCGGTTACCACATCGATGGCCATCAGGTTCTCGCACCCCCAGCCCCAGGTGCGGCTGTTTCAGCCCTGCCCGCCCTGCAGCACAAAGCCACCGAGACCAACCGTTGAGCAGTGCCCGCCGGTGAATTGGAAGCCGTGCTCGGCCAGGAACGGGGCCAGATGCTGACCGCCCTGCAATGACGGGCTCACTATGGCGAGGTGATTCTCGACATCGATACGAAGCTCGCGCATGCCGCCAAGGTCGATCAGCAGCGCCTCATCACGCACGCTCCAGGCCGCCCAAGAATGACCGCGGGCGCGAACCGAAATCTTCCACGCATTAGCGATTGCTAGCCGGACCCCAGCCACCACGTCGGCGGCGCTGGCCGCTTCAAGAATGGCGACGGGAAAACGATCGGGCTTGCGTCCGTTGAAGATCGGGTCGACTCTCGCCGATTCGTAGCC
>JANMCE010000400.1:0-14681 GCA_031360915.1 Actinomycetes bacterium | reverse complement strand
GGCGACGGCTGGTCGCAGAGCCAGATCCGCTATTACGTGTTTGCCGTGCTGTTCGTTATCTTCGACGTGGAAGCGGTGTTCATCTTCCCGTGGGCCGTCCGGCTGGAAACCTATGGCGGGTTTGGCCTGGTGGAGATGGGTATTTTTGTATTCGTGCTGCTGCTCGGTCTGGTGTATGCCTGGCGTAAGGGAGTACTACGGTGGGTCTAGTCGAAAAGGGCCGTATGCCCAAACCGCTGTCCAAGCTCTTTGGCATGGGCCGCTCGTATTCCCTGTGGGCCTACCAGTGGGGTCTCGCCTGCTGCGCCATTGAGATGGGCGCTGCGTTCGGTTCCCCGCGCTACGACGTCATGCGTCTTGGCGTTATTCCGCTGCCGGCATCTCCTCGTCAGGCCGACGTGGTCATCATCTCGGGCACAGTCACGGACAAGATGGCGCCGTCGATCAAGCGACTGTACGAGCAGATGGCCGAGCCGAAGTACGTCATTTCCATGGGATCGTGCGCCAACTGCGGCGGGCCCTACTGGGACAGCTACTCGGTCACCAAGGGCGTCGACCAGATCATCCCGGTCGATGTGTACGTGCCCGGTTGCCCGCCCCGTCCCGAGGCTTTGCTCGAAGGCATCGTGCTGCTGCAGGCCCGCATCAAGAACGAAGACATGGGTGCCAAGTGGCGTAACGAAGACTTCGATGATGTGAGACGAGGTGAGCCCATTGTCGTCAATGGATGATGCCACTCCCGCTCCCGACCCCACCGTCGACGCGGCTTCCACGCCAGCAGCCGAACCGGCTGCCCCGGTTGAAGCCCCGGTCGTTCCTGTCGTCATCGACGACGCTCGAGAAGCGCTGGTCGGCCAGCTTCGTGGCGTCATCGGCGACGCGCTGCTTGAGTACCACATCAAGCCCAATGACGATCTGTGGATTCGGGTTCGCACCGACGCATGGGTTGCCGCAGGTAAAGCCGTCCGTGACGTGTTGGCGATGGACTACTTCGATTTTCTCTCGGCTATGGACTGGATGCCGTCACCCTACGGCCGGGGCGAGGACGACCCGACCGCCGAGCCGGTCGAGCGCTCTACCGAGGTGAAGCAGGGCTACGCCGGGGGAGCCACCCGCTTCCAGATCATGGCCCGCGTCATGTCGTCCACCCGTCACATCGGCCTTACCTTGAAAGCCGATGTCGACGACGCCAACCCGGTCATCGATTCGTGGATTTCGGTGTATCGCGGGGCTAACTGGCACGAGCGCGAGTGCGCCGAAATGTTCGGCATTGGATTCGCTGGCCACCCTGATCTTCGCAAGCTCTACCTACCCGTCGACTTCGAGGGCTACCCAATGCGCAAGGACTTCCCGCTGCTCGCCCGCATGGTGAAGCCGTGGCCCGGCATCGTTGACGTAGAGCCCATCCCGGCTCATCTGGATACCGACGGAGGAGACGCGGAATGACTCTCACGTCGAGCGATAAAGCGAGCGGTAGCGAGCAAGCGAGACAATCCGGCCCGTTAGGTGACCGTCAGCAGCTCAACTACATCGCCTCTCAAGCGGCCGATGCCCGCGTGAACGTTGAGATCGAAACCGAGGGTATGACCCTCAATATCGGTCCGCAGCACCCGGCCACCCACGGCACGTTGCGCATCATCGCCAAGGTCGACGGCGAGCAGGTCGTATGGGCAGAACCGGCCGCCGGCTACATGCATCGCGGCTACGAGAAACTCACCGAAGTTCGCTCGTTTCCCCAGGTCACCACCCTGGTCAACCGCATCGACTGGCTCGGCAGTTTCGCCAACGAAGTGCCGTTCATCCTTGCGGCAGAAAAGCTCATGGAGATCGAGGCGCCGCCTCGGGCCCAGTACATCCGCACCATCTTGTTCGAGCTTTCTCGCATCGCCAACGTCACCCTTTTCCTTGGCGACATGGCGGCGCAGCTTGGTGCCCTCACGCCCGTGTTCTACGCCTTCCGCGACCGTGAGTATGTGCTTAACCTCATCGAGGCCGCCACCGGCGGACGCTTCCATCCGAACTTCGATCGCATCGGTGGCTTGAAGGACGATCTGCCCGCCGGCTTCATTGATGAGACCCGCGCCGTCATGAAGAAGATGCGCTCGTTCTGCACGCTGATGGAAGACGTGTTGCTCGGCAACGAGATCTTCCAGCAACGCTGCCGCGGCATCGGCGTCATCCCGAAGGACATCGCTCTTTCCTACGGACTGTCGGGTGCCAACCTGCGGGCCAGTGGCGTCGACTGGGACTTGCGTCGTGACCAGAAGCTGCCCATGGCATGGGACAAGGTCGACTGGAAGGTGTGGACCCACCCCGACGGTGACTCGTTCGCCCGCTACTGGGTGCGCCTTCAGGAAACGCGTGAGTCCACGCTCATTGTCGATCGGTTGCTCGACTCCATGCCGAGCGGCGCCATCATGGCCAAGGTGCCCCGCATCATCAAGGTGCCCGAGGGTGAAGCGTGGGTCTCCACCGAAAACCCGTTGGGTGAGATGGGTTACTACGTGGTGTCGAAGGGTGATACCGGGCCGTTCCGCGTGAAGATCCGCTCGGCCAGTTTCAACAACGTTTCCATCGCGTCGTGGGTGCTGAAGGGCGTTCTCATCCCCGACGTCATCACCATTTTGGCGTCGCTCTACTTCATCCTCGGAGACATCGACCGATGATTCTTGCTTTGTCACCGTCGTACTGGCAGTCGTCCATTTTCCGGGTGATCGGCGTCCTTGCCGCAGTGCTGCTGATCGCGCCCGCCTTCGTGTACCTATACCTGTTCAAAATGGTCAGCTTCATGCAGAGCCGACTCGGCCCCATGGAAGCAGGTCCCTACGGTTCGCTGCAGCTTGTTGCCGAGGTTGGCAAGTGGCTGCAGAAGGAAGACCTCATCCCTGATCGGGCCGACAAGCGCATCTTTGCCTGGGCCCCCATCATCGTGTTGATGTCCACGTTCCTCATGTTCGTGGTTGTCCCGTTCGGTCCCGATGCCGTTTTCACCGGCGGCGAAAACGGCATCACGTCGGGTGTGTTCCTGGCCCTAGCCCTCTCGTCCATCAGTGTGCTCGGCATTCTCATGGCTGGTTGGTCAAGCGCCAACAAGTACTCACTCATGGGCGGCCTTCGTGCGGCCGGTCAGCTCATTGCGTACGAGTTGCCGATGGTGCTGTCGGTGCTCGGCGTCGTCATCCAAGCTGGCACGCTCGACATGAACAAGATTGTGTGGGCCCAGAACCACGACAGCATCTTCGGGTTCAGTTGGATTGGTAACCCCTACGTCATTACCCAGGTTGTGGGTTTTTTGATCTTCATGATTTCGGTGCAGGCCGAACTCACCCAGACCCCGTTCGACATGCCCGTTGCCGAATCCGAACTGGTGGCTGGCTACATGACCGAGTACTCGGGCTTCCGGTTCCTCACGTTCTTCATCGCCGAATTCGCCACCGCCGGAGCGTTTGCCGCTATTGCCTCCACTCTGTTCCTCGGTGGTTGGGGCATGCCGGCCAAGTGGTTTGGCTGGACGAGCCTGCAAGACGTTGGCCAGTGGATGAACTTCGCCGGTCCGCTCATCTTGTTCTCCAAGATCATGCTGCTCGGCTTCGTCATCTTCTGGGTGCGTTTCACCTATCCCCGATTCCGGGAAGATCAGCTGCAAAAATTCGCATGGAAGGTGCTGATCCCGCTGTCGCTCCTCAACATCGCAGTCACCGCTGTCCTGAAAGTGATGTTCTAAATGGGAATCGTCCCCGGCGTCATCAAGGGTCTCGGCGTCACGCTGAAGGAAACCGTGCGCACCACCGTCAAAGGTGCCGACACCGTGCAGTACCCGCACGTCAAAGAGCAGCCCCCCTTACGGTCCCGCGGCGTCATTGCGCTACGCGAAGACAACTGCACCGTGTGCATGTTGTGCGTGCGTAGCTGCCCCGATTGGTGCATCTACATCGAAGGTCACAAGGAAAAGGCGCCGCCCCGCCGGGCTGGTGGTAAGCCCCGAACCGTCGCCAAGCTCGACCGTTTCGACATCGACTACGCGCTGTGCATGTACTGCGGTATCTGCGTGGAAGTGTGCCCGTTCGATGCCATCTTCTGGAGCCCTGAATACGAGTACTCCGAGCCCCGCATAGCCGACCTGCTGCACGACAAGACCAAGCTCGGTGAGTGTTTGGTTTGGGTTCCCGTTGCGTCCGAGTACGAGGTCGGCAACGCCATGAAGGTCAAGAAGTAATGCTGGCGGTCTCTTACAACATTGGCCAGCAGGTGAGCTTCGGCATCCTTGCGCTCATGATGCTGGTGGGCGCCGTTCGTGTCGTCACCACCAAGAACGTTGTGCATGCCGCGCTGTGGCTGGTCGTCGTGCTGGCCGGTGCCGCAGCGCAGTACATCCTGCTGGCCGCCGAGTTCGTGGCCGTCACGCAGGTGCTGGTCTATATCGGCGCCGTCATGGTGTTGTTCCTGTTCGGCACCATGCTCACCCGCTCGCAGATCGGGCACGAGGCCGACACCGACAACAAGAGCCGTATCTCGGCCGCCGTCGTTGCGCTCATCATGGCCGGCACGCTCGGGTACGTGCTCGTCGACAGCTTCCGCACCGAGCAGCTGCCGTCCGGCACACCGATGTCAACCGAACGCGTGGCCGATGCCATCTTCGGCCAGTACTCGCTGCCGTTCTGGGCGCTCTCACTCGTGCTGACGGCCGCTGCCGTCGGCGCCATTGTTCTGGCCCGGAGGGACTGACCCATGCTGCTCAATGAGTTTCTCCTGCTCGGCGCGGCCCTGTTCTGCATCGGTGTGTACGGCGTCATCGCTCGCAAGAACGGCGTCATGGTGCTGATGTCCATCGAGCTCATCTTGAACTCGGTCAACATCAACCTGTTGGCCTTCTCGCTCCGCAATGGCGGCGACGTTGGTGGTCACGTGTTTGCGCTCTACGTCATTGCTGTGGCTGCTGCCGAAGTTGCCGTGGGCTTGGCCATTGTCTTGCTCATCTACCGGAACCGTCGTTCCATTGCGCTGGACGAGATGTCCGAGATGAAGGGCTGATCGGTATGTGGTTCTTAGAGCATTCCTGGTTGATCCCCGTCGTTCCGGCGGCTGCCTTCTTCCTCATCATCCTGTTCGGCAAGAAGATGCCCATGAACGGCTCTGAGTTCGGCATTGCTTCCATGCTCACCTCGCTCGTGGTCGCTGGCGGCACCGCGTACGAGTGGATTCAACGAGTCGACGAAGGCGCAGGCGGCGAGTCCACCTCGGCCCGTTTCTTTGGCGCGCTCGGGCGAGCCGTCGTTCCCCGGGCCGAAGGCACCGCCGAGGCGAAGCCATTCGTGGAGCCGTTCATCAAGACATGGAACTGGTGGCAGAGCGGCGGCACCAAGTTCACCATCGGCATGCACATCGACGGCCTGTCTGTCACGTTGCTGGTGGTCGTGGCGTTCATTTCAACCCTCGTGCAGATCTACTCGCTCGAATACCTCCGTGGCGATCGTCGCTACACCCACTTCTTCGCCGCTCTCACCCTGTTCTCCGCCGGCATGCTCACCATGGTGCTGGCCGAAGGTCTGGTGCAGTTCCTTTTGGGCTGGGAAATCATGGGCCTCTGCTCGTTCATGCTGATCGGCCACTGGTGGGAAGACGGCTACAACAGCCGCTCCGCACTCAAAGCGTTCTTCACGGTCCGCACCGGCGACGTCGGGCTGCTCATCGGCATCGCCATCCTGTACTTCCAATCGGGCACGTTCAGCATCCAGGGCATCAGCGAGTGGGCGCTGTCGGGTCAGCCGTCGCACCTCGTTCTGCTCATGGCATCCATTGCGCTGCTCGTCGCCATCATTGGCAAGTCGGGCCAGTTCCCACTGCACACCTGGTTGCCCGACGCCATGGCCGGCCCCACGCCCGTGTCGTCACTGCTGCACTCATCCACCATGGTCGTGGCCGGCATCTTCCTGGGTGCTCGCCTGTACCCGGTGTTCTGGGAGGGCTTCAGCATCCACAACGGTGGCGCCAACCCCATGGCCATCATCGGTGGCATCACCATCGTGATCGCGGCGCTGCTCGCCTTCGTGCAGGTCGATATCAAAAAGGTGCTGGCCTACTCCACCGTCTCGCAGCTCGGATACATGTTGATGGGTCTCGGTGTCGGCGCGTGGACCCCGGCCGTGTTCCACATCTTCACCCACGCGTTCTTCAAGGCGTGTCTGTTCCTGGGCGCTGGCTCTGTTTCCCACTCGGGCTCACATCACTCCTTCGACATGAAGCAGGACATGGGTGGCTTGCGCAAGAAGATGCCCATCACGTTTGCCACGTTCGTGATCTCCACGGCGGCGTTGGCGGGTGTGCCGCTCCTTGCCGGATTCTTCTCCAAGGACGAGATCATCGCGTCAGCCGGTCATAACGGGTACAAGACATTTATGTACATCGGTTTGGCCGGTGCCTTTATGACCACTGCGTACATGACTCGCTGCGTGTACCTCACGTTCTTCGGTCAGGCCCGTGGCGCGGCTGCCGGCAAACACCACGATGAGCACGACGCCCATGCCCCGGCGATGGCCCACGCCGACGCCGGGCACGGTGACGCGCATGGACCGCATGAGTCGCCACTCCTCATCACAGTGCCGCTCATCCTGCTGTCGATCGGCGCGATCTTCGCCGGCTACCTCAACGCCGCGCCGTTCCACTGGGAGAAGTTCACCGAGTGGGTCGAGCCGGGTGCCGGCAAGTTCTTCCCCGAACTCGTTGCACCCGAGACGTTCACGTGGGCAGGCGCATTACCTTCCATCGTTCTCGTCGCCCTCGGTTTCGTTGCGGCGTTGTTCGTGTGTAAGGCGCTCTACGCTGAGAAGCGAGCGCCGATCTACGGACTCACGCAGCGATCAGCACCGCTGCGGGCCGGCTACAAGTTCTTGTGGAACAAGTACTACCTCGATGACTTCTACGACAAGGTCATCGTGGCCGGCCTCATCGGGCCCATTGCCAAGGGGGCGTACTGGGTTCACATGAACATCCTCGACGGGTTCGTCGACCTCGTCGGCAAGTTCTTCGCAGCGTTCGGCAAGTGGACCTACAAGTACGTCGACCAGGGCGTTATCGACGCATCGGTCAACGGCGCCGGCCGTGGCGCCAGTGGCGCCGGTGGCGGCCTGAGCTTCATCCAGAACGGCAAGATTCAGCAGTACGCCGCCATCCTCTTCGGTGCTGCCGCTCTCGGCGCACTCGCACTCGTTATCTTCGTCCAGGCCTAACCCAGGGAGCCAGCGGAAAGACCATGGAGCACCTCACCAGCAACAACATCCTCCTCAACGTCGGGATCTTCCTGCCGCTGCTCGGAGTACTTCTCATGATCTTCATTCCGAAGAATGACGAGTACTTCCAGAAGGCGGTCGCACTCGCGACGTCAGTGGCGACCCTCGTGGTCGGCATAGTCATTGCTTTCAAGTTCGATTACAGCAAGGCCGGGCTGCAGCAGTTCCACGTTGACACCAGCTGGATCCCGGTCATCAAGGCCCGTTACATCATCGGACTCGACGGACTAGGGCTGCCGCTTTTCCTGCTGTCGATGGTCATCACGGTTTTGGTGATGGTCTACTCGTGGAACCACATCCCCGACCCGGGCAACCCCAAAGCGTTCCTCATCCTGATGCTTGTGCTCGAAGTAGGCATGAACGGGGTCTTCGTCGCGCAAGACCTCATCTTGTTCTTCGTGTTCTTCGAAATCGTGTTGTTGCCGATGTACTTCATGATCGGCGTATGGGGTGGAGAGAACCGCCAGTACGCGTCGCTGAAGTTCTTCCTGCTCACGCTGTTCGGTTCAGCATTCATGCTGCTCGGCTTCCTCGCCCTTTTCTTCAAGACCGGCGCAGAGAGCTTCTCCATCGAATACCTCATGGCGCACGCCGGGGCTATCGATCACAACGTGCAAATCTGGATCTTCGGCGCCATGGCGCTTGGCCTTGCGGTAAAGGTACCGATGTTCCCGTTCCACACCTGGCTACCCGATGCCCACACGCAGGCACCCACGCAGGGCTCGGTCATTCTGGCCGCCATCTTGCTGAAACTCGGCACGTTCGGTTTCGTGCGGTTCGCTATCCCGATTCTGCCCGAGGCCGCCAAGTGGTGGGCACCGGTCATCGCAATCCTGGCGGTCATCGGCATCATCTACGGCGCGCTCGGCTGCCTGGCCCAGACCGACATGAAGCGCCTCATCGCGTTCTCGTCCGTGGCGCATATGGGCTTTGTGATGCTCGGGATCGCAACGCTCACCAACTTCGGTATCTCGGCCGCCATGTTCGGCATGGTTGCTCACGGCCTCATCACCGGCATGTTGTTCTTCATCGCTGGTTCGGTCAAGGACCGTTACCACACCCTCGAAATCAAGCGGCTCAGTGGCCTGCTCACGCAGGTGCCGCACATGGGCTGGCTGCTCGGCCTATGCGCCATGGCCTCTCTGGGCTTGCCTGGTCTCGCCGGGTTCTGGGGCGAGTTCCCTGCCATTCTCTCCGCATACCAGCCGGCCGACGGTCTGTCGGTGCCGTTGTTCCGCACCCTCATGGTGATCGCGGCCATTGGGACGGTGCTGGCCGCTGCCTATCTGCTCTGGCTGCTGCAGCGAGTGGCGTTTGGTGAGCCCACCGAAGAGTTCAAAGACGGTTATCACGGCCACGCAATTGGCGATATGCACATGCCCGAGTATCTGGCATGGACGCCGCTCATCATCGGCATCATCGTGCTCGGTGTGCTGCCGAGTTTGATGTTCAAGGTGATCGATCCGTCCATCGTGAACATCGCCAAGATCGTCAAAGACTCGGTCGGAGGCTGACCGATGCTGCTCGCCGCTGCCCAGTGGGTTCGACCCGTCCTCGACTACCACGCCCTTGCACCGGAAATCGTGCTGGCCGTCGTGATCTGTGGCGTGCTGCTGGCTGACCTGTTCATCCCCGAACATCGCAAGTGGGTCACCTCGTCGCTGGCCGGTATCGGCCTGCTCGCCACCATGCTGCCCATCATCACGCTCGCGGTGAATGGTGCCGATCGCACCATGTTCGGCGGCGCGTACATGGTCGACAACTTTTCGTTGATTCTGAAATCACTTTTCGTGATCGCCGGATACGTCGTTGTGCTGCTGTCCTCGACCTACCTTGATGAAGGTGGCTACTACCAGGGTGAGTACTGGGTGCTGCTGCTCACCTCCATCCTCGGCATGATGATGATGGCGTCGTCCCGTGATCTCATCAGCATCTTCGTTGCGCTTGAGTTCCTGTCGATCCCCGCTTACATGCTTGCTGCGTGGAAGAAGCGTGACGTCAAGAGCAACGAGGCTGGCCTCAAATACTTCCTGCTCGGCGTGTTCGCCTCCGCCGTTATGCTCTACGGCATGTCGCTGCTGTACGGCCTAGCCGGTTCGACGTTGCTCACCGACATTTCGGCCAAGGTCAACGACGCCGGAGACACGGCGCTCATTGCACTGGCCGTCGTGTTCATCGTGGTCGGGTTCGCCTTCAAGGTTTCGGCCGTGCCGTTCCACACGTGGGCCCCCGATGTGTACGAAGGCGCACCCACGCCCGTCACGGCGTTCCTGTCGGTGGCCTCCAAGGCGGCCGGTTTCGTGGCGCTGATGGAACTGGTGCTGCTCGGGTTCCCAGGGGCTTGGCGTATATGGCAGCCCCTCTTCTGGGTTCTGGCCGCACTCACCATGACGCTCGGCAACCTGGTGGCGCTGCGCCAAACCAACGTTGTGCGTATGTTCGCCTACTCGTCGGTGGCTCAGGGTGGCTTCATCCTCATGCCGCTTGCACTCGGACACAACGCCGGCACCGAAGTCATCACCTCGATGGTCAGCTACTTGGCCTTCTACGCCGCCACCAACCTTGGTGCGTTCGGTGTGATCCTGGCCGTCACCCGCAAGACCCGTCGCGGCGACATGGCCGGCTTCGGCGGCCTGTTCAGCTACGCCCCCGGCCTGGCTGTGGCCATGACGATCTTCCTCGCCTCGCTGGCCGGTATCCCGCCCACCGGTGGTTTCTTTGCCAAGCTCGGTGTGTTCAAAGCTGTGCTCTCCGCCGGTGGCGCCTGGGGGGCCGTGCTAGCCGGCATCGGTGCAGTCAACTCGGTTATTGCGTTTGGGTACTACGGCAAGCTCATGCGTGAGATGTGGATGAACCCTGCGCCCGACGGTGACACCCTGCCCATTAAGGTGCCCCAGGCCCTCACAGCGGCTCTCGGCATCACCGTGCTGGCCACGCTGGCCCTCGGCATCATCCCCAACGTGGTGCTTCGCTTCGGTGACCTTTCCCGTCTCGTCGGGACCATCAAGCCGTGACCACGGGACCGGCTGAGCCGGTCCCTTTCTCGACTTTTCTCGAAGCCGCCCTCTACGGCAAGCACGGCTTCTACGCGACCGGTGGGCGCGCCGGACGTCGCGGCGACTTTCTTACCTCACCCGAAGTTGGCCCGCTGTTCGGAGCAGTCGTCGCCGGTGCCCTCGACACATGGTGGGATGACATGGGCCAGCCTGCCGCTTACCGAGTCGTCGAGGCCGGTGCCGGGCCGGGCACGCTCGGACGTGCCGTGATAGCAGCGCAACCGCGTTGTCTTGGCGCGCTCACATACCTGATGGTGGAGCGTTCGACCGTGCAACGCGAGAACCATCCGGCTGGCCCCGCGCTCCAGTCGTCCGCTGAAATGCCCGAGGGATTAGTGTCGATCGTGCTCGCCAACGAGTTGCTCGACAACATCCCGTTCGACCTGCTCGTCTACGACGGTGCGTGGCGGGAGGCGTGGATCGCGCAAGAGGCCGACGGCCGGTTCACCGAAACGCTCCGGGCAACCGATACCCTGCCAGCCGCTCTGGTGAAGCGACCCACCCACGGCGCTCGTGCCCCCAAACAGGGCCAAGCCGCGGCCTGGCTGCAGGATGCCCGGAGCCGGTTGAGGTCGGGAGGCCGCGTGGTCGTGTTCGACTACTGCTCTACCACCGCGTCGATGTCGAAGCGACCCTGGCGAGAATGGCTACGCACGTATCGCCAGCATGAACGCGGTGAGCACTATCTCAAAGCAGTCGGCGCGCAGGACATCACCTGCGAGGTCGCCCTCGACCAGCTGCCCTTGCCCGACGCCGTCCGCACCCAAGCACACTGGCTGACGCTGCATGGCATCGACGAACTCGTCGCTGAGGGCCGTGCTGTCTGGGCCGAGCGCAGCGCCATTGGCGACCTCGCTGCGCTCAAGGCCCGCAGCCGCGTCCGGGAGGCCGAAGCGCTGATCGACCCGAACGGCCTTGGTGCCTTCACCGTCGCTGAATGGCTGGCGTAAAACCCGTCAGGGCGACGAGTGGAGCAGGTCGAGCAGCTCGGGCAGCGGCACCGGAGGCGCGAAGTGGTAGCCCTGGGCCACCTGGAAGCCGACCGCCTGGGCCTGCTGCAAGTGTTCTTCGGTTTCGATGCCTTCGGCCACCACGATCTGGGTGAGCGTTTGAGCGAGCTTCACGACTGCTTCGGCCACGACCTGTTCGGCGCTGTCCTCGCCGAGTTGGGTAAGGAAGGAACGATCGAGCTTGACGGCGATCAACGGGAGTTCACGAAGGTGCACCAACGAGCCGTAGCCGGTGCCGAAGTCATCAAGGATAAGGCACACACCCTGATCGGTCAGCCGGCGCAGCGCGCGGTTGGCCGCGGCCGACAGCTCAAACGCAGTGCTCTCGGCAATCTCGACGCACACGCGGTTTGTCGTCAGTCCGAAGCGCTGTATGACGTCGAGCAGTTCCTCGGCGAAGCCTGGTTGCGCCACGCTGAGACTGGCGACGTTGCAGGCGATCGGCACGATGCGAGCCGGGTACTCGTCGCGAAGCAGGGCCGCCGCCTTGCATGCCAACACGAATGCCTGGCGATCGAGTTCGCACACCAGACCCGACGCGATGGCCGCCTTCATATAGGACGACGGACCGATCAACTTGCCGTTGGTATCGAGGCAGCGGGCGAGCGCCTCGATACCGAGAATCCGTCCGGTCGTGATCTCGAACGCGGGTTGAAAATGCAAGGACAATCCGCCGGTGTCCAGCACGCCTTTGAGAAACTCCCACTGGCGTTGCTGATCCTGCGCGGCGCTCGCGAGATGATCATCGAACAATTCAACGCGGTTCTTTCCGGCGGCCTTGGCGGTGTAGAGCGCTACGTCGGCCGAGCGCAGGAGAGCGTCTTCGTTCATGCCTCGGGATGGGGCCATCGCCAGCCCCATTGAGGCCGAGAGGGTGACAATGTTGCCATCGACGACGAAGGGTCGGGCGATGGTGCGGCGGAGCCGGTCGGCGATGGCGAGGGCGGTGAACGTGTCGGGGGCACCGGTGAGCAGGGCGACGAATTCGTCGCCGCCGAAACGGGCGAGCAGGTCCGACGGTCGCAGTTCGGCGGCGAGACGACGGGCAGCCGTTCGCAACACTTCGTCACCGACGGCATGACCATAGGTGTCGTTGACCAGCTTGAACCCGTCGAGGTCAATGAAGCACACGCCGAGTTGTGTCTCGGTGAGACCGGTGGCCAGTTTCACCATTCGCTCGCGAAGCTGTTGGCGGTTCGCGAGACCGGTCAGCGGGTCGTGCATCGCCCGGTCCCGAAGGTTGCCTTCGGTGAGTTGGGCCTCGGTTGCATCGTGGTAGGCCAGTGCCGAGGCAACCTGTTCACCATGGGCATTGATCACCGGTCGCCCACTGACAAGCACATGTCGCAGCGATCCGTCGGCGGCATGCAGGGTGAAGTGTTGGGCGGAGATGTGCTCACCGGCGCGCACCCGCGTGATGGGATGGTCGTTTGAATGAACGGGTCGATGATCGGCATCGAACAACGCCAAATCATGCGCACTTAGCCCACTTGCGTTGGTGGATCGAGCCAGGCCATGCAGGTACTTGGCCGCCTGGTTCACCACCGTGGGCTTTCCGAGCGGATCGGTGGCGATCACACCTTCATGGAGCTGATCAAGAATGGCAGCCAACAGGCTTCGCTCTCGCTCAAGGGAGTCTTCTAGCTCGAGATCATGGTCGCCGCTTCGCAAGGAGAGCACGATGCCTTGGATCTGATGGTCGGCCAGTCGGTCGCTGCCGGTGATCTCGATACGAACGTACTCACCGGACCCGTGCCGCAGCCGCAGTACGGACCGGTAGGCCTCTCGTCCACCCGCTAACCGGTCAAAGGCGTCAATAGCTTGGTGCAGGTCATCCTCATGCACAAAGTCGCTGGCACTTCTATCTTTCATTTCTTTCGGCGTGCGACCAAGTAGCGCCGCTACACCGGAGCTGGCGTAACGAATCACAAATGAACCATCAACGACCAAGACGGGATCTCGTAACGCTTCCAACAGCGCGGTGTCGTGCTCAACGGTCGGCGCCGCGTCGTCTCGTTCGAAGAAGTCAGCAATCAGTCTGGCGACCGAGCGAAGCCCCTCGACTGTGTCGGGAGCTGGCTCGGGGATAAGCGTGAGGATAGCTACCAGCTCGCCGCTCTCGGAGCGTGCCCTAAAACTCGACGATTGCTCGGCGGGGATGTAATCGCTGTCGGCGCGAAGGAGTCGCCGCTCACTCTCAAGGAACGCTCGCGGTTGCAGAACATTTCGCCCGAGTGACGCCACAACCAAGGCGTGGTCACCGACAACCGTGACGATTTCGGCCTGCCCGCGGGTAATGGCCTGGGCGACGCGCACCAACTCGATCAGGCGCGGATGCCCGGCCTGCCGATCTTGAGTGGTGCTAGGCATCACGATGGCTTGTCTACCGCGCCTCAGGTCACGAGGTCACGCGCTGCCTCGGCAACGTGTGCATCCAGCCGGGTGTCCTCCAGGCGGGCATCGTCGACAGCCAACCAGGCGAGCAGACCAACGAACGCGCCGACGATGGGGAAGACGATGAAGACCCAGAGTTGCTTCAACGCATCGGTGCCCGAAAAGATCGCAGCACCGAAGCTGCGAGCCGGGTTGACCGACGTGTTGTCCACCGGAATCGTAACGAGATGGATGAGCGCATACGTGATACCAACGGCCAGCCCGCTGGCAGCGCGAGGAAACGTCTTTTTGGTAGTGGAGAGCACGGCGAAGACCAGAAGGGCGGTGAACACGATCTCAACGAGAACGGCAGCGGACAGATCGAATCGACCCGGGGAGAAGCGACCGTAACCGTTCGCAGCGAAGTTGTGGCTGGACGAGAAGCCCTTCTGACCCTTGGCGATGCCGTAGATCACGAGACCGCCGAACGCGGCGCCCAGGAACTGTGCCAGCAGGTAGGGGAGCAGCAGTGCAGACTCGATCTTCCGGGCGGCCCACATGGCGATGGTGACCGCCGGATTGACGTGACAGCCCGAAACCGGGCCGATGGCGTACACCAGGATCAAGAGCGTGAAGCCGAAGGCAAGCGCCACGCCGAGTGCGCCTCCGATGCCGGTTGCGGCCAGAACGGCACTACCCGGTCCGCCCAGCATAAGAACTGCGGTGCCGATGAATTCGGCCGCAAAAATGCGCCGTGCTGACATCAGATGGACTCCAAAGTCGGGAAGCTGGGGTAGGTGTCCTTAGCTTTCCACGGATTTTAGTCCGAAAGAACCGTGAGCGGTGTTTTCGGGCAGGATCATGCGGCTGTTGAAACGGTGGCGACGCTCGTTTTCCTTCCCCCACGCAGGCCCGATACCTTGTTGACGTTCTGAGCCAAGGGGAAAAGCATGGCC
>JANMCE010000368.1:0-9401 GCA_031360915.1 Actinomycetes bacterium | reverse complement strand
AGATACCGCATCCCGGCGTTGATGCTCTCGTCATCGACCAGGACGACGTTGTCGACGACTTCTAACAGATCCTCGAGCACCTCCGGGATAGCGTGCCGCCCGGCGACGCCATCGGCGATGGTGTCGGTGTTCACCACAGCTCCATTCCGCCACGAGAGCGCCATCGCGGGCGCGCCGATGTCGAGCGGGCCACCGATGGGTTGGGCGCGCCGATCGGCGACTTCTTCGTCGATGATCCGGTCGATCACACGGCGGTCAGCGCGCACCCGTGACCGGGCGGTGTACGGGAACGGGTGAGGAAGTTGTTTGATACCGGGTGCCTCGATGAATGCCTCGGCCCGTTGGAACAGGCCGAGTCGTCGTTGATGATCGGCACCGTCGGACACGATCATCGATTGCTTGCCGACAACGAACCGGACGCCAACCACGTTGAACTTGTGGTTCCAGCGGAAAGCGTCAGCCTTCATCGCGAAGATCTCCTGCATCAACGCCGGGTCACCGATTATGGCGAGCCGGACCCCGGGGTAGCCGAGACTGCAGATCGGCCCGAACTGCGCATGTAGCGCGTCGAGCGCGGGAGCCGGGTCGCTGAACAACCGGCGAAGGTAGCGAGCGTTGGCCCGACCATGCGGTCCCGGCGGAGCCATGCCGGTGGTAGACGATGCGGTCACGCCGGTCGTTAGCTGGCGGTGGTGTGGCGGTTCAATCGGCGGGCAATACCCATCGTCAGCCCGACCGTGATCAGCCCGACGCTCGTGACCAGCGACAGCATCATAAGAACCCATCCGGCTTCGGGCAGTTCCCGGTTGTTGTACGGGGGCACGTTGATCACCACGAGTACCGCCGCAAGCAGCGCGACGCCGATGATCAGCATGGTGCGCCAACGAGTCGCAACGCCCACTGGGCTTTGTCCGGTGGGGCGGGCGGCTTTCCATGCCAGGGTAGCGACGACCAGAGCGGCGAGTGCTACGAGCAGGAACACGCCAACGACTGGACCGGTGCCCGCCACAAGCGCGAGCACGAGGGCAGCGACGGTGACACCGGTAGCGAGCACGGCGACGGTTTGCGGTGCGGGACGGTTCATTCGGGCCTCCAAGTGTTGGGAAGGGACAGTGACAACAAGATCTCGAATCGTCGACAACCACACCCGCGTGGCGCTGTCGTCGCAGAGCTGCTCGGTGAACGTGGCGACCAGATCGTCGCCGTACTCGGCACGGAACGCCTTCGGGTACAACACCGAGAGATGCCGGTACACGGCGATACTTCGTTGTGCGCTCATGCCGGGGCACCACTGATCCCGGGAAGAGTGCGGAACCGGTTCACGAGGGTGCGGAGCCGGTGGAGTTCCATGTGGGCGACCCGCTCACCTTCATGGGTCAGGCGGTAGTAGCGGCGACGTTCGTTACCCAACCGGTCCGAGTCGTCGGTCGTTTCAACAATCAGACCGTCAGCGAGGAGCCGGTTGAGCGTGCCGTAGAGCGTACCCGGCCCCATATGCACCGCGCCCTGGCTTTGCTCATCAACAAGGCGCATCAACGCATACCCATGATTCTCCCCACCGAGCAACGCAAGGAGCAGGTACATCGATGCGGCGGGCATCGGCTTGTCCGTGAGACGACGAGGCATACTCGAAGTATGATGTATCGAAGTTCGATAGTCAAGAGCCAGCGAGAGCAATCCATCCCCGAGACAGCGATTGGGATGAACTCATCGGCCTGTTTTCGACACTTGGTGGGTCACGCAGATCTTCGACCTCACAATTGAATCGGTGCGCACGTCATGCGGAACCGGTATCCCCCGTGTCAGGGCGATGGCGGTAGATGCGATCCGAGCCGATGAGGAGCTTGAGCCGTTCTACGCCGCGATGACGCCTGCCCTCGGGGGGTTGCCTGCTTCTTGGACTGCGAACAGGGGCGAACGGCGGGGAACGATAAGATGCAGGCCAGTACGATATAGATAGATACGATATACATTGATATGATATTGATGTGACTCCATCGAATTACCCGAAACCGAGCGATGTGTTTGGTCGGCAACGTGAGTGGGAGCTCTTGATTGACCATCTCGTTGGCAAACGAGCGGGATCGCAGCTGGCGATCGTTCTCGGACGACGGCGCCAGGGAAAGTCATCGCTGCTGGACGGTGCCGCACTGGCTACGGGAGCGTTGTACTGGGAGGCGGCGCAGCAGTCACGAGAGCAAAATCTTGCCGCGTTCGGAGAGGCATTGGGGCGACATGTCGGCGCGCCGGGGGCGCTCAGGTTCAGCGATTGGACGGAAGCACTCGCAGCAGTGTTCTCACAAGCCTCGCCGCTCATCCTCTTCGATGAAGCGGGCTACCTCGTCGAGACCGCACCGGAGTTTCCATCGCTGCTCCAGCGACACTTCGGGCCGCAAGCCGAGCGGAACGGAACCGCCCGAGTGGTGTTGTGCGGTTCGGTCATTGCTCAGATGACCAAACTTCTTGCGGTCGACGCTCCGCTTCGTGGACGGCACCACGTGGTGATCGATGTCCAACCGTTCGACTACCGCTCGGCTGCCGAGTTCTGGGGCCTGAGCAGCAACCCCGATTCAGCGTTCAGGTTGCATGCGCTCGTCGGTGGCACTCCGGCGTACCGCCGGTTTGCTGGTGGCCACACGCCCGAACGCGGCAATGTCGACAAGTGGGCAACGAAGTATCTTCTCGATCCGGCATCGCCACTGTTCCATGAGGGGCAACTGCTCGTCTCGGATGACCCGACGCTCGTCGACAAGTCGCTCTACTGGGCAGTGCTCGGCGCTGTCGCCGATGGCAACGCCAGCCGCGGTGGCATCGCCAAAGCGATTGGACGCACGTCACCTGCGTTGGCGCAGGCGATCGACGTTCTGGCTGGCGGCCGGTGGATCGAGCAGCGACGAGATCCTTTTCATACGCGATCCACGACAATCGCGCTCACCGATCCAATGCTACGTACGTACCGAGTTCTGATCGCCCCGGAGCGGGCAAGACTTACGGCTGGCCGAGCGGCCGATGTGTGGGCTGACGCGCAGCCGAATTTGGCCCGCCGAGTCCTCGCTCCGCACCTTGAGTGGATGGCGAACGACTGGATGATTCGGTTTGCGTCGGCCGATACCGTCGGAGGTGCGGTCCGATCATCGACACCGGGGGTACTTCGTCCACGAACCCAACCGTGGCAGATCGACATTGTCGCGCTTGCCCCCGATCGCGACGACGTTGACCGAGTCACTGCGATCGGCGAAGTCAAGGCCACCCGGGAGTCCGTGGGAGTTCAACAGCTCGGCCGGCTCGATCAAATCGCCGCTGCGCTCGGCGACCGAGGTGCCCCGCTTGTCAAACGCGTACTGGTGGCCCGAGCCGGCTTCACAGCCGAACTCGGTCGTGAAGCACGGCGACGCCCCGACGTGGAACTCGTCGACCTCAATCGCCTCTACACCGGCGATTGATCACACCGAAGACTTCGCGAGAAAGGGCTCAGCGGCTTGACCGCGTTGTAACTTCGTCGGGTGGGCCAAGGTGGTAGGAGCGGCCGGGGTAGTCGAATCCGACGAGTTGGTTCATGGCTATGCCGCCAACATCGGGCAGCGATGCGACATCGTTTACCGCTGGTGCGGCGTAGAAGGCGCGGATCTCAGAAATCAGACCACTTTGTTCGTCGAAGATGTACCACTCATCGCCACGCAGACCGATGCCCTGCTTGGTCTTCCAATGGGTCCATTCGATAACGGCCTCGTTGGAATCGTGGCTGATAAGCACCTGGTCGATGGTCCACCACGAGCCGAGATGCTCTACGCACCACATCCACTTCCGGGCAATGGTGTCGGCGCCTCGGAATGGTATGTCGGGCAGACCTGGCGGGAAATAGTGGACGGCATCAACGGTGAAGCATGAAACGAGGGCGTCGTAGTCGGCCGCGTTGCACGCGTCGAAGTAGCGACGGATGAGCGTTTCGTAGGGATGCATTGACCCTCCTGCTTGATGAGATCGTACTTTCGCAAACAATACGCTCGATGACCTCGCAAATCTCTCAACTCGATCAACCCGGCACTTCGGTTACAACGAGACGTAGTCGGCAGGAAGTTTCCAAACTCCTCGTTCGCGAAACGCGGGATCACCTGTCGGCGAGCCTGGTTTAGTAGCACGTTCGAGCGGATGGACAGATGCCGGCAACATCCGTTGCGGGCGCAATCTCAGCACCTCGCAGGTAGCGATCCGGCGGTGCATCGACGCCAGTACCAGCCGGGACAGGTGGTGCTGGAAGGGTCTTACTTTGCCGGAGGTGTCGAACTCTCGAAGTGTTGCGTAGTACTTCTCCTTGCCTTTTGTCCGCACGATGATCGGAGGGAATGCAAGTTGGTACAGGAGGTGGTTGAGAACGACTCGGCCGATGCGACCGTTGCCATCGATAAAGGGGTGGATGTGCTCGAACGTGAGATGGACGCGGGCGAGTCGCTTCGAACGGAATCGACCGGCGATGGCTTCATCGCTGTTGGACATACGACATATTGCGTGAGTTTTCAACGCAAATTAACTCATGGCGGCCGAGTTATTCAGGCGGAGCGGCCGGGGCCGTCATTGATAGCGAGGCCGGACGACTTGGGCTCCGCGAGATCGCCGAAACTGCTTCTGCTTCAGACTCCTACTGATCAGAGTTTGACGTAGTCGTAGTCAATGGGTTTGGCGTGAATGCCGGCTTGCGGTGGGGCCAGCCAGCCGGCCATCTTGCCCGGCTCTTGCACGCCGACCATAAGACCTTCCACGTAGGCCCGATCCTCGGCTGTGGGCAACCAGTTGTCCATGCTGGACCGCCACGTGACCGGGTCGATGAGCTTGCCGTCGGGTGTGACGTTTCGGCCTTTGAACGTACCGACGGAACGGTTGAAACCGACGTAGGGCAACTCCAGCGACATACCAACTTCGGCGAGCGCCCGGTTCCAACGATCAACTCCCTTTTGGCAGTCCACCATGTAGTCCTCCCGAAGGGTTTCGTTGAGCGCCGATAACTCCGCTGCTTCGCGTTCACCGATGCCCTCGTCGGTGCAGAGCGGCACCGTGCGGGTCGAGCCCTTCAGGTGGTGATCGTCGTCACGACGCTCTTCGTGGAAACGGCCCTTCAGTCCGGCCGCGTAATAGTTGGCGGCATTGGTGGAGGTCTCGGCGCCGAACAGATCGAGCGAGACCGTGTAGTGAAAGTTGAGATACTTCTGCAGGAGCGCCACGTCGATGCCGCCATGGGCGCGCAGGTCTGCGGTGTTGTGCGCCTTCATCAACTCGACCGTGCGATCGACAACACGTGCGATGCCGGACGCGCCGACGAACATGTGGTGCGCTTCTTCCTTCAACATGAAGTCGCAAGTGCGGGATAGCGGATCGAACGCGGACTCGCGTAGCGACGCCAACTGAAACTTTCCGTCTCGGTCGGTGAAGTAGGTGAACATGAAGAACGATAACCAGTCCGGTGTCGGCTCGTTGAACGCGCCGAGAATGCGCGGCTTGTCGCTGTCGCCGGAGTGACGCTCGAGCATCTCGTCGGCCTCATCACGTCCGTCGCGACCGAAGTAGCGATGCAGCAGATACACCATGGCCCACAGGTGACGACCTTCCTCCACGTTGATCTGGAACAGGTTGCGCATGTCGTACAAACTGGGCGCGGTGAGGCACAACGCTCGCTGCTGTTCAACCGAGGCCGGTTCGGTATCGCCCTGCACCACGACCAGTCGACGAAGTTCCGACCGATACTCGCCGGGAACGTCCTGCCACACGTCTTGACCCTTGTGGTCACCAAACGCGATCTTGCGGTCGGGCTCTTGATCGGCCAGAAACACGCCCCACCGGTAGTCGGGCATGGGCACATGATCGAAGTTGGCCCAACCCTGCTGCCCGACGGAGATTGCGGTGCGCAGATACACGGGATTGTCCTTGAAGGCCACCGGACCCTGGGCGCGCCACCAGTCGATGAACTTCGGTTGCCACGACTCAAGGGCGCGCTGCAAACGACGGTCACCGGCAAGGTCAACGTTGTTGGGAATCTTTGCGTTGATGTCCACGAGTGACACGGCGATCACACTCTCTTTCGGTCAAAGGTCGGGCGGGAGCCAGTGCCGAAGCGAAGGAGCGCGCCTTCGGGACCGACGGCATTCGGGCGTTGGAAGATCCAGTTCTGCCAGGCAGTGAGCCGAGCGAAGATCTTCGTTTCCATCGTCTCTGGACCAACGAAGCGAAAGTTCGCTTCCATGCCCGTTAGCGCATCGGGCGAGAAGCTATTGCGTTCCTCCAACATCACCCGCACCTCGTCGTCCCAGTCGATGTCATCGAGCGCAAACGTGACCAGTTCGGCATCAACAGCTTGAGCCGCATCGAGGTCCTCCCCCGAGTGTGAGGCTGCAAGTTTGTGTGCATCATCACGACCCCAAAAACGAGTGCGAAGACGGGATAAACCATTCGACATCGGATGCTGACCGTTGTTCGCTTCGGTCAGTCGAAGCAGTGGCGCAGGCCGGTCATCACCCTCGCGTTGTCCTTCCAGCATGAAAGAACGATCGGCCGCCAGCACCAGTTCGGCCAGCACTCCGACAAAACAACTCCCGGGTTCTACGAGCGCGACCAGCGTTCGCGATGACGAATCCAACCGTTTCAAGGTGCGGGTCCACTGCAGACGCACTTCACGCACCAGCCAATCACTGTGATCGAGCAGCACCGCTTCGGCCGCGACTACTGCTGCACCGTCGCCCCCGGTGGTGAGCACCCACGTGCCGATTTCGGGCTCGTTAAACCGGAGATGCAGGATGATGTAGTCAAGCTCGAGCACGCAGCGCAGCAACCATGCGTCGGACCCGGCGGTCAGCAACTCCGCAGCGGTCGCAGGTTGCTGACCCTGGGGGCCTCGGATGGTCAATCGGGCCGTGCCAACGTCACGATCAAGGGTGACGTCGACGTAGGTCGACGTGACGGAATCGCCATCGATGATGACGCTCTCGCCGAACGTGGGCAACGTGATACCGGTCCCGTCGGGGCGATCGCTGCTGGCCGCCCTGTCCATCGCACGACCGTGTACGACCCGGTCGAATGTCGACTTGGGCGCCACGGCGTCTACCAGGCCCCAGTCAAGCGCCTGCTGACCCCTGATACCTTCGGCCCGGGTAGAGAACACGTCGGCCAGGTCACGGCGAACGAATCGTTTGTCGACCACACGCGTCAGCCCGCCGGTGCCCGGCAGCACCGCCAGCAACGGCACCTCAGGCAACGACACCGCTGATGACCGGTCATCGATCAACACGATCTCATCGCAGGCCAACGCCAATTCGTAGCCTCCCCCCGCTGCCGTACCGTTCACCGCCGCAATATAGGTCTGACCCGAATTGGCGGTGGCGTCTTCGATTCCGTTGCGCGTTTCGTTGGTGAACTTGCAGAAGTTCACTTTGTGGCCTTGAGATGACGTGGACAGCATCTGGATGTTGGCGCCGGCGCAGAACACCTTGTCGATCCCGCCGGTGACGACTACCACCTTCACTTCGGGATGCTCGAAACGGAGACGTTGCACCGCATCGTGCAGTTCGATGTCGACGCTGATGTCGTACGAGTTCAATTTGAGCTCGTAGTCCGGTCGCCAACCAGCGTCAGGAGTGACTGCCATCGTGAGGGTGGCAACCGGTCCGTCACAAGCAACACGCCAGTGCTTGTACGCAGTTGGATCGACACGAAAGCTCAGGATCGACATGCGATGTCCCCTTCGGCTAGCAGCGCGATCACCGGAGAGAAATCGCGATGGTGTTGGTGATCGGGTCTTTGGAAGGTCGTTTGCCGGTTCCGGGTGGGGTTCAAAATGAGCGAGAAGATGCGGCGCGGCCACGGCGACATGTTGGGCGGTGAGCCGTGCACCATCGTGTCGCCAAAGATGAGCGCGGTACCAGGCGGGCCCTTCGGTGACACCAGGCCGCCTCGCTCCACCAGCGGACCGACGACCTCAGGCTGCACCGTCCAGAGCGGATAGCTCGTGGTGGCCGTATCGAGCGAGGTCGCCGATGGGCCGTCGCGATGCGAACAGGGGATGAACACAAGCGGGCCGTTGAACTCGTTTACCTCGTCCAGGAAGATGTGCAGGTTGAGCGCCAATGGTTCGGGCACGCCGTCTTCGTGATGGTGGGTGGCGAAGTCATAGTGCCATTGCCACTGCTCACCAGTGAAGGCTTCCTTGGCGTTGACCTTCACCTGTTGGATATAGAGCTCGTCATCGTTGAGGAGTTGCTGCGCTGGTTCCACCAGTCGAGCGTCTCGGACGAGGTCGGCGAACAGCTGATCCCGCAAGTGCAACCCCATGGCGGTGCGCACCACGTCGCTCGAACGCTCGCGGAAATTCTGCGGACAACGTTCGCCGAACAAGCGGGGCAATCGAGCATCGATCGCACCGATCTCGTCGCCGGAAAACAGGTTCGGCAACACAAGCAATCCATCGCGGTGAAAGGTGGCAACTTGCTCAGACGAGAGCTTCATATCGCGAGATTAGACGGCGCTGACCAACGGACCCTTGCTTGCAGACTGAACTCTGTGCGAACATGTGTTCGATGACGATCGCGTCGATCCTTCACGCTGACCTCGACTCGTTCTACGCGTCGGTGGAACAGCGCGATGATCCGGCTCTGCGAGGCCGACCGGTCATTGTGGGGAGTGGGGTGGTGTTGGCCGCCAGTTATGAGGCCAAGGCCTACGGCGTGCGCGGCGCCATGAACGGATTGCAGGCCCGGCGACTTTGCCCGCATGCGGTGGTGGTTCCCCCTCGGATGCACGCCTACACCGAGGCCAGTCGAGCAGTGTTCGCGGTCTTTGCCGACACCACTCCCCTGGTTGAGGGCATCTCGATCGATGAAGCGTTTCTCGATGTCACCGGCCTTCGACGCATCGCCGGCACCCCAACCGAAATCGCGGCGAGGTTGCGGACCGCCGTGCTTGAACGGGTGGGTCTACCGATCACGGTGGGTGTCGCCAGAACCAAGTTTCTGGCCAAGGTCGCGAGCGGTGTCGGCAAGCCCGACGGTCTGCTGGTCGTGGAGCCTGACGACGAGTTGGCGTTCCTACATCCGCTTCGGGTCGAGCGGCTCTGGGGCGTCGGCCCGGTCACCTCCGAGACGCTTCGTTCACACGGGATCTGTACCGTGGGCGAGGTTGCCGCGCTCACCGAAGCTGCCTTGGTTGCGATGCTCGGGCCCGGCAGCGGACGTCACCTGCATGCGCTCGCCCACAATCGTGACCGTCGCCCGGTGCAGGTAGCAAGCGGCGCAAGTCGATGGGTGCCCAGTGCGCGCTCGGCCGTCGGCCGAAGACCACCGACGTAGTCGACGCCATTCTCGTCACCCTGGTCGACCGCGTTACAAGACGCATGCGCGACGCCTCACGAGTCGGCCGCACCG
>JANMCE010000348.1:0-13754 GCA_031360915.1 Actinomycetes bacterium | reverse complement strand
AGAATCGTGCTGCTCGAAGAAGTAGCCATCGGGGATCGGCTGATGTCCGACCTCGACGGACTCGTTCAGGAACGAGCGCCACAGTCTCAACATGTGTGGTGCGTAATTCCATACGAGGTCGGCGATCAGTCGGCCTCGGCTTGCAGCATGCCAGCATCGCGGTGGATTGAAGGAGCATCCACGAAGCTGAATCGAGCCGAACTTCGAGAGTGGACTCGGCGGACGTAATCTGAGTGCAGTCAGTCGTCGAAGGAGTCGGTAATGAGTTCTGTTTCGTTGTCCAACACGTCCAACGGATGGCTTCGGGCCGATGACTGCGATCTGGCCGATTTCATCGCTATCGTCGAGCAGCCGACGACGTTGGCCGACTACCCGCACGCGGCAACGGTTGACAGCGGTGTGCTTGTGTACGACAGCGCCACGTTGGGTGCTGCTGCCCGTCAAGCGGCGCAGCGTCGAACGGTTGAGGCTGAACTCACGCACGCACTAATGCACGGGCCTGGCGTGTTCGTCATCAGGGCGGCTTTCCCTGACGCGGCAATTGTTGACCGCGTGACTGCGGTTTTCAGCGGAATCATTGGTGACCAGCGAGCGAGTGGAGCGGTGGCGGGCGATCACTTCGCCAAGCCGGGCGCCAACGATCGCATCTGGAATGCGCTCGAAAAGCTGGCGCTCCTTGACCCCGACGCATTCGCCGAGTACTACGCCAACGACATGCTTGCCCTCGCTTCACACGCGTGGTTAGGGCCCGGCTACCAGATCACCTCGCAGGTGAACCAGGTGAACCCAGGAGGAGCAGCCCAGCTCGCGCACACCGACTACCACCTCGGCTTCATGGACAACGAAACGGCCGAACAGTATCCGGCGCACGTGCACGCCCTCTCGCCAGTACTCACCTTGCAGGGCGCGGTCGCCCATTGCGATATGCCGGTGGAAAGCGGCCCTACGTTGTACATGCCGCACTCGCAGAAGTACCCGCTCGGCTATCTGGCGTGGCGCAATCTCGACTTCCGTACCTACTTCGACGCCAACCACGTGCAGTTGCCGTTGGAGAAGGGTGACGCGGTCTTCTTCAAGCCGTCGCTCTTTCACGCGGCTGGTCACAACCGCACCACCGACATTCAACGCATCGCCAACCTGCTGCAGGTGTCCTCGGCCTTCGGACGGGCCATTGAGACGGTGGACCGCGAGGCGATGGTGAACGCCCTGTATCCGACGCTTCTTGCCCGCAAGGCTGCGGGTATCGGTGAGCGGGATTTGCGCAACGTTCTGGCCGCAAGCGCGGAGGGTTACGCATTTCCCACCAATCTCGATCAGGATCAGCCAGTTGGCGGCCTTGCCCCCGAATCCCAGGCTGCCATCACGAGGCGAGCCCTTCAGGAGGAATGGTCAGCCGACGTGCTCGCCGCCGAGTTGGAAGCATACCGGCACCGTCGCCGCTCGTAGTCGCAACGTCAACGGCTTGGGCAGGGGGTTGCTGATCACGGGTCTGAAACTTGATGGATGTCAGCACGCACGAAGGTCGTCCATGTCCGCCAGAACCCGTCGGGATTCAGCGCGGTCGGCCTCATCACTCATAAGCTCCCGCGACTCGGCCCGCATTTGTTCGCGTCGTCGCAGACGCACGGCATCAACGTGTGCCTGGCGAATCGGTTCCGATGCTGTTGTTCCGTCGGACGTCAACTCGGCGAGCGCCCTTTCCGAGCGCTCATCGGTTCGAAAAGTTCAAGGCGGTCATGTGAAGGAAGCGTATGACAAACCGTAGGGCAAAACAACCACACCCGGCCGCGCGATCGGTTATCAACCGAACTCACCGCCGAGCAACAACGGTGCCCCCCGTAGGTCGGGGACCAGTGAGTGCGAGTGATGCCTGTCCAGCGTGTCTGTCAGGCCGGGAATGCATGTGTTCCTTGAACGGGGTCAATGCAGACGGAGGGGGGTTGCGGGCCGACTGCTTCGGTTACAGCGTCAACGACAGGTGCCGAGAGATCGAGCAGATGAATCACAACGCGGTTTCGGCGTTCGTCGATGCCCAGTGATTCGACCGACTTGAGACTCACCGCAACAGGCAACGAACGTGTCAAGGCTTGTTGGGCCGACAAGAGCTCGGCATGGCTGAAATCGGCGTGAGTTACGTTCAATTTCCACGGAAGGATCTGTGGAGCGATGACTTCCCCCTTCGCCTGCTCGTCTCTTGTGAAACTGATGTTCACTACCCCCTGGGTACTGTCGAACCAGAGACTTCCGGCCGTGGGATCGGAGTCCATTGTCTGCTGCAAAAGCTCGACGACAGCAACGGCTGCACTTGACCCGGGTTCTGATGGCCACGGTGCCACCGCAGCGCACATTGCAATGGTGGCTTTGGGAGCCAGTGATGTGGAGGAAGCCGTTACGGGGGAAGAACTGGCACACGAACCCGAAAGCGATAGCGACACCAACCCGAAAAGGAGCGTGACGACGCTGCCGGTTCTTGGTCGTGAAAGGATGGGCGAACAGTTTGGTAGTGATTTCATAGCTGTGATTTGGACGGTCGGTTGCGTTCAAAAGTTCCCGGGCCCTGTTCAGAAAAAGTATCCTTCGACGTCTACGAGGATATTCAGTGTTCCGCTGTTGTTTGAGATGCTGAATTGACCTTGTGTTGCTCCTGCTGCGACCACGAGCTGTACGATTGCGTGGTTGTTGGTTACTTGGCCAGCTTTTGTGTTGAGGGTGGATCCGCGGACCCCAGACACCGCTCACACCCAGATTTGTTCTCGAATCCACCAACCTGGTCGGAGAAACTGGAGAGAACAGATACGGCCCGGTCGGAGAGCAATAGCCTTGCACATCGAGAATGAAGTCGACCGTGCCCGCGCTGTTGTACACGTTCACGCAACCACTGCTCGTTTGGGCGATGACGAGATTCGGTCTGGCCTCACCGGGGACGAGGTTGAGGTTCGAGACTCCTGGTATGCCTGTTCCAGGTGCGTAGACGGTGAGAAAGGTCGCACTGGTTGCGTTCACCGCAGTCATGTTCATTGCCACCGACGTTGCTCCGGCCGGAACAACGTTGCAAACCTGGCGGCTGCTATTCGAACCAAGCTTGCTGAAGTTTCGACTGTCGTAGACGCGTGATGACGTGGCGTAACCGGTGAACTTTTGTGTGACACCACCGCTGTGGTAGCCAAACACGTCGATCAGGAGATGAGTAGACGAGCTTGCCCTCACGCTGATGGAGCCGCTTACCCCGATGGGAACGGTGACAAGCTGGGCGGTAGCCGGAGCGTTGGTGAAGTTGAGGACCGAGGCGACTGGCACGACGTCACCATTGGCCCAGGCATTTATGAATCCAGGGCCAGCAGGCCCGACGGCCGTGATGTTCAGCACGACATCCGTTTCGTTGCTGGGAACTCCTGTCCCGAGTACACCTTGCACCCGAGTACTGCCTGCTGAGAACGGGGCACCGCTTCGGGTATCCATGATGCGTGTTGGAGAAAGCGGCTGATATCCGTTCATTCCGGCCGTAGAGGCAAGCGCAAATCCGCCGGTCAAGGCGGTGCTCATGTTAACGGCCCAAGTCTCCGCAAAATCGCCGCATGGAGATCCACCCAAACACGTGCCAGTACCCCCAGAGACGATTCCGTGCGCTCGCACGCTGCTACCCGACGCACCATCAACGAAGACGGGCCCTCCGCTGTCACCAAGCCTTGTCTCCATCGAGATGCGCGACATCCCGTCGAGCAGGACGCCCCCTACGTTGATATTCGCCTGGAAGTTGCTGGTGACCGCTCCGCAGACTTTGGTTGGGAGGCTCCTCCCAAATTTGCAGACGGGCTGCCCTACAGCTTGGGTCACCACCCCTGTCACGATGCTTCGTTGATTTCCGGCTCCGACCACGATAGAAGGGTCGGCGACAGCGCTGCCGGGAATCCGGTGAAACTGGCTGTCGCGCCGTGTGGTGCTGTTGTAGCCGTCAAGAATCTGGTTGGCCAGTATCACTTGTGCGCCGACGTTCCCACTCGTGTCGGTAAGCGTCTCCGCATCTGGACAGTGTCCTGCGGTCATGATCGCGGGACCCGCTGAATCTCGAACCGTGAAGCCCGAAGTGCGGTTTCTCCCTCGCTGCAACGCGCCCGTCGCGACGGGTTCAATAGTTAGGCCGCTCGATACAACCCTGGCTCGATCTCGATGACCGCGCCGGTAGGGAGAAGTCGTTGCAGATGCAACGAGGCCGTACGGCGCTCGACACTGGCGAAGAACAGGCCCTCGGCGCCGGGTCGATAGACGAAGCGGTGTTCGGCCATCTCGTCGATGGTGTGGGGCTCGGCCAGGAACGCCAGCATGGCGGCCTCGCGCTTGTCGATGACGGCGGCGAATGTATCGAGCATCTGGTTGAACGTCGTCTGTCCCTCGATGACACCCTTTTGATGGAAGGTGACGTAGTGCTTGGCCTCGATGTGACGCACCCGTTCAATCGCAGCTTCGAAGTCGGTGAGTGATGACCAGTGATCTCCGTAGTACGGGCCGAAACCGGTGAGGTCGATGTCGCCGACAAAAAACACGCCATCAGGCTCCACGTAAAACCCTGAGTGGCCCCGGGTGTGCCCGGCCAGATGGACGCACCGGACCGTGGTGCCGCCGAGGTCAAAGATGTCCCCGTCGGTGAATCCGGCGGCGTCGGGTCGGGCTTGGTAGTGGAAGTCGTTGGCGATCGAAACCCGAAACTCGCGCTCTACCTCAGTGGGCAGCCCGTAGACCGTCATCAGTCCGTCGAGGGAACGCACCCCGAGCAGGTCGTCGTGATGCGCGTGCACATGGGTGTGGGGGAAGAGGTGGAGGCCCGCAACGTGGTCCTCGTGCGCGTGACTGATCAGCACCCGGTCAACGGCCGCACCCGCGCCCCCTCGCTCGCTGATCGACAACGAAGGGTCGATCAGTACCACGCCTTCTGTGCCCGAGATCAGTACCGAGTTGCCGTGGGGGTACTTGCCGTTGTCCTGCCCGGTGAGCACCGTGACATGAGACGAAAGCGCGAGGTCCATCACAAGCTCAATTGTGTCAGAAGGTCCTCGGCCGTGGTGACCGGAATCTGACAGGTGAAGTTCTCGCACACGTAGGCGTTGCCGTCGGTGCGGCCTTCCCACAACGGGCTGTCGAACCGCTCGCCCCACGCCAGAACAGCGTTCGGCTGCCAGGTGGCCTGCACCGCGGTCACCAGATCGGGTCGGTCTCCGACGATGACCACTTCGTACATCCCGGTATGGGCGATCTGGATGGCGGCCAACATATGACTGAAGGCGGAGGGCGCCTGCGGAATGACGTTGCCGACCAGTTGCAGAATGCGATTGGCGTGCTCGTGGTAGCGGCGTTCGCCCGTCAGTGCCGAGAGCCGGTAGAGGGCGTTGGCGGCCATAGAGTTGGCGCCGGGCGTGGCGTTGTCCATCAGGTCCTTCTGGCGGGTGATGAGCTGCTCGCCGTCGTTGGCCGTGGTGAACACGCCACCGTTGTCGGCATCCCAGAAATGGTCGAGTAGATCGTTGGCCGCCGATTGGGCTTCTGCGATCCAGCGGGCCTTGCCCGACGCCGCGGCCAGCATGATGAACGCCTCGGCCAGCGCGGCGTGATCGGCGGCGAGGGCGTCGTGGCGTGCGCCACCGTCACGTTGCCACGAACGTCGCCAACGGTTGTTGACGCGCAGTTTGTCGCAGAGGAAGCCAGCACAACGCTCGGCGGCGTTGATCCAATCGGGCCGCCCTAACGCCGCACCTGCCTCGGCGATGGCGCCGAACATAAGGCCGTTCCATTCGGCCAGCACCTTGTCGTCCAGACCCGGGCGGCGCCGGGGGAGACGGGCCTCGAACAGCGCGGCCCTGGCCGCTTCGACGTCCGCGGAGCGAGCAAGTGGCGCTCCGAGCGGGCGGCACAAAATATTGCGTTTCTCGAAGTTGCCGCCCTCGGTGGCGCCGTACCAGGCAATCGCTGCATCCGCCCCGGCGCCCAGTACAGCCCGCATCTCTTCCATCGTCCAGGTGTAAAAGACGCCCTCATGACTGTGGCCGGTGGCATCGAGCGAGTCGGCATCCTCTGCGGACGAGAAGCCGCCCTCGGGTTGGCTCAGGTCGCGTAGTACGTAGGCGATCGTTTCCTCCACGACTTGCTTCCAGCGCTCGTCGTTGGTCACCTGGAAGGCGTGGGTGTAGACCCGCACCAGGAGGGCCTGGTCGTAGAGCATCTTTTCGAAGTGCGGTACCAGCCACTCGGCATCTACCGAGTAGCGGGCGAACCCGCCTCCGAGATGGTCGTAGATTCCGCCGCACGCCATGCCTTCGAGACTCGTGGTGACGATGGTGAGCGCGTCAGGATTGCTCGTGGCCAGATAGGCGCGCAGCACCAGGTCGAGACTCATGGTGGAGGGGAATTTGGGTGCCTCGCCAAAGCCACCGAACTGCGGGTCGAAGCGTTGCGCCAATTGCGCCAGCGCCGAGTTCAACTCCTCAGGGCCTGGCAAACCCTCGGCCGGTTCGACCTGGCTGGTGCGGGCAATGGCAACGGTCAGCTGATCGGCCTGTCCGATCAGCTCGGCACGACGGTCACGCCACGCGTCGTCCACGGCGCCCATCAAGCGGAGAAAACCGTCCTTCGGGAAGTAGGTGCCGCCGAAGAACGGTCGTCCGTCAGCGGTCATAAACACCGTCATGGGCCAGCCGCCGCGTCCGCTCATGGCCTGTACTGCGTCCATATAGACCGAGTCGACGTCGGGCCGTTCTTCACGATCAACCTTCACGCACACGTAGAGGCGATTCATCGCTTCGGCGACCTCAGCGTCTTCGAAACACTCGTGCGCCATCACATGACACCAGTGACAGGCCGAGTACCCGACGGACAACAGAATCGGCACATCACGCTCGGCCGCGGCAGCCATTGCTTCGGACCCCCAGGGATACCAGTCGACCGGATTGTCCTTGTGTTGTCGAAGATACGGTGATGTTTCCTGGCCCAGACGATTCATGGCGTCAGGCTACGGCAGACGTGACTTATGAGCGGTAAAGCGAGCGGTAGCGAGCCAGCGAAGCAGACAGCGCTTATGAGCGGTAAAGCGAGCAGTAGCGAGCCTGCGAAACAGAAATAGGTACAGTCGGCTGCCATGGATCTGAGACTCGATGGAAAAGTAGCCCTGGTAACGGGCGCGTCGCGTGGCATCGGCGCCGCCATCGCCAAGACCTACGCCGATGCAGGGGCCAAGGTAGTGCTGACCTCCCGTAAGATCGACGCGCTCGAAGCGGTGGCGGCGGGCATCGACGGGGAGACGGCGGTCTTCGCCGCAAACGCAGGTCGGGTTGAAGACGCAAAGGCCTGCGTGGCTGCCACTATCGAGCGTTTCGGGTCCATTGACATTTTGGTGAACAACGCGGCCACGAACCCCTACTACGGTGCCACGCTGGGCGTGAGCGAAAGTCAGTTCGACAAGACGTTCGAGGTCAACCTGCGCGGCCCGCTGTTCTGGGCAACGGCGGTGTGGGAAGCGTCCATGAAAGCTCGCCCTGGTGTCATCATCAACATTGCATCCGTCGGTGGTATTCGCACCGAACCCGGGCTCGGCGTGTACAACCTCACCAAGGCCGCCATCATTCACCTCACCCGCCAGCTTGCCGGTGAGCTCGGGCCGACCCGCGTGGTTGGCATCGCACCTGGCCTGGTGAAGACCGATTTCGCCAAAGTGCTGGTCGACAACTTCGGCGAGAAACTTGCGGCGCAAATGCCGCTGAAGCGGCTAGGTGAACCGCAGGACATCGCCAACCTCGCGCTCTTCCTCGCCAGCGAAGCGGCGAATTGGATGACGGGTGACACCTACGTCATTGACGGCGGAGCTGGGGTTCGCAGTGGTGCTCTGTCGTGACCCGACCCGTCGCTCTGGTGACCGGCGGGTCACGCGGTATTGGCGCGGCGACGTGTGTGATGCTCGCCGAACACGGCTACGACGTTGCGATCAACTACGCCCGTGATGCTGATGCCGCCGAGCGCGTCGCGGTTGCGTGTCAAGCGGCCGGTGCTCAGGCGGTTGCTGTACAGGGCGACGTAGCCGAGGAAGATCAGGTGCTGGCACTGTTCGCTTGCGTTGATGCCGAGCTCGGCGTGCTGTCGGCCTTGGTGAACAACGCTGGCATCGTCGTGCCCAAGAGCCGGCTCGATGGTTATTCGGTCGAACGCATTGACCGGCTGTTCGCGGTGAACGTGCGCGGGTCGTTGCTGTGCGCCCGTGAGGCTGTGCTTCGCATGTCCACCCAGCACGGTGGCGCGGGCGGCTCGATCGTGAACATCTCGTCGCGTGCGGCGGCCATCGGTGGGCCGGGGGAATATGTCGACTACGCGGCATCGAAGGCTGCGATCGACGCCATGACGGTCGGCTTGTCGAAGGAGGTTGCAACCGAAGGTATTCGGGTCAACGCGGTGCGGCCTGGCGTGATCGACACCGACATTCACGCGAGCGGTGGCCAACCCGACCGGGCGTGGCGAGTGAGTTCGCTGATCCCCATGCAACGACCCGGCACTGCCCGTGAAATCGCTGGTGCCATCGTCTGGTTGCTCTCGGACGCCGCCAGTTACACCACCGGTGCCATCCTCGACGTCGGCGGCGGCCGCTAGTCAGGATCGTTTCGTGAGGCGTTTCAGCCAAGAGGATCTGGTGGCGGATTTCGTATCGATGGCTTTTGGGTTTGAGCGATGACATTAGATGACGAGTGCGGCTAACTCGGCTCGTCGGATCTTGCCAAGTGCGGTGCGGGGGATAGCGGTGACTAACGACATCGCGTGCGGCGCACAGAACGCGGGCAGTTCGATCTTCACCCAGTCTCGAAGTTCGTCGAGCGTCGGGGGTGAGGCTGGGTGATGGGGCACGACAATGGCCGTGACCGTATGACCCCACGTTGGGTCAAGCACACCGGCAACAGCGACATCTGCTACCGCAGGGTGCCGCAGGAGGACGGCTTCTACTGTCTCCGGCCACACATTTTCGCCACCGGTGATGATGAGGTCTCCGGCGCGCCCGAACACCGTGAGCCGACCGTCATCGGCCAGTGCTCCGAGATCGCCTGTCGGCAGCCAACCGTCGGCGGACTTGGGGTCGTGGCCGCTGCGGTACGCACGAAGCAGCATTGGTCCCCGCACCTCGATTCGGCCCTCGATAATCCGTAGCTCGACACCATCGAGCGGGTAACCGTCGTACACAATCCCGCTGCCGGTCTCGGTCAAGCCATAGGTAGCGACGCTGTTGGCCGGCCGATCGGGGGGTGGCCGAGAACCGCCAAGAACGATACGACGGAACTGACCGATATTCACTCGGTCGAGTGCGGCCGGAACGAGCGAAATGAGCGTTGCCTTGCTCGCTCGGATCGCTTCCGGATCAACCGTCGGCAGCACCGTCAGCGCTCTGTCCATAGCGAGGGCTCGGGTGATGACCGACAGCCCGCCGACATGCGCAAGCGGAAGACACGCCAGCCAATGATCACCGGGGTCGCGTCCGATCCATCCCGTGGTAGCGAGCGCGCTGGCTCGCACCGCATCGTGGGTGAGGACGACACCCTTGGGCTCGCCGGAGGAGCCGCTCGTGGCCACCACGAGAGCGTCACCCTCCTCTATTGGTCGAGCGCCGCAGAGAGCTGAGGTTTCGCCCGAGTCATCTACTACTGCCGATGGTGCCATCGCTTGAAGCACTCGGTCACGAGCGGGTTTCGGTAGACGGAGGTCGACGGGGAAGACGGCGTCTCCATCGTCCCAGATGCGCTGGAGCGCGTCGACGAAACCGGGGCCGCCCGGCATCGCTAACGCCACCAGGTTGCGCATGCGCTACGCCAGAACTGGATCGATGGGTGTGAATCGGCCAGCGGCGCGCTCGATGTCTTCGGCCACCGCAAGTGCAGTGAGGTCCTGCCAACGGTCAGCCATGATCTGCACACCCATCGGCAGGTCGGGACCCATGACCATCTCAAGATGAGGGTTTACTTCGGCGATGCGGTCGAGGTGAGCGTCTACGACTTCTCGCGACGACACCTCCTTGTTGGCGATCATGGCTGCCAACTCGCCGGCGCCGTGACGCCACAGTTCTGTTCCCATACCTGACCCCCTTTGGCACGCTCGCTGCTGATGCTGCGAAGCTCTGGTGTGATGCTGAACGATAGGTCGACGGCACAGTGAATGCATGGGTGGCCGGAGCGCGGCCGCGAACGCTGCCGGCCTCGATCGTTCCCGTCGTCGTCGGCACGGCCTGCGCCGTTGGTCAACGAGCGGGCGGCTTGGTGTGGTGGCGGGTCGCCGCGGCGATCGTCGTTGCACTCGCGTTGCAGATCGCCACCAACTACGCCAACGACTACTCCGATGGCGTGAAAGGAACCGACAACGTGCGCGTTGGGCCGATTCGCCTGGTCGGGTCGGGCGTCAAGTCAGCCAAGTCCGTCAAGCTCGCGGCCTTCGCAGCTTTCGGTGTGGCCGGCATTGCCGGTGGCGCTTTGGCGCTCGCCGTCGGGCCAGAGTTGTTCGCGGTCGGGGCGGCCAGCATCTTCGCCGGATGGTTTTACACCGGCGGGCCCAAGCCCTACGGCTACCTCGGGCTGGGTGAAGTGTTCGTGTTCGTCTTCTTTGGTTTGGTCGCCACTGTTGGCTCCACCTATGTACAACTGCATCGCATCACCGGTCTCTCGATTGTGGCCGGAGCGGCCATGGGCTGCCTGTCGTGTGCGTTGCTGGTCGTGAACAACCTGCGCGACATTCCCGGTGACACCGTTGCCGGAAAGAAGACCCTTGCGGTGCGGTTCGGTGATCCGCGGACGCGGGAGTTCTACCGGGCGCTCATCGCTGTCGCGTTCGTGTTGGGTGTGTTGACGGCGTTGTGGCGTCCACTCGGTGCGCTCAGCATCGTTGCGTTGCCGGTATCACTGGCGCCGATCCTCACGGTGATGCGCGGTGCGCGGGGCAAGGACCTCATCCCCGTGCTCGGTGGCACCGGCAAACTTCAAATGGCCTTCGGCTTGTTACTCACCATCGGTATCGTGATCAGCGCATAGCGATCCAATCGCCGCCGATCCGTGCACAGTCGCCCGTCCAGCCCACCGGTGCCTTCTTGTTCCGTTCCGCCTTGCAGTGACTTTTCGTCAGACCTATGGGCAGCCGCCGACATCATGCTCGATTTGAGACCGAAGAGTCACTGCAAGGCGGAACAGAACAACCTGGTCCGCTGACGAGTTGGGTCGAGGCTGAGGGGCCGCAGTCCGCCTTGTTCGAGGCCGAGCTACAACGGTTTGGCGAGCCACTCGCGCACGACGGCCAGAAAGGCTGACGGTTGTTCGAGGTGGGCGGCGTGGCCGGCGTTCGGCACCGCGGCGAAGGTGGCGTTGCGGCCAATGCGCTCGACCATGCGATGACCGATGTCGGTGAACTTGGCGTCGTGTTCTCCGGCCATGACGAGTACGGGCATCGTGAGTTCACCGAGCCTGTCCCACAGGTTGTCCTGCGCTCCGGTGCCCGTCAACCGAAGCGAAGTGGCGAGGCCCAAGGCGCCGTTGCGGAGACGATCGGCTCGGTCGTCAGGCACGTTGGCGAACATGGGCTGGGCCAGCCAGCGGTCGAGAAACGGGCCAACGCCGTCGTGCTCGATGATGTCGGCTAACGCCTCGTCGGCGACGCGACGGACCGCTCGCTCCTGGTCGGACACCAGTCCCGCGGTGCCGCCCAACAACACAAGTCGCTCCACCACGAAGGGTTGCTCGAGCGCGATGTGCAGTGCCAGTCGCGCTCCCATCGAGTAGCCGAGGTACGTGCCTCGGCCCAGGGTTGCGGCGTACAGCAGTGCTGCGGTGGGAAGGTCGATGTACACGTGATCCGCTCGGCCGTGTCCGGGTGCGTCGATGGTGCACACCCGAAAGTCCTTCCGCAGATCAGCGGCAATCGTGTCCCACGAACGAAGGGTCTGGGTGAAGCCGTGCAGCAAAATGACCTTCGGCCCGTCGCCGCCTGATTCGGGAAAAAGATCGACCCGGTTCACGACTCCGGACGCGCATCCGCACGACAGGCCTCGGCGTCGCCCTCGGGCATCGCAGGCTCGGCCTCAGCCTCGCTTGCTTTGAGGTCGGCCATCCGCTGAAAGGCCCGCAAGAAAAGCTCGGGATCCTGCGCACCAGGGATCGCCCAACGCCCATCGAACACGAAGTGGGGCACGCCGGTCACGCCGACATCAAACGCCTCTTCGAGCTCGGCCGCCAGCTCGGTCGTGCCCTTGTCCGATGCTAAGAACGCGGAAACCTCGTCATGACCCATCCCAACCTCGACGGCCAGTGAGGCGAGCGTCGCGACGTCGCCAATGTTGCGGCCCTCAGTGAAGTACGCCCGAAGCAAGCGCTCCTTCACGGCCGACTGCATGGCCGGTCCATCGGCGGAAAGCGCGTAGCCGATGAGGCGGTGTGCATCCATCGTGTTGGCGCGAACGGCACGGTCCATATTGAAGTCGAGGCCGACACCGGCAGCAACAGAGGAGACGTGCTCGATGATCGCCGCGGCGCGTTCGGGGCCGCCGAACTTTTTTTCGTAGACCTGTTTCACCGGCTGGGCGGTGCCCTTGGGCGCGGTCGGGTCGAGCTGGAATGGTCGCCACACGATCTCGAAGGTTTCGTCCCCTTGGTAGCTGGCCAGGGCCGCTTCGAACTTGCGCTTCCCGATGTAGCACCACGGGCATACGACGTCTGACCAGATCTCAACACGCACATCCCCACCCTACGCTGCGACAATGGGGACAATGACTGTCACCCCGGCCGCGACCTTCTGCGCCACCCTTGTCGACACCTGGATACGCCGTGGTGTCCGTCACGCCGTTGTCGCCCCCGGCTCTCGCTCGACTCCGATGGTGCTTGCGCTCACCGCCCGCGACGAGTTGGCGATCCACGTCTTCCATGACGAGCGATCCGCATCGTTCGCAGCGGTCGGCATCGGACGGGCCACCCGTCACCCAGCGCTGCTGTTGTGCACCAGCGGTACTGCTGCGGCCGAGTTCCACGCGGCGGTGGTGGAAGCGCATCAGGATGACGTTCCGATGATCGTGCTCACCGCCGATCGTCCGCCTGAACTGCGAGATGTCGGCGCGGCGCAAACGATCGACCAGACCCGGCTTTTCGGCGGGGCCGTGCGGTGGTTTACCGACCCGGGCGTTCCCGATGCCGCAATTGCCCACACGTGGCGGGCGTTAGCAACACGGGCATGGGAGATGTCGACCGGCATGTCACCAGGCCCGGTTCACGTCAACCTCCCGTTCCGAGAGCCGCTTGTCGGCGACCCCGCACCGCTTGCTCCTGTCGTCGACCCGCTCGTTGTCCATCCCCACGCGGTTCTTCTCGAGGCGGAACTTGGCGCACTGGCGGCGCGGCTCGACACCCATCGCGGCGTCATCGTGACGGGGCAGGGAAGCCACCCGGCGATTCTCGATCTGGCCGCTGACCTGGGCTGGCCCGTACTGGCCGACCAACGCTCGGGCTGCCGCACGACGCACCCGAATGTGATCTCGGCGTTCGATGAAGTGTTGCGTCACCCTCGATTCGCCAGTGACCACACGCCAGAGGTTGTGCTGCACGTCGGCAAACCTCTCTCGTCGAAAGTGACCAGCCAGTGGCTGTCGGCATCAGGCGCATTCCACATTCAGGTACATGAGACAGCAACCTGGATCGACCCCGAGCATCAGGTGGGTTGCCGCATCCAAGCGAGCGTGGAGCATCTGGCGACGGCACTGGTCGGTCGTT
>JANMCE010000248.1:0-10199 GCA_031360915.1 Actinomycetes bacterium | reverse complement strand
CAGCCCTATACATGCGACCAGCACCAGCCACGTTCGTCGGTCGTGCCACGCAATGCGCACCCGTCCGGCGTGGTTGCGTTGTATAAGCGGCGGGCGATCACCAAAGAGTGACGCGGCCAGCAACACTCCGAGCGGCACCAGCTGGTAGCCCGAGAGCAGAATATGCCCCTCACCGCGGGCGAAGTGATACGGCAGGAAAACAAACAGCAGGGCCATCACCAACGCCAACCAGCGGCGCACCCCGAACAGGCGCATCGCGATCATCGTCATGGACGCGACTGCGCACGACGACACCACATAGAACAGGTTGACAGCTCCTCCGGTTGTGCCGCTGACGACGTACAGCACCTTCAGGATCAGCCAGTGGAAGTTGTCGACGCCCTGCGGCAAGTCATGCACCGACTGACCGAACGGCCATCCCAGGCTCGGCGACGATAGGTAGGTGCCGAATCTCCCGAGCGATCGGACCTCCATCAGATAGAACGACGCATCGCCTCCAAGCGCGAACGGCTCGTTCCAACGCGCTCGCCAGAGCCGCAGGTGCAACGTCACCGCCAGTAATGCCGCCAGAGCAGCAACAGCAGATTCCACTAAAAGGACCCGGGCACGCGGCGCTTCAGCCGGGAGCAGGGTCACAGACACCTCCGTACGTTAGTGCGAGCCCGGTGCAGCCGACGGGACGCCTAGCCGGGTCATCCAGCTACATTTCTGGTGATGAGTGCTTCGCCGTTCGCAGGTCGTCGATGTGTGGTCACGGGCGGGCTCGGCTTTATCGGTGCGGCGCTCGTGCATCATCTTCTCGCCGAAGGCGCTGAGGTGACGGTGATTGACGCTCTCATTCCGCAGCACGGTGGAGACCTGCGAAACCTCGACGGACTCGATGGTGTGACGCTGGTGCGGGCCGATATTGGCGACGCCGAACTCGTCACCCCGGCCATCGCCGACGCCGAATTCGTGTTCAACGTGGCCGGACAAGTGAGCCACCTCGAGTCGATGCACGAGCCCCTTCGCGACCTCGACCTGAACGCTCGCAGCCACCTCGCCTTCCTCGAAATCCTTCGCTACGACAACCCGACCGCGATGGTGGTGCAGACCAGCACCCGCCAGGTTTACGGGCGCCCGAAGTATCTGCCGGTGGATGAAGCTCACCCGACCAATCCGGTGGACATCAACGGTGTCGATAAGCTGGCCGGTGAGCAGTTCCATTTGCTCTATCACGCTGTCCACGGGCTCCGGACGTGTGCGTTGCGCCTCACCAATGTCTACGGCCCGCGCCAGTGTCTGACCCGCGATGGGCTGGGCTTCCTGCCGGTGTTCGTCCGCCGGGCACTGCGGCAGGAACCGATCACGGTGTACGGCGACGGCAAGCAACTGCGCGATTGCCTGCATGTAGATGACGTGGTGTCAGCCATGTGTTTGGCCATGCTCAGCCCCGATGCGGTCGGTCAGATTTTTAACCTCGGCCACCCCCAGGCCCTGGGTCTGTTCGACATCGCCAACCTCACGGTCGCCGCAGCCGGTGGGGGCAGCGACGTGTCGCTTATCGCCTGGCCAGCCGAACACGCACAGATCGACATCGGCAGTTTCCAGGGTGACTTCAGTAAAGCCAAGCGCGTGCTCGGCTGGGAACCCGAAATCAGCTTCGCTCGCGGCATCGCCACCACGATGGACTTCTACCGCGATCACCACTGGTATCTCCCCGACCGCCGCACCCATCCGCGCTAAACCCGGTCGGCCGGTTTCCACACGGGTGGGTTCGGGGTGGACAAAGAGGGAACGACACCTATGGACCAGAGGCCCAACCAGCGCGGCCGAATTGCACCCTGAGATCGGCTCTTCGGTAAGTCACTACCCCGAACCCAAATCGCAACCTACGCCCACGCCGACCCGCCCGCAAGGGTGACCTTTAGCCCGCGCGGGCGAGTGGCGGTGGGTGGGTTTGGCGGGAGCCGTCGGGTTTGGTGATCGTAAGGTATCGATCGGCGCTGAGTTGGAGTTGCCAACCTCCCTCGTGAGCCAAGTGGTGGTGTTTGCTGCACAACGGCAGCATGTTGCCAATGTCGGTGTGGCCACCGCGACGCCAGTAGGCGATGTGGTGCATGGTGCAGTGCTCAAACGCGACGGCACAGCCGGGAGTACCGCAGGTGGAGTACATCGCTCGCATCGCTGTACGTTGCTGCGCCGTGGCCAACCGTTGTGAACGACCAAGGTCGAGCAGCACACCGTCGGCGCCCAGCACGGCGGGAATGATGTTGGCGAAACAGGCCATGCGCCGAATGGTTTCGACGGGCAGCGTGACACCACCTTCAACCTCGATGCGGCTCTGCTCGTGTACGCCATCAAGCAACGTCTGCAGATCGATCACCACCGTTAGATCGGGCCGACCGGCGGTTGTCCCTTTACCTTCACTGAGATGCAGCAGCGCCAGTGCTCGAAGATGGTCGTTCTTGCGCTCGTCGAGTGGGCAGGTGTCGGGTACCCGATCGTGGAAGAGGGCCTCGGTGGCGTTACGGAGCCGACCGATCAGGGCTGCGCCGCTTTCGGGGTCGAACTGTCCGTAGAGACACACCATGCCAGTGTCCTTGTCGGTCCAGGATCGCAGGAATGCGGCACGGCGTTGACGTTCAAGCACCTTCACGCCGTCATCGTGAGCCAGCTGGCGCGCCCGGGATTGGAGCTTCTTGGCCAGCTGTTCCGGAGTGGAGCTAGCGGCCATTTCGGCGATCCATCGCTCGTCATTCGCGAGCTTCGATCGATCGACCGGATCCATGCGGGACATCGTTTGCGCAACGACGTCGACATGATCGCTACCAATCGCGCCCTGCTCGAGCGCATCACCGAGAGATGGCATCTCAGAGGTTGTCACCGCCCGCTTCTGCGCCGCCTGCGCCTGGCGACGAGAGCCGCGGGTGATCTCAATGATGGATTGGGCCGCATCGGGAGACGACCAGGCCTCTGCGAACACGTCGAGCCGGGTGATGGCTCGTAGCCGGACACTCTCGACGTACGAGGAGATGCGAACACAGTCGCGCAACGCCTGCTCGACAACAGGCTGGTCGGCATCATCAATCATGACGCCAGCGGAGATTAGGCGGGAGAACGCCTGCACAAGTTCGACCATTGGTACCGACATGACACCACCTTCCAGGCACGCGAAAAGAGCTTCAAACGAAGCTGCACTATTTTCGCCGGGGAAGACGGCACTACGAACTGTAGTTCCCCATCCTGCCAAGAGCAAGCACCCCGATGAATCTTGACATTTCGGTTGGTGCGCTTCGGCCATGTCCAAGCGGTTCGTGACCAAGCGGGCTCAGGGGTGGCTGCTGGCCTAACGTGGGTGGTGTGGTTCCTGTTCTTGATTTGAGTCGGCGCGGATCTCGGTATCGGGACGCTTTTGTGGCTGCGGTTGATCGCGTCCTTACGAGCGGAGCGGTGCTCCTCGGGCCGGAGCTCAAGGCATTCGAGGAAGAGTTCGCGTCCTTCACCGGGTATGCCCATTGCGTCGGCGTGTCGTCGGGTGCAACGGCGTTACAACTTTCCCTCGCAGCCAAGGGTGTCGGCCCTGGCGATGAGGTGATCGTGCCAGCGCACACCGCGGTGCCCACTGCTTCGGCTGTACTCGCTACGGGCGCGACTCCGGTGATGGTCGACGTCGATCGCGCCACCGGCGCCCTCGACTTTGCGGCCGCACGCGCCGCCGTAACCGACAAGACCAAGGCCGTCATCCCGGTCCACCTCTACGGACGCCCGGCACTGCTTCCGGTCGAGCTTGGCTTGCCCATTCTGGAGGACGCCGCGCAGGCTCACGGGGCGCTGCACGCCAACGATCACAGCTTCGCGACGGCCTACAGCTTCTATCCAACGAAGAACCTTGGTGGCATCGGTGACGGTGGCGCAGTGGTCACCAACGACCCCGATCTTGCCGCCCGGCTGCGCCGACTGCGCGCCCACGGTATGGCCGCACAGTACGTACACGTCGACATCAGCCAAAACTTCCGTATGAGCGAAATCGAGGCCGCTTGGCTCCGGTTGCTGCTGCCCGATCTACGCGAAGCAAATGCGAGACGGCAGGAAGCCATGGCCGCGTATCGCGTCGCAGCGCCGCACCTGCGTTTCCACCCCGAACACCACGATCACGTCTACCACCTCGCCGTCGTACGGGCGCCTGATCGCGAGGCCTATCGGGCCGGGTTAACCGAACACGGTGTTGCTACGGGCATTCACTACCCCCTCGCCGTCACGCAGCAGCCCGCCTACCAGCACCTCGTGCTGCAGGCCTGCCCCGAAGCTGAAGCGTGGGCGGCCGAGTGCGTCAGCCTGCCGTGTTTCCCGGAGATTACCGACGAGGAGATCGCTCAGGTAGCGGCCGCGCTGGCTGCCACGCCCTAGCATCGGGCCGTCATGGATTCCCCCCGCAACTCAAATGTCACCAGCGTCTCGGCCTTCTTCCCCTGCTACAACGACGCCATGTCCATCGGAAAGATGGTGCGTGATGTGCAGGCCGCCCTCAAGACCCGGGTCGACGACTTCGAAGTCATCGTCGTCAACGACGGTTCTGCCGACGACTCACTCGAAGTTCTCAAGCGACTCTCGCTTGAGATTCCCGAGCTGCGTATCGTGCACCACGAAACCAACAAGGGCTACGGCGGTGCACTCCAGTCAGGCTTCGCCGCCTCCACCAAACAATGGGTGTTCTATACCGACGGCGACGCCCAATACGACGCCGGCGAGGTGACCGTCTGCATTGACGCCGTCACGCCGAACACCGACGTGGTGCAAGGGTGGAAGATCGGCCGCGGCGACAGCTGGTACCGCAAGGTGATCGGCCGCACCTATCACCACACGGTGAAGCGTCTGTTCAGTCTGCATGTGCGTGATACCGATTGCGACTTCCGCCTCATCAACCGATCGATCCTCGACAAGGTCACCCTCACCTCCACCTCCGGGGTGATCTGCGTGGAAATGATGCACTCGTTCGAGAAGGTTGGTGCCCACTTCGTGGAAGTGCCGGTGCACCACTACTTCCGTCCCCACGGCAAGAGCCAGTTCTTCCGACTTCCTGCCATTGCCCGTTCGGCCCGGCAGCTTGGCCAGCTGTGGGTTCGGCTCGTGCGGAAGCCGAGCTAGATGCGCCGCCTGATCGTTGCGCTCGCGCTGGTTGCCGCGACGATGTTGGCACCGTCGTTCAGCGTTCGCGCGCAAACGGCGACCACGACGACGACCGTTGCCATGACCGATGACGGCCCCGTCGGCCAGACCAAGTCGGTCATCCCCAAGCCAAACTCGGGCTCTGCTCCGAAACAGGCCGGGGACCGTGGCGGCGCTTTGCAACTCGGTCTCTTCGGTGTACTGGTGTTGGCACTGGCCTTCATCGGTGCGGTCATCATCCGCTCCACCATGCGGAACTCGCGCATCCGCGACGCCGGACTCCAAAAAGGCAGCGGCCCCCGGGACCCGTAGGTTCCGAGGGCGGCTGTCCGATGAGAAGGAGCGGGGCTCGCAGGACTCGGTGCAAGCTGTTCACGTCGTCGATGCTCATTTGCCGGCTGATGTTGCAGTCCGGTCGTTTGTGGGAGCTCGCGGGGGACAGTGATCGGGTCAAGCTACCGGCACATCTGCGGCCCGATGGCCTGCAGACTGACGGTGCGCCGCTCCCCCGTCAACCCGGTGGAGCCTGCAGTCCTGACGGATAGCTCTTTGTCATGTTCAAATGCCTCCTCAGTGCGCCGGAGATGATGTGACAAGCCCCATGGTGCGCTTCGAGAAAGTCAAAGTCAACTCTTGACTTTGGCTAGTTTCGGCGCGATCAATGCACTATCCACGTTCGGTAGCAAGAACCAAAAGATCCCGAAGTAATCGGGCCGTCGCACCCCACACCGTCTCGTCGTCGAGTTCGAAAAACGTCACCGGGAACGTCATGTCGTCCCGGGTCCAATGCTCTTCGCGGAACGTGTCGGCGCGGAGGAAATCGACCAGCGGAGTCGCGAAAATTCGGTCGACTTCGGATGTTCCCGCTGACAGCACTGGGCGTCGATCGAGACGGGCGACGATCGGCACGATGAGGCCGCCGACCAGGGTGGCGAGGTGATCAAGCTCTCCCACCACCGTGACGTGGGACGGATCAAGGAGCACCTCCTCGTGCGCCTCACGAAGCGCGGCCTGAACAGGAGTCTCGCCGTCGTCCTGCCGGCCGCCCGGGAAACAGACCTCGCCCTTGTGACTCCGCAGGTGCCAGGCGCGTCGGGTGAGCAGTACCTCGGCACCTTGGTCACCATCGAACAGCGCGATAAGAACGGCAGAGGCGCGAACACCTTCAAACAGCTGCGCCGGAGGTTGCCCGGCACCGCGCTTTCGAATGCGATCGAGCAGGGGATCAAGCGCGATCGATGAGGGGGTCGGATCGCCAGCCCACGGTGCCGGGTGGCCCGGCGTCCACTGCACAGGTCGGGGTATGAGCTGCTTTCCGCCAGCCCGCCGAGCTACTTGCTGCGGTTCTTCCACACCTTCACCCCAACCGCTGCGTATCGACCCGCCTTGCGGCCGACCTTTTCCGCCTTGGCACCTCGACTCAACTGCGGGCTTTCAACCTTTGGTCGCGATGGTCGCTGAGGGATTCGAATCTGGCGCGGTGGGCGGCGAACTTTGACGGGCCGTGGCGCGTAGTTCGTCTGCCAACTCAGCGCGAGCAATGCCACTCCGGCCAGACCGGTGAGGATGGCGGCGCTTGCGCCCACGCGAGTGAAGAGCGCCGCCGACACCGCCACGATGGCAATCCCGATGCCAATGTCGAGGCGGCGATGCAGCGGTCGTTTCACCAGATGGACAGCAGCCGCCGAGCCGTCCGCTGTTGCCGCCAGCAACAAAATCACCAGGGCAACCGCTATGGGCAGCTCAGGGTGCGGGAGCCGGGCTGCGCTGGACGCAACCAGCACGCCGAGGGCGTATTCGGAGACCTGGTGGATCCAAAAAGCGAGGGGTCCCTGTCGTTGCGGCTTACTCATCTCGCCCGAGGTTAACCTGAAAAACAAGAACGACCCGGAACGGGGTTCCGGGTCGCATCTTGTTGCTAAGTCGCCGCTTGGCCCATCCAGTATGTCGGATGTAGCGACCGAAAGCGTGCATGCACCACTCCGGAGGAGTGGCTACATCATGCCGCCCATGCCACCCATACCGCCGGGCATACCGCCGCCTCCGCCGCCAGCCGAGGCCTTCTCCGGCTTATCGGAAACAAGGCACTCGGTGGTGAGCACCATGGCTGCAATGGACGCTGCGTTCTGCAGTGCCGCCCGGGTGACCTTGGCCGGATCGATGATGCCGGCCTTGACCATATCGACAATCTCGCCGGTTGCGGCGTTCATGCCCATATTGCCGGTCTGACGCTCGATGGACTCGACGACAACGCCGCCTTCCATGCCGGCGTTCTCAGCGATGAGACGAGCCGGAGTGTCGAGAGAGGCAAGCACGGTACGGGCACCGGTGGCCTCATCGCCCGAAAGCGAATCGACCACGGCCTGCACAGCCGACTTCGCACGAAGAAGGGCGGTGCCGCCACCGGCGACAATGCCTTCTTCGATGGCCGCACGGGTCGCTGAGATGGCGTCTTCGATGCGGTGCTTCTTTTCCTTGAGCTCAACTTCGGTGGCCGCGCCGACCTTGATGACAGCAACGCCGCCGGCAAGCTTGGCGAGACGCTCCTGCAGCTTCTCTTTGTCCCAGTCAGAGTCGGTGTTTTCGATCTCGGCCTTGATCTGGTTGATGCGGCCCTTGACCTCGTCAGCGTCGCCTGAACCTTCGATGATGGTGGTGTTGTCCTTCTCGATAACGACCTTGCGGGCCCGACCGAGCAGGTCAAGCGTAGCGTTCTCGAGCTTGAGGCCAACCTCTTCGGAGATGACCTGACCACCGGTGAGGATGGCCATGTCTTGCAGCATTGCCTTGCGACGATCGCCAAACCCGGGGGCCTTGACCGACACCGACTTGAAGGTGCCGCGGATCTTGTTGACGACGAGCGTGGCGAGGGCCTCACCATCGACATCTTCGGCGATGATGACAAGTTCCTGGCCGCCCTGCATGACCTTTTCGAGCAGCGGAAGCACCGACTGCACGGATGAGATCTTGCCGGCGTGGAACAGGATATAGGGGTTCTCGAGAACCGCTTCCTGACGCTCGGGATCGGTCACGAAGTAAGGCGAGATGTAGCCCTTGTCGAACTGCATACCCTCAACGAAATCCAGCTCGGTACCGAAGGTGTTGGACTCTTCGACGGTGACCACGCCGTCCTTGCCGACCTTGTCGATGGCGTCAGCGATGACGGCACCGATGGCCGGGTCAGCGGCGGAAATGGTGGCGACCTGAGCGATTTCGCTCTTGTCATCAATTTCCTTCGACTGCTCCTTGATGGAGGCAACGACAGCGGCGACAGCCTTCTCGATGCCCTTCTTGAGCGACATGGGGTTGGCGCCAGCGGCGACGTTCTTCATGCCTTCGCGGACCATGGCCTGGGCCAGCACGGTGGCCGTGGTGGTGCCATCACCGGCAACGTCGTTGGTCTTGGTGGCGACTTCCTTCACCAGCTGAGCACCCATGTTTTCAAACGGGTCCTCGAGCTCAACTTCACGGGCGATAGACACGCCGTCGTTGGTGATGGTGGGGGCGCCGAACTTCTTGTCGAGCACCACGTTGCGGCCCTTTGGCCCAAGCGTGACCTTGACGGCATTGGCGAGCTTGTTGACGCCGGCTTCGAGGGCGCGACGCGCGTCTTCATCGAACTTCAGGATCTTCGACATGCGGCCTACTTCTCGATGACGCCGAGGACGTCACGGCTGGTGAGGATGAGAACATCCTCGCCGCCAATCGTGATTTCGGTGCCGCCGTACTTCGAATAGACGACGGTGTCGCCGACCTTGACGTCCATTGGGATGACGTTGCCGGTTTGATCCGAGCGACGGCCAGGGCCGACGGCGAGAACCGTGCCCTGCTGGGGCTTTTCTTTGGCGGTGTCGGGGATAACTAGGCCGGAAGCGGTGCGCTCTTCGGCTTCGTTGGCCTTGACGACGATCCGGTCATCGAGGGGCTTGAGATTCATGATTCGGCCTCCATTGGCGTGTCACTGGGGAACTCATGTGAGGGCGAATTAGCACTCTCACTAGGTGACTGCTAACGCTAGCGGGCCGAAAGACCCGTTAGCAACCTCGCCCCGAGAGTGCTAACCGACCCGTCCCGACCGGCCGTCTACGGATGCTGCTGCACAGCCAGGCGCGTGATGAAACCACGATGATCGCTGCCCGGAATCGTTAGCTCCGTCACGGACAGCACGGCAATCTCCTTCGTGATGAGCGCGTGGTCGATCCGGGTGACCGGAGGCACCGAGGAGCCGAGGGGGTACGAGAACGTCAGGCCCTCGCCGGCCAGTTCGTGGGCATCACGCAGGCCGTGCGACAACAACTGTCGAAACGGTGGATGGAGATAACTCGCGTTGAGATCGCCCACGAGCACCATTGGCCCCGCGCGCTTGTCGACGATCGTGGCGTGGCCCTCGATCTGTTTCTCCCACGAATCGAGCATGGGTCCCGAATTAGGTGCCTGCGGATGAAGCTCGACGATTCGCACGGTCTGGTTGCCGACCACAACGTCGACAGAGTGCACTAACCGAGCCTGCGCCTGATCGGCGTACTCGGCGGCAATCGGCAACTTGGAGAAGATCCCCGAGCCGGTGGCGGCTCCCTTCACCGGCGTCATTTCGTGGAACGGATAGCGCTCGAGCAGACCCGCCAGCCGCATCTCATCGACCCAAACCGGTGTGAGTTCCACCAGCACGATGACGTCGGCGTCAACCTTGGCAAGCGCGGCGACTCCGGCGGTCGGGCGACTGTTTTCGAACAGCACATTGGCCGAGGCAATGGTGAGCGTGGGAGACGTTGCGGCCCACGACGGCCGCGGGTCTTGGCGCACAAGCGGAGCCACGACTGACACGTGAGCAATGCAGACCAGTGCGGCCGCCGTCGTGAGCACCCACGCGCGACGCACGGCTGCAGCGATCAGCACCGGCCAGGCAACGAGCAGCGCGATCGGGGCGAAGGCCTGGCCAGCCACCGTGGCAAACGGCCATGTGATCCCGAGCTGGGACGACACGAGAATCCACCCGCAAGCCGCCACGATAAGCCATCCCACTGTCTGCACTGTCTGCCGCCATGTCACCC
>JANMCE010000337.1:0-2059 GCA_031360915.1 Actinomycetes bacterium | reverse complement strand
CAGCCGTGGTGGCGGCGCCTGCCGTCGTTGCGGTTGACGCTGCGGTGGTAGCTCCACCTGCTGCGGTCGTGGACGATGCTGTGGTCTTGCTACTGCTGCCGCATGCAGCGGCTATCAGTGAGGCACCAAGCAGCACTGCTGCAAGTTTGGCACCTGTTGAAGAACTCTTCACGTGGGGTCTCCTCTTGGGTTTGGGTATGCAATTTCGGCCTGTCCCGTACGTCAGGCTCCCCTTCAGGTGTAGGCCGAACAGCCCCAAGCTACTACTAAGTAACGAAGAAAGGGAACACGTGAACATTCGTTAGATGACGCCGAGCTAACGCCAGGCGCGGGCGGAACCAAAGATGCCGGCGAATCCGGGGGTGGCCGCCACGCCATTCACATTGGAGGCTACGACGCCGAGCGACGGTGCTCGGTAGAGGGGGATGGTGGGCAGATCGTTCCACAGACCCTCATCGAGCTTGTTCAAGGCCTCAGCGAAGTCCTGATCCGTCAGAGCGGAGGCCACCTGGGCGACGAGCGGTGGGATGGCATTCGGCGCATAGCGACCGATGTCGCCGGCGTTGCCACGCGTGTAGCGAGCCGTTCGATTGGCCAGGCTCAGGTCGCCGGTTCCGCTTAGCAGCGCCAGGTCCCACGGGCCACCGTCGACCACATCGCCGATGGTCGGGGTGATCACGAGCGTGATGCCAGCCGCGGCACACTGGCTGGCGATGGCTTCGGCCACCGATTGCCCAAGGCTGCCAGCCGGGTCGTAATAGAGCGTGAGCGAGAGCGCCTTGCCGCCCTTGGTCACCGGGTCGGTCTTGCCCGTGCTGGTGTAGCCGATCTTGGCGAGCAGGTCGCGGGCCACCGCGGCACCGGCCGACTGACCAGCGCTGGTCGAGCGATAGCCCGGATCGTTCGGGCCGAGCATCCGGTTGTCAGCAATAGTGGCTTCCGGCAATACCGGCGCGATGCGGCTGACCATGAGACTCGGGCGATCGACGCAGGCACCAATGGCCTTGCGCAGGGTGCGGTCCTGGAACTTCGGTTGACCGAAGTTGAAGACCAACTCAGTGACCGAGACGGGCGAGCTGCGAACCACGCTAACTCCCGAGCCAGCCTTGATTGCATCGAGTTTGGAGGCATCGGCCGGAAGAGCCGTGACATGCACCGATCCGTTGCGCATCGCATCGAGTTGAGAGCCGACCGGAACCGTCTTTACCAAAATGCCTGCGCTGGCGGCGGGCGGCTGAGCCCAGTACTTGTCGTTCGGCTTCAGCAACAGGCCTTCGGGCGACACCGCAGTCACTCGGAAGGCGCCGCCCGAGACCGCTGTCGTAGGCAGCTCTTTTGCGACCGAGAACCCGGTGTTCCACGCATCGGCTAGTCGGATGGCGCCTGCGTCATCGATGTTGGTGAGGTCGGTGACCTTGGCCGCGGCCATCACCACGTGGGCCGGAACCATTGACTGGAACAACCACTTCCAGTCCGGTTCGCTCGTGTCAAACGTGACCGTGATCTGTTTGGCCGTACCGTTGGTGCAACCAATCGCGGTCACGTGTTGATAGCCCGCAATGGTTTCGGTGTGGAAGGCCGGCTCGGTCACCCCGGTCGGCAACTTCTGTAAGAACTTGGCGCTGCCGGCGAGGGCAGCGAGGCGGAAGTCGTCACACCCAATGGCTTGACCGTCGCTCCATACCGCTTCTTCCTTGAGCTGGTACTGGACGAGCAGTGGCTCTTTGTTGAGCACCTTCGGAGCCTCGGCCATGAGATCCTGATCGAGCAGCGGCTCTCCTCTGGCGCCAGTGCGGAACGGGCTGGGTAGCACCAGTGACATGACCGGGGCATTATCAGTCGGAAGCTGACTCGACACGTGCGGGTTCATATCGGTGACGCCGTACGGTACGGCCACCACAATGGGGCTGTCAGGCGTGCGGTTGTTGGTCGGCACGCTCACGGGCGGGATGGTCGGCTCAGTGAACGGTGGTAGCGCAATAGTGGACGGCGGCACGGGCACGGCGCTCGACGTAGTGGTCGCCGCGGCGATGGATGTACTTGTGGTCGTTGTGTTCAG
>JANMCE010000322.1:0-5092 GCA_031360915.1 Actinomycetes bacterium | reverse complement strand
CATAAGCAGCCGACGCACGGTTGTCTTTGTTGATGATGCAACTACATTGGCTGCGGCCGTGCCCGGCGCAGCGGCGGCCTTGGCGAAACTGGGCCAGCGGTCTGTCGGTGGCCCGCACCTGATACTGGCCACTCGTCGCCCCGAGGGATTGTTTGCCGCCGGGTTGCTCCCGTCTGGCGCCGCCCACCTCGTCCTCGGGCCGGATGACCATGCTCGCACGATCCTCGGCACGGTCGAGCTCAGCGACGCGCCGTTGCGTGTCGGGCAAGCGCGCTGGGCCGTGCCGGGTGATGCGGTAACCATGGTGCACGTTGCGACGGTGAGCCCCGGTGAGGCCGACGCGGTGAAGCCCGTCATCACCCGCCCGTTCATCTCGGCCCGCCACACCTCCGGCCCCGCCGCGACACGTGTGCACGCCGACCCGACATCGTTGATCACCGCAATCCGTCACGCAGCCCGTAGCGTCGGCGTCACCCGCTAACGGTAGTCGGCCGTTATGTCGGTGGCTGTCGGCTGATCGTGCGCGCTGGCACACGTGCTTGGTCCCGCATTTCTGGCTTACGTCCTGCGCCGCTTCAATTTTCGTTCCGCTTCTTTGAGACTTTTGAGACGTACCGCCCACCTCGCACCGGGTTGCTCAACTTGCCGCATGTGGCTCTGCCTCGGCCCGACTTCAAGGGCGGTCAGGATTTGTCGGCAGTCAGTAGGAACTGCCCGCTTGTGGTCACGAGGTGCCCACCACGATGCGCGTTCGGGACGTGTCGGGCATGCGCAATTCTGTGCACCCGTGTTGGGCCGAAGTGCAGTGCGACTTCCTGCGCGGCGACCGCGATGTCGAGCGGTGATATCGAGTGTCACCGAGTGGCACTTTGGGACGTCGGATGGGTCGTTGTCCTGGTCGCGCTGCGGCGATCGCCCTTTACCCGAGTCGTGGCACGACAGCGGAGTCCACCATTTGGTCAGTGGGTTCCGGTGAACGCAGGCCGAACAGTGTCATCGGTCGAGGAGGCTGCGGGTGTGGTCGCGGAGCGTGGCTCGGTCGACGCCGAGATGTTCGAGCGACCGGGCTACCGAGCCGTGATCGGCATCGGTGATGGCGAGCAGGAGGTAGCCGCTGTTCAGTGGTGCCTTGTCGCGCTTCGCGAGTGCGACCGCGTGTTGAAAGGCGGTCTGCACCGATCCTTGGGTTCGGTAGAGCCCTCGCGGCTGGCCGCTGGCCGGAAGGGAAGCGGCGATGGCGTTGTCGTCGGCGATCACCCCAATCGTGCGGAGGGCTTCTTCGTGTTGCCCGACGATCGCAGCCCGGAGCTCGGTCGGGTCCAGCTGGAAGGTGTTCATGGCCGTCTTGGCGATGCCATCTTCGAGGTCGAGCGCTGCGAGCAGGAGATGCTCGGCGCCTGGCTGGTCGATTCCCTCATCACGCGCGATCCGCTCCGCCGATGGGAACAAGGAGTTCATGGTGGAGAGATCAGCTCGAGCGCGGCGCAGCTTGTTGAACATTGACTTTCCTTTTTCCATCACGTGTCCCGGCGCTGAACGCGTCGGGCGTACTTCTTATGGACGGCCTGTTTGGTGACACCGAGCGCCCCGGCGATCTCGACCCAGTTCCAACCTTGATCGATCGCAGCCTGCACGGAGGCCGCTTCGAGCCGGTCGGCGAGCCGCCGCAAGGACACGACCGCAGCCAGGGCTTCGACCGGGTTGCTTGGATCCGGCACCTTCTCAATCACACGGTCAACCTTAGTTGACCAACGGGCCAAAGTCAACTATGGTTGACCCCGTGCGATTCGCCTCAGCCTTTATTCCCGCCGTCCTGATCGTCGGCGCAGCCGTCGCAGGATGTAGCAATGACACGACCGGGGACGCGTCGATGCCGACCTCTGCCTCAGCGACCACGGTTTCGACCTCACCGACCACCTTAGTCGACTTGGCGGCCCTCGCCCCACGTGCGGGGTACGGCATCTACGACTCCGGCGATGGCCGCTGCACATTGCTGGCAGGGCACGGCCTGTCGAATCCGGTGCCGGTGGCGTCGGTGTTCAAGCTGTGGATACTCGGCGCCGTCGCGCGATCCATCGACAATGGCGAGATCGGCTGGGACACCCCCGTCGCCATTCGTGACACCCTCCGAAGTGATCCGTCCGGTGAGGTGTACGGCTACCCGGCAGGCCAGGAAGTGCCGGTGTCAAAGCTCGCCGAGTTAATGATCTCGATCTCGGACAACACCGCAACCGACCACCTCATCGACCTCATCGGCGAAAAGGCCATCGCTGACGTGATCCGCGAGATCGCCCCCGACGGGGCGGAGCACACCCTGCCGCTGCTCTCGACCGCGGACATGGCACGCCTCAAGTTCGTGCATCCGAACCTGGGCCGGGAGTACGCGAGCCTGGACCCGGATACCCGATCGCAATTCGTGCTCACACTGCCCGAACGTGGTCCGTTTCCTTGGCCGGACGACCCCGCCGCCATCAACCGTCTCGACCTGACCACACCCAACTTCATCGACGAGATCGAATGGTTCGCGAGCGGCACTGACCTCTGTCGAACCATGGTCGATCTTGCGCGCCTATCCAACAAGCCCGGACTCGAACCACTCGACGCGATGCTGAGCGCCAACCCTGGGGTGCCGCCCGATCAAGCGCGAGCGTGGACCACCACCTGGTTCAAAGGCGGCTCCGAACCTGGCGTTGTCGCACTCGCCTACCGACTCGCCACCGACGAGCTCGACCGCGTCGTCGTCATTGCCCTTTCCGACCCCGACGCGCCCCTCACACAACAGACCGACGGCCAAAAGATTATCGAGACAATCCTCAGCGCCGCCCAGCACTGAGCAGCGACGTGTCCCACCTACGGGCCGGGAAACATCAGCTAGGGCGAAGCGGTCTCGATCCCCGAGCACCTCAACCCCGAGCCTGCATCGCCAGCCGGCAACGACTCGGGGCGAGGGTTGGAGCGGCGTTCGGTGCAGCTTCTATCAGTACCTCGGTCTGGACGTTACCTCCCGTCGAACACGGCAGATTCGATAGCGTTCGCACGGACATTGAGCACCGCTACAGGCTCATGTTTGGTTGGCCCGAGCTCGGTTGGTTCGTCGGGGTTCCAGGTGATCGCTGGCGGGTCGACGCGGCCGCATCGGGGTCCGCCGTGGTCATCGGTGAGTCGGACTCGCGCACTGAGGTGCCCGCGTTTGGTGGCGTCGACGATGAACTCGTGATTGACGTGGTTGAGCATGAGCTTGGCCCGCCGGAACATTTGGAACGTGCCGGTGTCATCGACGTTGCCCCATGTGAGGTAGATGAACCGGTCGCCGCGTTTGCCTTGAACGGCGGGCCCGCGAAAGTCGAGCCGGCCGTCGCGGTCGATGGTGGTGTCGATCTCGAGTTCCCAACAGGCATCGGTGGCGTCACCGCGCACGAGATGTGTGGGTTCGGTCCGGACCTGCACGCCGACGTGGACGTTGTCGAGCGGTGTGCCGTCGGGATCGCAGAACGTCCGGCCGGGTAGATCAGTGCCGATCAGGCTGAGCCTCATGCCGCGAGTCTTGCTCAATGGTGGGCCCACGCAAACCGTGAATGCCCGCGCCACCCACCAATGGGGTGTGACCGGCTCCGAGGACGACCCGACGCGAGATGAAAAGTCGCAAAGAAGCGGAACGGGACAGACAGCTCGAGAGACATGTCCGGCTTCGTGATGCCCCGGAGGTCGATCACGCGTCCGCGGACCCGTGACCGACCTCCGGGGCCGAGGACACCTCATGGGCCCCTAAGCGAGTTCAAACCGGATCTGATGGTCGGCAGGGTCGCTCGATACCAGCGTGACGCGCACGGCGTCACCCGGCTCGGCGTTGGGGGAGGGCACCTTCGCCCACACCGGCGGGTCGGCGATCTGAATGGCTGCGATGCCGCGCTCCACCGACGTCACGACCGCGTCGAACACCTCACCCACCCGGTCAACCAGCGTCACAGCCTCCACCAGATCGATGGCCGCGCGGTCCAGCTTGTGGCCGACCGATTCGGCTCGCTCCATCACGGCAGGCAACTCGGCCAGCGTCGCCAGCTCGGCGGCAGTGGGCGCGAGGCCCGACGTGAGCGCCACCACCAGGTCGAGCACGTAGCGGTCGGCCAACCGACGAAGCGGCGCGGTGGCGTGCGCGTACGAGTCAGCAATAGCCGCGTGCCAGGGCAACTTGGCCGAGTCGAACACGCTGTAGGTGGCTCCCCCGCCGGCACGACGAGCCTGAAGCAAGAAAGCGACGTGCTTGAGGTTCAACGGGTCGAGCGTGCGGTTTAGCTCCCGCAGCGTCTCGCCCTTCTTCCACTCGATTCCCAGCGCACGGGCGGCGTGATGCAGTGCGCCAATGGCGCCCTCGGTCGGTTCTTCCATGGTGCGAAACAGACCGGTGTGGGCGTCGAGCATGGCCCGCGCGACCGCAAGGTTGGCGGCCAAGGACATACCCGAATTCTGGTCCTCGCTCTCGTTGCGATCACGGGCCACCAGCTGCAAGCCGCCGGGCACGGCCGGGTCGGTTTCCACGTCCTGCTCCGGGAAGTCGATGCGTGACGCACCACGCTTGTCTTCAGCCTCGTGGATACGACGGAACAACTCGGGCAGGAGGTCGCCGTATTCGGCCGTGGTGGCCGTCTCGTAGGCGAGCTTGGCCCGACTGCGGATCACTGCCCATTCGGCTGTTCGCAGCGTGGAGCCGCCGTCAGGGGCCACCAGCACGGTGAGCAGGATGCAGGGCCGATCGACGTCGGGCAGCAGGCTGGCCGCGTTCTCACACAGCACGGGTGGATACTGCGGCGTGCGGCCGTCAGGCAGGTACACCGTGGAGCCGCGCTTCCACGCTTCGGCCTCGATCACGCCGCCACGGTCTACGAAGAAACCGACGTCGGCAATTGCGTACGACAGCACCAGGACGTCGCCTTCGGCCGCGATAGAGAACGCTTGGTCGAGGTCGATGCTGGAGGCCGGATCGAGCGTTGCCATCGGCAAGTCACGAGCGTCCCGGCGACCCTCAGTCGTCACCGGACGGGCTGCAGCCTTCTCGGCGGCCTCCAGCACATCGGGCGGGAATGCGTCGGGGATC
>JANMCE010000310.1:0-3116 GCA_031360915.1 Actinomycetes bacterium | reverse complement strand
CGTGCCGTAGACGTTGGTCTTGACGCCTTCGATCGGGTGCAGCTCCAGGAGCGGCACGTGCTTCAGCGCGGCAGCATGGAACACGACCTCGGGCTTGAATTGGTTGAACACGTCGAACATGCGGTCGCGATCGCGGATGTCGGCCACAACCAGCGACGGTGAGCTGAGGCCCGATGTGCCGTCGAGCGAGAGCTGCATGCCATGGAGGCCCGATTCGTCACGATCAAGCTTGACCAACTCCGCCGGTCCGAGCCGAGCAATCTGTCGGCAGAGTTCGGAACCGATCGAGCCGCCGGCGCCGGTGACCAGCACGGTCTTGCCGCGGATGTGGCTGGCGATGGCGACAAGATCCAGATCGATCTTGCGGCGCCCGAGCACGTCCTCAACCGACACCGGTTCGATCTGACCGACGCTGATTCGCCCTGCCAGTTCGGCCAGACGGGGCAGCGTACGAATGTCATCGCAGTAGGGCTGAGCCAGTTCCCAGATTTCGCGGAGTAGCGTTTCGGGGGCGCTGGGGATGGCGAGAATCAGCGTGTCGGCGTCGTACTGGGTGAAGACGGTCGGGAACGAGTCACGACCACCTACCACTCGAAGGCCGTGTACCCGGTGCCGCAACTGCGAAGGAGAGTCGTCAAGGACGGCGACCGGAATGTAGATGCTCTCAGGGTCGGTCATCATGGCTCGAATGATGTGCTCGCCGGCCTCACCGGCACCGAACACGATGACGCGACGCTGGGCGTCCTTCGGACGAAGTCGCTCGGCGCGCCAGGCCCGGTAGGTACCGCGCCAGATACTCCCGAGCAGAATGGCCATCGGCATGGTGACGAGACCGAGTTTCCAGCTGGCCCTGCTGCTGATGATGTCGATTGCCAGGTTCACACCGAGTGTGGAGAGGGCGAAGATGACGACGAGACGGGTGATCTCGAAATAGCTGCCAACCCGCTCACGACCGAGGTAGGTGCCGAACAGTACGCTGAGCAGTACGTGAACGATGCTGCCGACCACGATGGCCGAAGCAACGGCAGTGGCCGTCGAGCCGAGCACGTATGCGCTAACACCAACGGCGGCGCTCAGCGCTGCTACGTCGAGGATGGCCTGCACCGCGCTGCGGTGTGGGGCGAGGAGGGCGAACACCCTGTCCTCGAACCTTTGTTGAAAATCGTCTCGCCCGATTTTTGACACGCCGCCTCCAGCTTCTCCCGCGAAGAGACCTTCTCCGCCGTATTCTCCGCACTCAAGAACGTATTTAAATGAAAGCACCCATTTGGCGGAGCATCCGTAGGACGATTGACCTTTCTTCACGAAGAAAGCACACGGCAGTGACCCAACGTAGATACCAATATGCGTTTCGGCGTTTCGTCAACCGCGGAGCGTGGAATTTGGCATCAGGCCCCCTGAGAACTCGGAGAAAGTCGTGAAGATCGACCACTCCGAGTCACAACGTTACGAGGACCACAGAGAGGCGGCACAGGTCGAATGAGCAGTAATTGTTTCTCAGTGGGCGAAACGATGATTCCAAATGCCCAGCCAGTTCTTTGGGTCCAAAGAACTATATCGACGAGGCCCTAGCCGTCGCTTGGTACGCACGACGCGATGACGGCGTCGAGGCTGGCCGGATGGGAGCAAAGGCCTCCGAATCAGGGATACAGTTCCGGGCGCTCGGGCAGCCCCGCCCCCGTTGAAGGAGACGTGCATGATGGCAGCGTACAAACCGAGATCGGCCGATCCGAAAGTCTTGGTTATGGTGCTGGCCGGCGGCGAGGGACGCCGACTCCATCCGCTTACTGCCGACCGGGCCAAGCCAGCCGTGCCCTTTGGTGGTAGCTACCGCATCATCGATTTTGTGCTGTCGAACTTCGCCAACGCCGGGTATCGAAAGATCGTCGTGCTCACGCAGTACAAGAGCCACAGCCTCGACCGACACATCAGCCAGACGTGGCGATTCTCAACACTGCTGGGCAACTACGTCACACCGGTTCCGGCGCAGATGCGTCGCGGTCCTCGTTGGTTCTCGGGTTCGGCCGACGCCATCTACCAGAACCTCAATCTCATCAGTGACGAGAACCCTGATGTGGTGTGCGTGTTCGGTGCCGATCACATCTACCACATGGATCCGCGTCAGATGGTCGAGCAACATCTCGACTCCGGCGCGGGCGTGACCGTGGCCGCTATTCCGGTGCCCATCGATCAAGGGCCGCAGTTTGGCATCATCGAAGCCAACGCCGAAGGCAAGATCACCCGCTTTCTCGAAAAGCCGTCCGATCCACCGTCGATGCACGACGACCCAACCCGAGCGTTGGCGTCGATGGGCAACTACGTGTTTTCCACCAAGACACTCGTTGACGTCGTCACCCCTGCTGGTGAGGATCAGGCCAACACCGATGTGGGTGGCGACGTCATCCCGGTGCTTACCTCGGCCGGCGTGGCCCATATGTACGACTTCTCCACCAACATCATTCCCGGGCAGGCCGATCATGAGCGCGGCTACTGGCGTGACGTAGGTTCCATCGACGCGTACTACGACGCCAACATGGACCTGCTGGCGCCGGTACCACTGTTCAGCCTCTATAACCGCGAGTGGCCGATGTACAGCCTGCAGCTCCCGCTTCCCCCGGCCAAGCTCTGTTACGGCTCCGACGGTTCGGCCGCCCACGTCTCGAACTCATTGTTGGGCTCGGGCACCATCGTGTCGGGCGGCATCGTCGATCGCTCGGTGATTGCGCCTGACGTGTACATAGACAGCCGAGCCCACGTGACCGATTCCATCCTCATGCCGGGCGTGCGGGTCGGGCCAGGGGCGCGGCTGCATCGTTGCATCATGGACAAGAACGTGTACGTCCCCGCGGGTATGCAGATCGGTATCGATCATCAAGGCGATCGCGATCGGTTCGATGTATCCGAAGGTGGCATCGTGGTGGTCGCGAAGGAACGATCGTTCGGACCGAAGTGAACTCGGCAGCATGAACGTTCTCTTCGTAAGCCCCGAGGTCTATCCGCTCGTAAAGACCGGTGGGCTCGCTGATGTCGCCGGTGCCCTGCCGCTTGCTCTGGGGCAGCTCGGTGCCGATGTCCGTGTTCTCCTGCCCGCCTACCGTGGCCTCCTTGATCACGCT
>JANMCE010000296.1:0-8240 GCA_031360915.1 Actinomycetes bacterium | reverse complement strand
ATGGGCGCCACCGCGGCCAACGAAGCTGCTGCATGGACCGAGCGACTCGGCCGCGAGATGAACGAAGGCGACGTCGAACCCGGCACGTGGAAAATGCTGTTGGCCGGTCGGGCCATCACCGCCGTCGAGTTGTTGACCACGCTCGAACGCTTGCAAGCACTGAGTGCCGAAGCTCTCGCGTGGTGGCACGACTTTGATCTGCTCATTACGCCGACCACCGCGGCGCCGGGGCCACCATTGGGTGAGTACAAGCGCAACTACACCAGTGGCCTGGGCTCGGCCTTCACCCGCCCGTTCAACGTCACCGGCCAACCCGCCATCAGCCTCCCCCTCGGCTGGCCCGACGACGGCCTCCCCCGCGGCGTACAACTCATCGCCGGCTACGGCCGTGAAGACATCCTCATCCAAGTGTCATCCCAACTCGAAGCTGCCGCCCCATGGGCACACCGTCTGCCCCCACTACTGTCGGCACCATGATCATTGCGATTGTGTACTTCCATCTGCCGGAGCCAATGAGTGTGGACAAGGCTCGCCAGGCGTTTGAAGCCAGCGCGCCCAGCTATCAGAACATCGACGGGTTGCGACGCAAGCACTATCTGGTGGCTGAGGACGGCACGAACGCTGGCGGCGTCTACCTGTGGGACAGCAAGGCCCAGGCCGAGGCGTTATACACCCAGGAATGGTCCGACCGTCTTGCCGCCCGTTACGGAAGCGCCCCCATGGTCCGCTACTACGAAAGCCCCGTCCAAGTAGACCCCAACGCGATCACGCTGACGTAGCCAGTTCCTCGCTCTGATCCCTTTGAACTCATTGTCTCGGCGATTCGCGCGATGGCGGCCACCCATTCGCGCAATAGATCGGAATTGGGCGATCCCACTGGTCGAAAGGGTCTAACGCGCGAACGAATGGTCGTAACGCGCGAACGACGGTGACGGTTCGCCCGACTGCGAATTGCGTTCGCGATCGCAGGTCTCAAGGAGGCGTGGCACAATTGTGACCATGACGACTGAGTCGCTACGGAACGTCAAAGATCGGTTTTCCGAGTTCGTCGACCGCGTCGACCGCGAGCACGAACGAGTTGTTGTGACGCGCAACGGCCGTCCGGCAGCTGTGCTGATTAGCCCAGACGACCTCGAGAGCTTGGAAGAAACGCTCTCGCTCTTGAGCGATCGGAAAGCCATCAGAGAACTTGTTGAAGCCGAATCCGCCGTTCGGGCCGGCGACGTGGTTCAAGGTGTCGAGGCCGTCCGCGCATTGCGCGTCCCATCCGTTCGGTGACGGAAGACAGCTACGACCTCGTCGTGGCTCGACCCGCTGCCCGCTCGATTGCCGAACATCTCCCGGAAGCAGTCAGTGCTGCGGTCATCGAATTCATCACCGGCGCACTGATTGAGAACCCACGACGCGTCGGGAGTGAACTCCGCAACGAACTCGCCGGTATCCACAGCGCACAGCGAGGCACGTATCGCGTGATCTACCGAATTGATGAAGCCGAGCGTGTCGTCACAGTGCTAAGGATCGATCACCGCAGCGACGTGTACCGAGCACCCTAGGGTCGCCAAAATCGAAATCGTCTCGGAAGCCAGCGCCATCCAGGTGATCGTTCCAGCGTGTCGAGTCGAGCAGCCGTCTGTCGAACCTGCAAACCGAGCGGAGGTCGGGGCGTACAACGTCGTACGTCATCTCGGTCGGGGTTCGCATATCGAGAACAGTCACCCAACCAGTGTGACCGCAGGATGTCAGGTGCAGACACCGACCCAGGGTGGCACGACGGGCGGCGCCGCAAGCAGCGTTTGCATTTCGCTGGCGGCTAGCGCGAAGCCTTGCACTTGGCCATCTGACCGTGAGGCGAACAGCATGCCGACTACCCGGCCCGTGTCATCAACAACGGGGGACCCCGAATCCCCGGCTCTACTTTCCTTATTGATCAGGAAGCCTTGGCGTAGCCATGTGGTCTTTAAGCGAAGATCGCTGTACTCAATCGGGGCGACTGTCGTGACCATCGCTTCCAAACGTTGTGTTCGATTCAACTGCCAGCGCAGTACGGAAACACCGGTCGACAAAACCGGCTCCGCGAACTCGACAAATCGTTCTGGACTCTCACTGATTCGAAGGAGCGCCGCATCCATCCGCTCGTCGAGGGCAAGCACCGTGGCTGGTCTTCCGTCCACCGTGATGACCTTCGTATCCCGCAACGAGTGAGCGACCGTCATCACCACGCCGGGTTGAACGATGAAGCCGGTGGCTACTTCTCTGGAGATGCAACCCGAAGCCACCACCTGCACGAGACGAACGACCGGAACCTCTTGATGGGGTGAGGAGCAGCCCGCCAACGAACCGAGCACGGTCCATGCGGCCCCAACCATGCGAGTTGGTCGCCGCCGGTGACCCCATCGAACGAGGAGCACCACGATTTGTCTCCGGCGTCGTCTTGACATGTTCGGCATATTGCTGGCCGCGAACGCTAGCCTGATTCGCAGGTTCCAGACACTGCCGAGATGTATGGCAGAATTCACTCGCAGGTTGTCATACCTGCACGGATGGCGGCATCTAGCAACCGTCCGGAACTTGGAAATCCATCAAGGGGGATTTTGTTATGAAGAAGTCGTACCGTTTTGTAGCTCTTGCTGCCGTCGTCGCTGTTGCGGCCACCGGTTGCTCGAGCTCGAAGAAGGCCACCACGGCCTCCACAGCCGCCGCGGCAGTCACCACGGCTGCCCCGGCTGCCACCACCGCCGCTGGTGCCGCCTCCACAGCCGCCGCGGCAGTCACCACGGCTGCTCCGGCTGCCACCACGGCTGCACCGGTGAAGGCGACCGCAGGCGAGAACATCACCATTGCTGTCATCACTCACAGCGACGGCGGCGTGTTCTGGTCCGTGTTCAAGAAGGGCGCCGAGAAGGCCGGTAAGGACCTGGGCATCACGGTCAAGGAGCAGGGCTCCGTAAACAACGGCGTCAAGCAGGCCGAAATGATCAACCAGGCCGTCACCGACAAGGTTGCGGGCATCGCCGTTTCGCTGGCCGACCCGGCCGCCGTGAAGGATGCTGTTGCTGCCGCCGTGAAGGCCGGTATCCCGATCGTTACCACCAACTCGGGCTCGAACCTGTACAAGGAGTTCGGAGCGTTCACCCACATCGGTCAGGACGAAGAGACCGCCGGTATGGGCGCTGGCGAGAAATTCAACGCTGCTGGCGTGAAGGTGCTTCTCTGCATCAAGCAGGAGCAGACCAACACCGGGCTCGACGCTCGTTGCAACGGCGCCAAGAAGACGTTCAAGGGCAAGTTCCTCGACCCGGTCACCACCTCGGGTGACAAGTCCGGCAAGCAGCAGGCCGACGTCAAGGCCGCCCTCGATTCCAACAAGGACGTTGATGGCGTGTTCGGTGTCGGCCCGGTTGTCGGTCACGACGCCGCTGCCGCCGCCAAGGAGCTGGGCCGCAAGGTCACCATTGGTGCCGTCGACCTGTCGACCGACATCCTGAAGGACATCTCGGCTGGCGACGTTGCGTTCACCATCGATCAGCAGCAGTACCTCCAGGGCTACGTTTCGGTCCTGGCCCTTTACCTGAAGGCCACGAACCAGAACACCCTCGGTGGTGGCCTGCCGATCAACACCGGCCCCGGCTTCGTCACCAAGGACAACGCTGACACTGTGTCCAAGCTTGTTGCCGCTGGCACCCGCTGATCCACTGACCCACCCTCCCGGCTGATAATCGGCTGAGAGACACCGCTGTTCCCGTTGGCCGGGGTGCTTGCCACCCCGGCCAACGGTCTAGCAAAGATTCGCGTCAATGCACACGCAGCACCAAAGGGATCAGGGGGACCCCAATGAGTTTGACTGAGGTAGCCGCAACGGCGGCACCCAAAGCGTCAGCCGCAGCAGGCGACGAACGTATTGCCCACCGCGGCCCGATGCGCCGCTGGTTGATTTCTCCAGAGATCGGTGCCCTCATCGGCGCCGTCGTGGTGTGGGCCTTCCTGTGGGGGAACGGCCAAACATTCGGCACTGCCGGCACCACACTGAACTGGCTGGACGTTGCGGCCCCGTACGGCGTGATGGCAACCGCCATCGCCCTGCTCATGATTGGTGGCGAGTTCGATCTTTCGTCCGGCATCATGACCGGCGGATCGGCCATGATGATCGGTCTTATCTCGCGCTTCTTCATGGGCCAGGGCGTCCATATCGGCTGGGCCATCTTGGTGGCCTTTGCCGGCGCCGGAGCCATTGGCTGGTTCAACGGCTACATGGTCAATAAGACGGGGCTCCCGAGCTTCATTATCACCCTCGCCTCGTTCTTCGTCGCACGAGGCCTCATGCTCGTGCTCTCGAAGCGGCTCGCCCAAAAGGTGTACGTCGACCAGATCAAAGACCAGCGCGGCGCGGCGGGGTTTCGCCAGTGGGTGGCCCACGAGTGGCTGGCAAAAGAGTTCCCCGCTCGCGACAAAATCTTCCTCATCGGCGTGATCCTCGGCGCAGCAATCTTCATCTACGGACTCTGCGAGCAGTCATTCATCCGACGCGCCTCGCTCAGCATATCGGGCCTCGGACTGGGGGGCGTTGGCATCGCAGTCGCTCTGTTCGGTTTCCTCAGCTTGCATGGCACCGATGGCGTTTCGAAGAATGTCATGTTCGGTGCGCTGGCTGCCGTCGGCTCCATCCTCACCATCGTCGGTGTTGGCGTCGGGCGCTGGAAGTCTCGTGAGCGAGCGGCCATCGAGACATCAGGTGGGCTACCGAAAGAAGTAGTCCTGCGCTCCAGTCTCGGTCTGCTCGGCATCATCCTTGCATGCGTCATCCACTTTCCCTTCGACCGTGGGGAACGCCGAGCAGTGCTGACGTGGATTTCGCCGTCGATCCGACCGATCATCGCCGTCCTCGCTGGGGTCATCGGGCTCGGTATTACCGCTCGCTCGATGCTGCCCAGCCTTCGCGAACGGGTGCGTGCCGCCAGCGTGCTCAAGCTCATCCTCTTCGGGCTCTACGGTGCAATCGTGCTGGGCGCTCTGACCATCGCTGCCTTGCAACTCACTACGGTGCAGGCGCTGCGGGCCATCGGCATGTTGCTCCTCGGCACCGGCGGAGTGGCGCTTCTCCTTCTTGCGCGCAGCGAAGCCGCGAAAGCACACAACAGATCGATGCAGCTTGTGCTCGGCGTCGTTGCCGCTGCGGCGCTGGTGCTGATGGGCTTGGTCACCCGAGTCGACTCGACCGCCAGCCGATTCCGCACACAGTTGACGGCCGCCATGGTCGTCGCCGCAACCCTGCTGCTGGCGAACTCGCTGCTTGAATTCCTGATGGAGAAGCGGGCCTACGGCAACCCGGCCGCCGACCGATCCGGCCGGCGCATGCAGATCTTCGGCGCGTCGCTTGCCGTGCTCGGCGTCGTCATTCGGCTCGTCTACACCAACTTCACGGATGCCCATGCCGCTGCACTGCGTGCAGCTGGCAAACCCGTTCCGACGAACGTGCTGCGCGAGACAGTCGTGTGGTGGCTTATCGTCGCCGCCGCTGGCGCTTATGTACTCGGCAAGACTCGATGGGGTAACTGGATCTTTGCCGTCGGCGGCAACAAGGACGCATCCCGCGCTATCGGCGTGCCGGCCAACCGGGTGAAGATCGGGTTGTTCGTCGTGGTTGGTCTTTGTGCAGCTCTGTCCGGGACGCTCGTGGCGCTGCGCTTCGGCACGGTGCAGGCCGACCAGGGTGCCGGCCTCGAGTTCGAATTCATCATTGCGGCCGTGGTTGGCGGATGCCTGATGACCGGCGGTTACGGATCGGTCATCGGCGCCAGCCTCGGCGCCGCGATACTCGCCATGTCCACCACCGGCTTCCAAACGGTGAAGGGCTGGAACAGTGACGCTCGCTACGCATTCTTGGGCGGCGTCCTGCTCGTCGCAGTGCTCGTCAACAACTACATCCGCAAAAAGGCTCAGGAGGCACGCTGATGACTTCGCTGCTGGAACTCGTAGGAATCTCCAAGTACTTCGGCAACGTCACCGCCCTTGAGGGTGTTTCTACCCACGTCGAGGCCGGCAACGTCACCTGTGTGCTCGGCGACAACGGTGCCGGTAAGTCCACATTCATCAAAATTCTCGCAGGCTTGCACAAGCCGTCGGTGGGCGAATACCTCATCGACGGGGTGCCGGTTGAGTTCGAGTCACCCCGTGAGGCCCGCGATCGCGGTATTGCAACGGTGTACCAGGACCTTGCCATGGCACCGCTCATGTCGGTGTGGCGCAACTTCTTCCTGGGTGCCGAGCCAATGCATGCCGGCATCCTCTTGCGATCGGCGTTCATGCGCAAGACCGCCAAGGAAGAAATGGCAAAGATGGGTATCGATGTGCGTGACATCGATCAGCCGGTCGGCACGTTGTCGGGTGGCGAACGGCAGTCGGTCGCGATTGCTCGGGCCGTCTACTTCGGTGCCCGGGTCCTCATCCTCGACGAGCCGACGTCCGCCCTCGGCGTGCGCCAGTCAGGCGTGGTGCTGAAGTACGTACGCGCTGCCGCTGACCGCGGGTTGGGCGTGATCTTCATCACCCACAACCCGCACCACGCCTACCCGGTAGGCGACCGCTTCCTGGTACTCAACCGTGGTCGTTCGCTAGGTGACTTCGCCAAGGGCGAAATCAGCCGGGACGCCCTCACCAAACTCATGGCCGGCGGTGCCGAGCTCGAGGCCCTCGAGCACGAGATCGGCGTGCGCTAAGTCCTCTGCCTTAAGCGAGGCACATCCGGTATCAAGTGGGTGATACCAGACTCGACTCGCCCACGCCCGACCGCTACGAGCCAGTGGCTTTACCAGGGGTGGATAGAACCATCGTTGCGTATGAAGGTGCTGGTGTTGTCGATGGTCAAACCATCGACAGTGGCCATGATGGAGGCCGCAGCAACGTCGGGGTCCACTGCGGCTGCTGGGCCGCCCATCGAGGTGCGAAGCCAGCCGGGGTGCATCATCACCACGGTGACGCCATCAGGCTGCAGCGCTTGAGCCAACTTGATGGACACCATGTTCAGCGCCGCTTTCGACACGGCGTAGCTGATGTCTCGGCCCATGGTCTGGGCCACCACCATTGAGCCGATCTGCGATGAGATGTTCACCACTTTCGCGCCTGCGGACTTGCGCAGGTTCGGAGCGAGGCCCTGGGTTATGAGCATCGGGCCGTTGACGTTCACCTGCATGACGGCATTAAAGGTGTCATTGGAGATGGTGAGCGCTTCACGGTGTCCGTCGCCGGCGCCAACGTTTCGACCATCGATACCAGCGTTGTTGATGAGCACGTCGACAGGACGGTCGCCAAGAGCTACAACGAACTGGTTTATCGAAGCAACGTCGGCAAGGTCGAGTTCGTACGCTTCCCCTACCGGTGCGACTGCGGCGTTGCGGCACCCCACGATGACGTGGTGGCCGGCCGCCTCGTAGGCCTTGGCCAACTCAAGGCCGAGGCCGCTCTTACCGCCGGTGATAACAACGTTGCCCATCTATGCCCCCAGAAGTTCGTGGATGATGTCTGCTGCCGATTGTGTCTTGGTGATGCCGCCGACCGAGGTGCCGGCGTACAACGCCATGGCCTCGATCTGCCCGGTAGTGGACCGGCTGGGCGGCGTGGTACCCCGCCTCGGAAGCGGCCGACCGGCCAGCTCGCCGACCGGGTCCGGTCCGGGCAGACGGGCAGCAGCAGCCGCCGATGCCAGCACCCGCACCGGAGCATCGGGCCAACCCACGTCGAACAGACCGCAGTACTCGGTGTCGTTCTCGGTCGCCTTCAACAGCAGGTCAAGGTAGATCGGATGCGTATCGGCTTCGGTCGCCGCAAGAAAGCGCGTGCCGATTCGCACCGCATCGGCACCACGCGACATGGCGGCTTTCACTTGTTCAGCCGAACCTATGCCGCCGGAAGCCAGTACGGGAACATCGACGACCGCACGCACCGCGGTCAGCAGATCGGCGAGCACCATGGTGCCGCGCACGTGACCACCGGCCTCGTGGCCTTGGGCGATCACATATGCGCAGCCGGCATCGACGGCAGCGCGCGCTTCATCAACGGTGCCCACCTGCCAACCAATGATCTTTCCGGGCAGCACAAGAGCAGGGTCGGGCCAGCCGTAGAAGTACTCGATGATGTTCAGCCGCTGCGAGATGGCGTTGAGCGTTTCCATCGACAGGTACGGCACAATGAATCCGCCGCCGAACACGCCGCTCGTCATCGCTTCGATGTTGTCGATCTGATTGTTC
>JANMCE010000268.1:0-1643 GCA_031360915.1 Actinomycetes bacterium | reverse complement strand
TCGGCCAGAATGGCGGCGAACAACCAACGCAGGAGGATTGATGTCGCACGAAGTACGGGCAATCGTGAGCCGCAGCGTCAAAGCACCCGTCACCCTTGAAACCATCGTGGTACCCGATCCGGGCCCCGGCGAAGCTCTGGTGAAGGTGCAGGCCTGCGGCGTCTGCCATACCGACCTTCACTACCGAGAGGGTGGGATTAACAACGACTTCCCCTTCCTGCTCGGCCACGAGGCTGCAGGCGTGGTGGAGTCGGTCGGCGCCAGCGTTACCAACGTGAAGCCCGGCGACTTCGTGGTATTGAACTGGCGGGCCGTGTGCGGAACATGCCGTAGCTGCCTCAAGGGCAAGCCGTGGTACTGCTTCTCCACCTTCAACGCCACCCAGAAGATGACGCTCGATGGCGTCGACCTCTCGCCCGCATTGGGCATCGGCGCGTTCGCCGAAAAGACCCTCGTCCACTCGGGCCAATGCACTCCCGTCAATCCGGCTGCACCGGCCGCCACCGCCGGGTTGCTCGGCTGCGGTGTGATGGCAGGCATCGGCGCCGCCATTCATACCGGCCAGGTTTCACGGGGCTCTACCGTTGCCGTGTTTGGTTGCGGTGGTGTTGGTGACGCAGCAATCGCTGGAGCGCGGCTCGCGGGCGCCACCACGATCGTTGCGGTCGATCTCGATGATCGCAAGCTCGCGATCGCTCGCGAGTTCGGAGCCACCCACACCGTAAACGCATCCACCGGCGACCCTGTTGAAGGCGTCAGGGCGGCCACCGGTGGGCTTGGTGCCGATGTGTGTATCGAAGCCGTCGGCAACCCCAAGGTGCTCGAGCAGGCGTTCTACTCTCGTGACCTCGCTGGCACCGTGGTGCAGGTTGGCGTGCCGAACCCCACCATGAAAATGCCCGACATTCCGATGATTGAGTTTTTTGGCCGCGGCGGGGCGCTCAAGCCCAGCTGGTACGGGGACTGCCTCCCCAGCAAGGATTTCCCGATGTTGATTGACCTGTACCTGCAAGGACGCCTCGATCTCGATCGATTCGTCACCGAAACCATCGCTCTTGAAGGCGTGGAAGAGGCCTTCCACCGGATGGAACGCGGCGAAGTACTGCGATCGGTCGTGGTGTTCTGATGCCCTTTGAACTGGTTACGACCAACGGTATCTTCGCCATCGACGGCAACGAGTGGGAAGTTACCAACAATATCTGGATCGTCGGCAACGACCGCGAGGTCGCCATCATCGACGCCGCTCACGACGCCGAAGCCATCCTCGAAGCCGTCCACGGTCGCCGGGTGAAAGCGATTCTGCTTACCCATGGCCACAACGATCACGTCAACGCGGCAATCGCCGTGCAGGAGGTGGTGGATGCACCGATCTATCTTCATCCGGCCGACGACTTGCTGTTCGACGCGGTCTACCCAGGCATGCTGCCCGACAAGGCATTGGTTGAGGGAGACAAGTTCATGGTCGGCGGCGAGCAGCTACGTGTCGTGCATACGCCCGGTCATTCCCCTGGCTGCTGCTGTTTCGCCACCACCGGCCGACTGTTCTCGGGCGACACCCTGTTCTGCGGCGGCCCCGGCGCCACGGCAACGAGCACAGGCAACTTCGGCGACATCATCGAGAGCATTCGCACCAAGCTCTTCAC
>JANMCE010000256.1:0-7640 GCA_031360915.1 Actinomycetes bacterium | reverse complement strand
TGGGAGCCACCGATGATGCCGTGGGAGTGGTGGGCCGGGCCCGACGCACTCATCGAGATGATGGAAATGATGTCTGCGGATGCAGCCCGAATAGCAGAGACGTTCAATCGACGGATGATCGGTGACGAGCGCTGGGAAGGGTTGCGCGCAGCGACCCGGGCGATGCTCCTGGCCGAGGGTCCGGCATTTCAGGCCGACCTCGCCTGCCAGTACGAGCAGTACTTCGACCTCGATCATCTGAAAGTTCCGATGGTGCTCGGCTGGGCGAACGATGTCGGCCAGGACATGCCCGGCTACCTCCGCGGTGCCCACCGCAGACTGGCCGATCACTGCGACACCGAGACATTCATGGTCGACGGCGCAAACCACTTCGCCCACACCGGTCGCCCCGACGTCTGGGCCGAACTCGTCCGCCGCACCGTCGCCCTCGCCAGCCGATCACCACAGTGATGAACAATTGTTCCACTGCCTCTGTGTTCCGATGAACAGCCCGCCGGAAGCCCCCCTCCCTCCCTCCCCCCCCGTCGTTGCCAAAGTTTGCCAAGGTGGGTACGCTGCTAGGCGTGGTAACGATGAACGTGTCTCTTCCTGATGATCTCAAATCGTTCGTTGAGAGCCAGGTCACAGCTGAGGGCTATGGCACGTCTAGTGAGTACGTGCGCGAACTCATCCGACGCGACCGGCAGCGCTCGCATCTGCGTAACCTGATCATCGCGGGGCTAACCGAAGGGTCATCGCATCCAATCGATGACGCCTTCTGGGCGGGTCGCTTGGCCCGAATTCCAGCGGCTACGTGAAGCCAGTCCACTACCGCGATCTGGCGCTCCATGACATCGACTCGTCCATCGACTACTACGCGACGGTTGATGGCAAAGTGGCCCATCGCTGGGTTGAAGAAATGCAACGCGCCGTCGCAGACATTGGCCGACATCCGAGACTCGGTTCGTCCCGTTTCGCTGAGCAACTGGGCATCGAAGGGCTACGGCATCGAACGCTGGGAAAATTTCCGTACCTCGTGTTCTACATCGAGTCAGACAGCCGCATTGTGATCGTCCGTGTGTTGCACGAACGTCGCGATGTCGACGGCGAGTTGCGCGATTCAAGCAGCGATTTCTCCGACTGACGATAGCCAAACCGCTCCACGACGCGCATGACAAATACCGGTATCAGAACGCGGACCGGTGGTGGCCGCCATCGACCGCGATGTAGTGGCCGTTGACATAGCCGGCCAGGTTCGAGCAGAGGTAGACGATGGTGGACGCGATTTCGGCAGGAGAACCGGCTCGCCCGGCGGGAACGCCGGCTTTTTCGATGAGCCAGTCGCGTCGCTGATCATCGTCGGTGAGGCCTTCGTGGGTGGTGAGATACCAGTTGGTGGTTTTGGTGGCGATCCAGCCCGGAGCGATCGTGTTGATGGTGACGCCGAAGCGAGCAACTTCGTCGGCCACGCTTTTGAGCAGACCAACCGTCGAGGGGCGGGTACCGTTGGCCACGGTGTGGGGCGGTTTGCTCTGCGGTTCCTTGGCCGTCGCGGATCCGATATGCACATACCGACCCCACCCGTTGGTCTTCATGGCGGGCAGTACGGCCCGCATCATGTAGACCTGACTCATGGTGTAGGTACGGAAGGAATCGACAAAGGCCTCGTCGTCTTCGATCTCGTCGAAGAACCCGCGGACATGAAAGTCGGCTTGCGTAATCACGATTTCGGGCGCACCAAATGACGCTGTGGTCTCGGCGACGACACAATTGATCTCGTCTCGTCCGGTCATGTCGGCCGAGATGCCGATTGCCTCACCTCCGTCGTTTCGGATTCCGTTAACCGCGAAGTCGATGTGCTTCTGCGTGCGCGCCGCGACGACGACGCGGCACCCTTCGGCCGCAAGCATGCGAGCGGACTCCAGCCCGATGCCTTTGCTGCCACCAACGACCAACGCCACGCGCCCGGCAATCCCGTAATCCACAGCAGCCCCCCGACTCGTTCGACGTCTCCTATACTTGACACTAACGTCAAGCAAGCGAACGAAACGACGAGGGATGATTCCGATGGATATTGACTATATGCAGCTTCCGCCCGAGATTCGAGCGGGTTTGTACTCGGCGATGGAGATCAGCAGCGTCATCCCGCCGTCCGCTCCGCAGCCGGCCTACGCCGACATGATCGCCAAAGGTGGCGTGACCTGCCCGATGGCGGGTGTCGCCGTCTCGTTCGGACGAGAGCAGACCGACTTCGTGCTGCGTCACCACGAGCTGTTTTCCTCTGCGGGCAACATTCCGCTCGGCAATGTGCGCCCGCTGATTCCGCTCAGTATCGACCCGCCCAAGCATGGCAAGTACCGCAAGATTCTCGACCCACTCTTCGCCCCGAAGCGCATGGATGCGCAAACCGACGACATCACCGCACGAGCGAACCACTTCATCGACAAGTTCATCGCGCGTGGCGAGTGCAACTTTTCCGAGGAATTCGCCGAGCAGTTCCCGTCTGCGGTTTTCCTCGGCCTGATGGGTCTACCGTGGGAAGAGCTCGACACGTTACTCGGCCTGCGTGACGGCATCCTGCACCCGGGCAAGATGGACCCGCAAGCCGACGTCGACCCCATGGTTCGCTTCGGCATCATGGGCGAGACCGGGCAGCGCATCTACGCATATTTCAATGGGCACCTCGATGCCCGCGAGGCCAACCCGACGAGCGACATTCTCACCCACTTCCTCACCGCCGAAGTCGACGGAGACAAGCTGACCCGCGAGGAAATTCTCGACGTCTGCTACCTCTTCCTGATCGCCGGTCTCGACACGGTCAGCGATTCGCTCACCTGTATGTTCGCCTTCCTGGCCGCTCACCCCGAGCATCGTCAACAGTTGGTCGATAACCCCGACGTCATCCCTGCTGCAGTGGAGGAACTGCTGCGCTGGGAGTCCCCGGTGCCCTACGGCGTCGGCCGTCTGGCCACCCAGGATGTCGAACTACCCGGTGGCACAATGATTCCCGAGGGGAGTGCCGTGCTGGTCAGTTACGGTGCCGCCAACATCGACCCGTCTGAATTCGAGGACGCCTTCGATGTGCGATTCGACCGTGAGACGAATCGTCACATCGCCTTTGGCGGCGGCGTGCACCGCTGCCTCGGCTCCCACCTCGCCCGCCGTGAGCTGCGCATTGCCTTGGCCGTATGGCATGAGCGGATCCCGAACTACGGCATCAAGCCCGGCCACGAAACACTTGAGTTCCCGCCCGGCCTGCGCCACATCAAAGACCTCACTCTCAGCTGGACCTAAGGCATGCCCACCGCCGTCGATGAAAACGAAATCGGGGGCGACGACGCCCGCGTGGTGAGCTGGCTAGAGTCGTTGCTCGGCGGCAAGGTGGTGTCGTGGGCGCGCCAGCCGCGATGGCGCCCGATGTGGTTCGTTGACGTCGAGCGCGGCGGAGTGGTCGAGCGGGTGGTGGTGCGCGGCGAGCGATCCGACACACCGCTGGTCTTCCCACTTAAGCATGAAATGTTGTTCCAAGGCCTGCTCGATGAGCACGGCATCCCCGTGCCGCACGTGTATGGGTGGTGCGACAATCCTGCGGCCTACGCCATGGCCGCTGTTCCGGGCAAGCCCGACTTCGCCGGTGTCCCTGCCGATCAGCGCGCCACGATTGTGGACGAATACGTGCAGACCTTGGTGCGCATGCATCAGCTACCGATCGACCGCTTCGTCGAGGCCGATGTCATCCGGGGAACCTCACCCTCCGATGCTGCGCACGTTGGGTTGCGACGCTTCGAGCATGTCTATCGCTCCACCAAGGTTCGCCCCGACCCTCTCATGGAATTCGTACTCGGTTGGCTACGCCGCCATCCCCTACCAGTCTCGAACGGTCAGGCACCCATTGTTTGGGATTCGGGCCAATTCCATCACCACGACGGTCATTTCGTCTCCCTGATCGATGTAGAGCTGGGCCACCTGGGCGACCCGATGATGGATCTCGCGGCATGGCGGATGCGTGACTCGGTTATCCCCTACGGCGACTTCAACAAGATCTACGACCGATACGCGGAACTTAGCGGTGAACCGGTTGACCTGGCCGCCATCCAGTGGCACCACCTATTTTTTACCCTGACCAACCAGTTGTCGTTTCACGGGCCGCTGGCCAACCCGCTGGCCAACACCGACTACATGACGTATGCCCATTGGGTGAGCGAAACCAACCTGCATACCGTCGAGACGATGGCCGAATACCTCGGTATCGAGCTCGAAGACGTACCGATCCCCGAACGTCAGGCCACACCCGTTTCAGGCCCGCACGAGCACCTGTCGCGGTCGCTACAGTCCATCAAGGTTGACGACCCGTACGTGAAGTACCAAGTACGCATCGCGTTCCGCCTCGCCCGCCACCTCGAACGCTTCGACCAAATCGGTGCCGAAGTGACGGAGCAGGACCGCGCCGATGTCAGTGCACTCACGGGCAGCACCACGGCGGGCTGGGACGATTGCGAGGCCGAGCTCGAGCGTTTCGTGCTTGCCGACAACGGTGCCCACGACGCCGAACTGGTCGTTCTGTTCAACCGCCGATGGCGGCGCTACAAGGCCCTCATGGGCCCACCCGGCTCGGCCATGACCGCCCACCACACCATGCAGCCGCTCGGCCGTTCACTCCTCTAGCCGGGTCCGGCAATCTACGGCTTCGGTACCCGAGGGATGGTCAGCCCCGGAGGTGTTCGAGACCGGCGATGGTGCGCGTGTGTCATGCCCGATTCCGGATGGCCGACAGCCACCCGATTGGGCATCGCCGCTTCGGTGGAGGCGAGCACTCTTGCGAGACTCATGATCCGACGCCTGCTCGAAGGCCCGGATGGCAGGCATCACCTCTTCACTGAACAGGTGGACCCGGTCGGTCCAACCTTCCAGCGGGCCGACGAGCGAGACAACAATGCCATCAGACCCGGCCGCCGCGTATTCCTCCAGCCGTTCGATACAGCGTTGCGGCCATGACCGACCTGCGTCATGCCGAGCACCGCGAAGGTGTCTGGATGCGCCCGGCCAATCTGCCCGACGATCGCCACGGCGACGCGTTCGATACGGCATTCACACAAGCGGAACGGTTCCGAGTGAGCCCTGTCGAAGACGGCCTCGACCTCGCTGCAAGCCTGTGGGATCTCGACGGCTGGTCAACGCAAGCTACCGCGCTACTCGCGGCCGTCAAGCATCTCCGCCGTGACGTTGAGGACGGAGCCGACACGGCGCTAGCGCCGTCGTTCCTGGTGCTCGTCGAAATCGTGCATCACCTCGGTGCCGACCCGCTGCTGCCGCCGGAGTTAATCGCAGGCGATTGGCCAGGACCCGAACTGCGCAACCAGTTCACGTCGTTCGAACTTGCCTGGCAGCAACTCCTCGCCACGCGGCGCCGCTCGCTGCACTGACCTGCGGGGTCGAGTGCGCCGTCGCTCAGACGAGGTCGCCGAGGCGAACCACCGCCGGCGGGCACGGCAGCACGAGTTCGTCGTCGGCATCGGTGAGGTGATGCTTCTCCCAGTCGTCGTCCGATCGGACGAACAGTTCGGCGTACAGGGGCGACGGGTTGATGAACAGGATCGCTTCGATTGACGGCACCCGCTTGTATCGCGGCAACTTCAGGTTGAGGTCGTCCACGGCCGTCGACCGTGACAGCACCTCGACGACGAGACACGGTCGCAGTCCGGCGTAGTCGTCATCGTCGGTCGGGTCGCAGTAGACCGCTACGTCGGGCAGGAAGTCGTTGCCCTCCCCTACAGACAATCGCCGATTCGAGCCGACGACCTCGCATCCATTTGATCGCGCAGGCTCGTCGAGAGCGACGATCAAACGCGCAACCATCCGCTCATGCGCCAGGCCCGCACCTGCCATGGCGTACACGTAGCCTTCCATCCGCTCCAACCGCACCCCGCTGGCAGCGGCAGCCTGCATCCGCTCGAACTCGTCCCGGCCAATCAACGGCCCCGGCGCGGCAACAGCAGACATGATCACATGCTACCGCCGTTCACCATCCTTGCTTCGCTTCGTGCCACGACGGTCTCCGCTGGCGTCAACGCCGATCCCATCTCCGTCGTCTACGTGCCGCGGTCCACGGGCGGGCGCTTTTCGCGGGCGGCGAGGCGCGTCTCACGGAAGTCGTCGGATCGTAGGCAGGCGGCCGTTCCCTCGGCGGCGAGTCGGTAGCTGCCCTCCAGCGTGGGTGCGTCGATGGCCGCTTTCGCGAAGCGGACGGCTATCGGGGGTTGCGACGCGATGCGCTGGGCGATCGCCGAGACGGTTGCCTCCAGGTCGGCGACGATCATGTGGGGGGACGCTGCAACGGATCCCCGAGTACGCGATCGACTATGACGGCGTTGAGCCATATACAACGATCGGGATCATCAACGGCTACAAGCAGATGCCGACCACGTTCGCACCAGGAACCAGACTTGGGCCCGGGCTCGCCGCCACGATGGAACTCTGGCAAACTCGCCTCGACACGGACGCGGCCGCAGGCTGAAGAAGGAGAATCGTGCGCGTCTACGTCGACGACAACATCTGCCAGGGCCATACCCTGTGCGCCATGGCCGCCCCCGCCGTCTTTAGCCTTCGCGACGACGACGGCCATGCATACGTGTCGGTCACCGAGTTCACCCACGAAGTGATGAAGGCCGCCCGCCGCGCCGCATCCACCTGCCCCGAGCAGGCCATCGTCATCGAAGACTGAGGCCCCATCGGTCCGGGCCGCCTGCGCCGCCTTGTACTTGGCCAGCCCGACCGCCGGGCCTCCGAGGTCCTGTGCCTTTCGGGTCAGACCCTTCGAAAAACCTGTCAATATTTCTTGGAAAAGGTGGTGACTGCTGTCACCACCTCGATCGTCGGAGTGCTAGGTTGACACAAGTGTCAGACGGGGAACCTGGCGGCACGACGCGCATCACAACTAACCGAACAGATTCCAAGGGGGAACGTATGAGTTTTTCAACACCTCGCCGCCTAGGCGTCGCTGTGGTCCTTTCGGCCGCACTCGTCGCTGCAGGCTGCGGAAGCTCCAAGAAGGCCGTCGCACCAGCCACCACCGCTGCGCCGGCAGTGACCACTGCGGCAGCGGCGACCACCGCAGCACCGGCGGCAACCACAGCGGCTCCGGCCACCACCGTCGCGGCTGACCCGTTGGGCGCCAAGACCGCGGCGGCTGGCGATCCCATCACTATTGGCTACATGTGGTCCGGCGTATCGGCCGCAGTCGACAACTCGTCTGACGAGCAGACAGCTCAGGCCATGGTGAAGTTCCTGAACGAGTACCGCGGCGGCATTGGCGGGCACCCGATCAAGCTCGAGATCTGCGCCGGCAGCGACACAGCGACTGCTTCGGCCTGTGGCGACAAGATGGTGGCTGCCAAGCCCGCAGTTGTGCTGTTCAACGTCATTGGTGACGTGAAGGCATGGGCCACGAAGGTTATCGAGGCCAAGATTCCGATCTTCGCCTATTCATCGGCCGATGCCTCGCTTCTCGCTCCAGGAACCGACGCATTCACGATGTCGAACCCTCTGGCCGGGCTCGGCTTCTTCCCGGCTGGCCTCGCCAAAAAGCTGGGTGCCAAGAAGGCTGTGCTCAGCGTCATCAATGTTCCCGCCGCAGTTGGCCCGGCCAACCAGCTCACGAAGCC
>JANMCE010000235.1:0-10661 GCA_031360915.1 Actinomycetes bacterium | reverse complement strand
GCCGAGCTGGAGGCGGTCGGCGCGTCGCTCGGTCTGAAGCCGGGTAAGGCCCAAGCCCCGGCGCGCCTGGCGGTTACCGGAAGGTCGGTCGGCCCGCCGCTCTATGAATCATTGGAGGTGCTCGGGCGGGAGCGCACCCTTGCCCGCCTGAGAGCCGCCCGTGCCCGTTTCTGAGAAGCTCCGGCACAAGCGAACGCGGGCGGAGCGCGCCCCGGCTCCGGTAACGCCGGTCCCGCCGAGGCGATGGCGACGGCGGTTGTTGTTCGTCGTGTTCGGGTTGTTCCTCGTCGGGCTGCTCTATCTTTTCGTCACCTACTTCCAGGTGCGTCGCCAAGAGGGTAGGGACGAGGCTCGAAAGGCCGACGCCATCATGGTGCTCGGTGCCGCCCAGTTCAACGGGAAACCCTCTCCTGTGCTCGAGGCCCGGCTGTCGCACGCCTTCGATCTGTGGCAGCAGGGCCTGGCGCCCATCATCGTCGTGACCGGCGGTAAGCAACCTGGAGACAAATTCACTGAGGCTTCCAGCGGGGCCGAGTACCTCATCGCCCGAGGTGTGCCTGATGCCGCCATCCGGCGTGAGGTGAGGGGAAAGACTTCGTGGGAGTCCATTGCGGCGTCAGCCCGCTTCCTCAAGGCCGAAGGCCGCACAAGCGTCCTTCTGGTGTCCGACCCGTATCACTCGCTACGGATCAAGGGCATCGCGGCCGAAGTCGGACTCACGCCCTACAGCTCGCCAACCCGTACGAGTCCAGAGCTTTACGTCACGTCTCATGAGATCAAAGAGACGTTCGGTGTCGCCCTCGGGCGCATCATTGGCTACCGCCGGCTGTTGCGCATAACGGGCTGATCTGCATTTGGGTGTGCAGGGTTGGCGGTTGGCCCGCTAACCTATGGAAGCCCTTCGAGGGTGGTGTAATTGGCAACACAGCAGGTTCTGATCCTGCTTTTAGGGGTTCGAGTCCTCTCCCTCGAACAAAGAAACGACCGGCCTTCGGGCCGGTCGTTCACGTTTTTCGGGAATCCCGGTTGGACCAGAGGAGCAGGGCGGCTAATCTCTACTCGCTGCCTGGCCCCATCGTCTAGCGGCCTAGGACACTACCCTCTCACGGTAGCGGCGCGGGTTCGAATCCCGCTGGGGCTGCAAATTTCTCGGTTGCCGTAGGCGACGACTTCGGCCGCCGTGTTCGCGCACGGCTGCCTTTGCGAGCTCCAAGGCCAAGCACATACCCGACCCATCTGATGCTTCTTCAACCAAAACGGTGGCATAGACATCGTCAAGTCCAAACTCCACTCCGACAAGATGGGCGGTGATTGCCAAAATGCCAAAGGTGCCGTCCCTTAGGTCGACGACCTCGGCGATGGTGCCACTTCCGGCCGCGTCGCTCCGAATCATGGAGACCGTCCTCCGAACGTATTCCTCCTCCACCGTCCCACCGTCTGACTGGGCCAGGTAGACGCCGGACTTTGGATAGCGGAGGAGCAGGTTGCCACCCCCGACAACTACCAGCGGGTCTTCTCCGATTTGGAAGAACTTGCCCGTCATTGGTCGAAACTCGACAAACTCGGTCGCTTCCGAGACCACAGCGAGCCTGCTCTGCTCGAACCAGCCTTTCGACAACTCATCGGAGTAGTCGCGTCGGGCGCCAGTTTCGTCAAGCGGAGTCCTTCCCGACGCCATTGACCCGGGCTGCGACGCAACGCCCCGTTGAGCACTCCGCTGGTCGATACGTTTCAGGAAGCGGTGGCTCATCGGAAGTCCCCGTGAATGCCAGGGTTACTTCATACGAGGGGGAACCGATGACCCTGGCATTGTCAGGCTTAAGGCGAGAACGAGTAGCGCTAGCTTGCCGAGAGCCATGCAAGCGATGTCGGCAGCGCGACAGTCGGGTCAAGCAACCACGTACATCCTTGAGGCAAACGATAGAGCGATTCGAGACACGCCAGTTCTATCGCCGGATTGCTAACCGAGTTCGGATCGTCAGGAGCGTGCTCGGCGATAGAACGGGAAATCGCGATCCGCTCAGGAGCGTGCCCGTCGTTGCTCGCCGAGCATCTTTGCCGTGGCAAATATCTCGGCACGGAATGACTCAGAAACATCGTCCCAACTGCGGATGATCGAGGCATCCACGGCGTCAGCGCGCTCCTGCGGGGTCATCCGATCCATCGCTGCGGCGGTGATTATCTTCACGGGTTTCGCCATGGGCCCAAGTTTACCGTGCGAATGCGTGCGCGGCGGGCGACGGTTACGGAGAGGGAACGGCTCCGAGGCGACGGAGCGCCGATTCGACCGTGTAGTAGGTGCGGTTTGTGTCGATGACCCGCGCCGACTGATTCAGGATGATCTCCACGATGCGACCGCGTTGGATGACGACTTGGTCTTGTAAGGAATCGCCGGATTCGGTCGTGCTCGTCCTGCGCAGTTGAAACGCGAACTGCGCTCCAGCGCCGAAGTCTCTGGTGAGCGGACGAACTTCGACCGGTCCCTGCGTCTTGTCGGTGGGTGCGCAGGACGCCACCGCATCTCGCCGCGCAGCCACATAGCGATCTGCATCGGCTGCACTGTCGAACGCGAACACGAATTGTGCGAGGTCCGCGCCGTTAGCGCTCCGGGAGAAGCTGACGATCACGGGAACGACTGACGGTGCACCTGCGACCGAAGCTGTGACGCCGCAGTGATCAATCTTCGGTCGTCGCCCCACCGGGTCGGCAGTGAACCCGGAAGGAAAGTCGTCGACCGTGAGGAGCAGCTTTGGGTCGACGCTCGACGGCGTCGTGACCACAACCGGTGTCGCCCGAGATGTCGAGCAACCGCCGGACAGCGCGATGGCAACACTGGCCACAACCACCTTCCAAACACGCATGCGTCCACTGTGCCATGACTCACTCAAACGCATCGATTCAGCGAGCGTTCGTGGCGGCGTCGATCGCGGTGAGGCTGGCCTGGTAGTGCTCGGAGGGTCACCCGGTTGTAATTGACCTCAGCGTCATCGTCTCCGCTGAAATTAGATCGTTCCACGAGCCGATACCCCCGAAGGCTCAGCCCTGGCGGCTGCACTCAACAATAGGTTGGCGTCGAGGGACGGCTCCGCGAGCAAACGACGATGCGTGTCATCCAAATCCATTCCTCCGGCCAGTACACGGCTGGCGGCAGCAAAGAACTCGCCTCGAACGACCTGCCGGCCAATCCAGCCGAGCGACCGTCTACAGACCAACATCGCCAGCCAGTATAGGAAAGACTTTGGCTATCTTCGCCGTGATCCATTCGCCGTAGGTTCCGCCCAGATCGCGCACGTTGGCACGGTCCCAGCGATCATTCGCGTCCTGTGGGACAACCCAGCCATCAGTGAGCTCGAGGGGCGCAATGGACGCATCCCAGCCGGGGTCGAGGAAGAACGGCAAGGCGTAGCGATGCTGGTCGGCATGATTGCGGACGCGGTGACGGGTACTTCGGTAGCGGCCGCCGGTGAGCCGATCAAGCATGTCGCCCAGATTGCAGACGAGCAGCTTCGGGTTGGCCGGCACCGCAAGCCAGTCGCCGTTCACGTTGATCTCCAACCCGGGCGTGCCGTCGGTAGCGAGAAGGGTGAGCAGGCCATAGTCGGAGTGCTCTCGGACTCCCCAATTCGACTCGTCTCCGCTCGGTTGAGGCGGGTATCGGAAGATTCGGAACAGCGGCGTGGGTAGACCGGTGAGTGTGGTGGCAAACAAGTCGGGCGCCAGTCCGAGCCCTTCGGCCATGAACGACAAGACCTGTTGGCCGAGCGACTGCATCTCGTCCATCCAGTTGCTCACCGCCTGGGCTAAGCCAGCGGGTCGATCGGGCCAGAGGTTGGCGCCGTGCATCGGCCTCGGGTCGGGTGCGAGTTCCTCGCCGAAGTAGAAGCCCTCCTTCAGATCGGGAATGCCGCTGGTGAGTTCGCCCCCGAGCGGGAACCACCCGCGCCATGCCGGACCGCCACGGTCCATCGAGACCTGATCTTTGATGTCGTCGGGCAACGCGAAGAATCCGGTGGCGAGAGCGATGAGTTCCTGTCGTCGGGCATCGAGGTCGTCGTTGAGTACGAGGGCGAAAAAGCCGACGTCACGACAGGCTTCATGGAGTTGAACGGCAGCGTCGCTCGCAGTTAGGTCGATGATTGGCAGGGTCGTCATCGATTAGTAGATCGTCCGTTTCATTCGTTCGGGATAGTCCGCGTCGTAGGCCTTCCCATCGAAGTCGCCGGACAGGTTCTGCATCATCTGGCCAACCGTTGTACAGCGTCTAGTGGGACGTGCTCGGTAGGGTCTCCACGGGGCGAACAATCAAGCCCTTCGGGTCCACTGGTTGCAATGACAACAAACGGTGACACGTTGATCAACGTGGCGTAGTCGTCGGTGATGTGATCGAGTTCCTTCAGTATCGAGGTCGGCACGGGAGCGCCGTAGAGCGCGTCGAGCTGCTCAATGCTGGTGATCTGATCGCTCATAGAACCCAGCCTAGCGACGGGCTCGCTCGATGTGGTCTGCTTTACGGCCATGACCGTTTTGGATGTCGCACCCGTCCCCCTTTCCACCGGTGGGACGCTCTATTCAGCCGTTGAGTTCGGCTCGATCGAGGGCTTCCGCCCGCTGCAGCTCGACCTCTATCTGCCCGAGCGTCCGTCGGCGCTCTCACCCGCGATCGTGTACTTCCATGGTGGCGGCTGGGCGGTCGGCACCCGCCGCCGGTTCGGTCGGGCCTTCAGATCGTGGTCTCCCTCGGCACTCGCGCGCCTGGCCGCGGCTGGCTTCGCCGTCATCACGGTCGACTACCGGCTGAGTGGGGAGGCGACTTTTCCGGCGCAGATCGACGACGCGAAGGCCGCCGTGCGCTGGTTGCGAGCGAACGCAGAAGAATTGCACGTTGACGTCGACCGCATTGTTGCGTGGGGTGAATCGGCCGGCGGTCAGTTGGCGGCGCTGCTGGGTGTGACGGGGCATCGTGACACCGCGGACGACGTGTGCGCTGTGATCAGTTGGTACGCGCCGATGGACCTGCGCAATGGCAGTGATCCCGACTCGGCTGAGTCAAAGATGCTCGGCGGCACCGCGGTCAGCCAACCTGAGGTTGCAGCCGCTGCCAGCCCGATCATGCATGTGCATCCGGCGGCGCCGCCGTTCCACATCCAGCATGGGACGGCGGATGCGCTCGTGCCGATCGATCAGAGCGAGCGCATGGTGGACGCACTGCGGGAAGTGGGCGTACCTGTCGTGCTCAAAACCGTCGAAGGCTCCGATCACTTCTGGACGGGTGCCCCTGATCTCGAAGCGATCTTCACCGAGTCACTCGACTTCGCGATGCGCATCACGTCCTGCTGAGCGCGCCACGTAGGAACGCGACGATCGTTGGCCAGGCACTTGGATCCTGCAGCAGGAAGAGGTGGCCGCCGTCGCAGAAGTTCAGGCTGGCGTTGGGCAGGCGATCGGCGAGCCGTTCAAGGTTGGCGGGCGGGGCCTGGCCGTCGAAGCGACCACCGATGACCAGGGTTGGGTGGTCGAAATCAGGCAACCGGTCCCACGTGTCGTGAAACGCCCGAGCTTCCAGTTGGAGGCGCGCACCTCGCGCCGCTTCGGGTAACGGGGCAGGAGCCGAGCGCATCAACTGCACCGGGAGTTCCATGCTGGGAGCGACCGTCCATGGTTCGGCGGTGGTGTCATTCCGGATATCAAGCACGGCGACACGTTTGGCCAGTGCTTCGTCGTGCGGCAGATCTTCCACCTGCAAAAGGTCAAAGGACGAACCGCCTTCGCCACCGGACGACGTACAGCAGAGCACCAGTCGGTCGACCAGGTGAGGATGGCGAAGGGCGAGCTCTTGAGCCACCATGCCTCCAAACGAAAGGCCGACCACATGACACCGCTCCCAGCCGATGTGTTTGATGAGTCGGGCCGCGTCATCAGCGTACTGCTGCATCGAGTATGGCCCATCGGGGATCGACGTCTGGCCGAGTCCTCGTTGGTCGTAGAACAGCGCGTCGAACCGTCGGCTGAGTTGATGCGCGTGCAGCGGGCCCATGAATCGCAGGTCGCCGCCGGTTCCGTTGATGAACAGCACCGGGTCACCCGTGCCGTGTCGTTCCCAGTACATCTGAAGGTCGCCGACGTGATCGAAGGGCATGGCCGCAACGTAGTGCCTTCGGTTCTGAAAGGATCGGGTTATGGATCGATCCTTCCCCTTCCTGCACACGTCGGGTCCCAACGATGCCGAGACCGACCCGGCCGTCATCCGTCGCACTCGCCAAGAAGAAGCGGTGCTTGGCTACCGCCTTTTCGGGTCGTTCGGGTGGGGTGACGATGGCGCCGGGCACATCTCGGCCCGCGACCCCGAGCGAACCGATCATTTCTGGTTGCTCGGTTACGGCATCCCGTTCCGGTCGGCCACCATGGAGGATTTGGTGCTCATCGGGCCGGACGGCACGGTGGTCGAAGGTGACCGTGACTACAACCCGGCAGCCTTCACGATCCACGGCCCGATCCATGAGGCCCGTCCCGACGTGGCGTGCGTTGCCCACACCCATACGCCGTACGGCACGCCTTTTGCCGCACTCGCCAAGCCGATGCGCATGATGAGCCAGGAGGCGTGCGCGTTTTACCACGACCAGGGATTGTTCGAAGGTGAGGAAGTCGACGTGCTCGACTACGCGGTGGGCCGTCGCTTGGCCGTATCGCTCGGGGGTGGTCGGCTACTGGTGCTGGCCAACCACGGGCTGCTTTCCGTCGGTCCGACGGTTGCGGAGGCGATTGGCTCGTTCATCATGGCCGAACGGGCCTGTGAGGTGCAGGTGAAGGTTCCGCATGGTCGTGTGATCAGCGACGAGGCAGCTGCGAATGCCTACAAGTCGGTCGGGTCTCGGGAGAACGCATGGCACGTCTTTGAATGGTGCGTACGCAGCCGGCTGATGACGCGATGACCGACTTTCAGGATCGGGTCGTTATCGTCACCGGGGCAGCCTCCGGCATGGGCGCTGCGGCGGCTGGTGAGTTCGCGGCCGGGGGAGCGAAGGTCATCATCGTCGACCGAAACGCGGAGTTAGCTGAAGAGGTTGCGGCTCGCCTCGGTGGCGTGGCCGTCGCCGGCGATGTCAGCTCATCGGAGTTCTGTGATGCAGTCGTTGCAAATGCAATCAACTGGTACGGCCGGGTCGATGTGCTGGTCAACGCGGCGGGCGTCATCGTCCGGGCCGCAGGGGAAGACACCAGCGACGAGCAGTGGCACCACATCATGGGCGTGAACGTGAGTGGCACGTTCTTCATGTGTCGGGCCGCTATTCGTGTGATGAAGCCGACCGGCCGCGGAGCCATCGTGAATTTCGGTTCCATCTGGGGTGATCTCGGCTCGGCGGGAGTCGCCGCGTACTGCGCATCAAAAGGCGCAGTACACAATCTCACCCGAGCGTTGGCGATGGACCATGCAGCCGACGGCATCCGTGTGAATGGGGTGTGCCCGGGTGAGGTGCGTACGCCGATGTTGCAGTCGGAGCGGGCCGAACCCGTTACCGATGAGATGCTCGATCGGATCGCGGCCACGGTGCCGATGGGTCGCCTGGGCGAACCGATCGAGATTGCCCGAGTCGTGGCCTTTCTCGCCTCCGACGCAGCGAGCTACATGACCGGAGCACTCGTTAGCGTGGATGCCGGGTACGGAGCTCGTTAGTCCCCGCCCACGACCGACAGCACTTCCGATGCGTCGGTCGTTTCCAGCTTGCCGAAATGCATCGGCAGGCTGGCTGCGGCGTCACTGTCACGGATCATGAGCGCCGCGCCCGCAGCCGTAAGGGCCAAGAGCGCGGCGACCAGGAAGGCATCGTGGAACCCGGCAACCCTTGCCGCGGTCGTGGCAGCGTCGCCGCTCGCCGTGCCGACAAGGGACTTGGTGCGGCTGATCCAGACCGTGGCCAAGATGGCCACGCCGAACGCTGCTCCGACTTGACGTTGCGTAGAGAACAGCGCTGATGCCCGACCGGTATCGGCCCGACTGATGTTGGTATAGGTCGCGGCCTGCATTGGAATGAACGCGGCCGCCATAGCAACACCGCGCAGCAGCATGATCCCGCGGATCAGCCACAGGCTGGTATGGAGATCGACGAAGAGGAAGCAGCTTGTCGTTGCGGTCACGGCCAACAGGCCGACGATGACGATGCGGCGGGGACCGACCTTGGGGTAGAGCTTGGCCACGAATCGAATGGCGATCATCATGCCGACGGCCTGAGGGAATGTCGCGAGTCCGGATTGCAGGGCGCTGAGGCCGCGCAGATCCTGCAGAAACTGGGGAAGCAGGAACAGCACCCCGATGAGCCCCCCTACGGCCAGGATCATGACGATGTTGGCATTGCGAAACATGCGCTCGCGGAACAGTCGCAGGTCGAGCATGGGCTGGTCGGTCCTCAGTTCTACGATTACCAGAGCGACGAACATGCCGACACCGACAATGCCGGGCCATAACACGGTCGCCGAACTCCATCCGGCACTGGGCCCCTGCGAGAGGGCGTAGAGGGAAAGCGCAAGGCCGCCGCCGGACAACACGAAACCAGGAACGTCGAAGCGACCTGCCGTCGGTTCCTTGTGTTCTTTCAGGAACAGCGCGCCGAAGATAAACCCTGCGACGCCCACCGGCAGGTTGACGAAGAAGATCAGGCGCCACGACACGTCCGTCACCAGCCAACCACCGATGACCGGGCCCAGCGCCGGAGCGAGCACCGCAGGGACCAAAAGCACGGCGCTTGCCTTGGCTCGTTCTGCCGGAGGAAAGGCCCGGAAGAGCATGGCGGTGCCTACCGGGGTGAGCATGCCGCCGCCGACGCCCTGCAGGATGCGGAACGTAATGAGCTGCCCGACGCTCTGCGACAGACCGCAGAGCGCCGATGCTGCGGTGAAGGCGAACAGCGCGAAGAGAAAGGTCTTCTTGGTACCGAAGCGATCGCCGACCCAACCTGACGCGGGGATCCACACCGCGAGCGACAGGAGGTATCCGAGCACGACCCATTCCACCGTTGACGCGGTGGTATGCAGGTCTTTGACCAACGACGGGATGGCAACGTTGATGATGGTGGTGTCCATGATGTCCATGAACAATCCGGTCACGAAGATAGCGGCAACGATCCATTTGTAGGGCACGCATTTGAGTTCCATGAGGTCCTATCGGGAGGCGGTGGTCGTGACGCGCTGGTGCAACGCTGTGGAGACGACTTGGCGGACGAAAAGCTCGTCGGGAGGGGCGAGGAGTACGAGCTGGCGGTAGGTGATGGCGCCGAGGATCATGAGCGCAACGACATCGGCATCGGCATCGATGTTGTCGGCGGCGATCGCACGGGCTATGACCTCGGCGACAGGTTGTCGGCGAAGTCGCATGAACTCTTCGTACACACTGCGCATGCGTTCGCTGCGTTGGGCGAGTGCGATGAGGTCGGGAAACAACACCGACCATGGCGGCGTGCCGATCTTCTCGGCGAACCACCAGGCAAGGGAGTGGATCTGCTCGACCGGGGTGCCGGTGGGGCCTTGTGTCTCGGGGGCGATCAGGCTGGACAATGCGTCGAGGATGATGGCTTCGCGGCTCGACCACTGTCGGTAGATGGTGGTCTTCGCCACACCCGAGTGCTCCGCGACGCCGTCGATATTCAATGCGTGGATGCCGCGCTCCACCATGAGTATGAGGGCGGCGTCGAGAACGGCCTTGCGAGAACGAATCGTTCGGGGATCCAGCAATCCATCAGGCTCGTCCGGCATATCGCTACGCTACCGTAGCGTAGCGATGTTGCCAAGCCTAGCTATCCTTCATTCATGACAGGATGCGTTCATGACGTTTCCTGGAAGGGCGGCATAGCGCTCGTGGAATACCGACGGCTCGGTCGCAGCGGTGCATCGGTATCGGTACTTGCACTCGGCACCGACAACATTCTCAATCCGACTCCCGAGGACGAGTCGATCCGTATGATCCTGGCCGCGCTCGATGGGGGCATCAACCTCATCGACACGTCCAACAGCTACGCGGCTGGCGAGGCCGAACGGGTGATCGGCAAGGCGCTTTCGCAGGGTGTTCGACGAACCGAAGCGTTCATTGCCACGAAGGCCTTCTTTCCGACTGCGGCTGCTGGCCCGAATGATCGGGGCACGTCGCGAGTCCACCTCATCCAAGCCTGCGAAGACTCGCTACGACGGCTCCGCACCGACCACATCGATCTGTATCAACTGCATCGGCACGACTTCGTCACGCCAATCGACGAAACGTTGTCGGCACTGACCGACCTCGTTCGTCAAGGCAAAGTTCGTTACATCGGCACGTCCACCTCACCTGCGTGGCGAGTCATGGAAGCGATACTCACCGCTGAGCTGAAGGGTTTCGAGCGGGTGGTCAGCGAGCAACCGCCGTACAACCTGCTCGACCGCCGCATTGAAAACGAGACGGTGCCGATGGCCTTGGCTCACGGCGTTGGTCTGCTGCCGTGGTCGCCTCTTGCGATGGGGATTCTCGGCGGTCGCTACGCCGATGATGACACCCGCGTGGATGGATCGCGTGCGGCCGTGCGGGGCGGAATCTACGCCGAGCGCGTAAGTGAACCGGCGGTGATGGCGGGCAACCGATTCGTCCGCATGGCAGGTGACGCCGGGTTTGACGCGGCGCAACTGGCGATCTGCTGGGTGAA
>JANMCE010000232.1:0-4725 GCA_031360915.1 Actinomycetes bacterium | reverse complement strand
ATGGCGGCCAACGGTGCAGGGCGGCTCGGCTGGGCCGCTCACGATTGTCAATGGCTATGCCAACGGCTGGCTCATCACGCCCAGCCCTGGCGGCCAGCCACTCCACGTCTCGCTCGACTGGACCCCGCAGCGCATTGTGTGCCTCGCGCTACTTCTGTCGGCGCTTGCCCTCGTCGTCGTGCTCTTCCTCGGCTGGAAGCCGTCTCGACGCAACTCTGTTGTCGTTGGATGTCGTGACACAACCGCCAACGACAACAAAGCGACGTTCGATCATCGGTCCAGCCGATCCTCGTTCGTGTGGCCAATCATCGGAGCTCTCGCGTTCGCCGCGCTCGGCGGAGTGCCCGTCGGCGCCGCGACTCTGGTGATCGGCCTTACGGCCGCACGGTCACCGAAAAGCCGACGCCTTCTCGTATGGCTTCCACCGGCGCTTATTGGTTTCATCGCCGTCTACGCCTACGCCAAGACGGCGCGCTATCACCTGCCGACCGACCTCGAATGGCCGGGCGCGTTCGGCCCCGCCCATCAACTGGGATGGCTCGCCGTTTCCCTCACTGCGGTGCTTGCGCTGACTCCGGGGGCGGACGACGAGGACTCGTCACACCAGATTGCAGAGGGTGAAATCTGACGTGACCGGAATCAGCCCGGCATACGCCGCCACACCGGCCGCGGCAGGTGGCGCATCACACTGAACACGTACCGGAGTTGCGGCGGGGACCACACGGTATGGGCATGGGTACGGAGACCGCGGATGGTTGCATCTGCAACTGCTTGGGGGCCGGTGGAGAAGGGAGGCGGTTTCATTCCGGTGGTCATGCGGGTGTGCACGAAGCCGGGTCGTACCACCAGCACGCGTGCTCCGGATCCGACCAGGGAGTCGTTCAGACCTTGGGCGAAGGCATCGAGCCCAGCCTTGGTGGCCCCGTAGACGAAGTTGGCTTTGCGTACTCGCTCCCCCGCCACCGACGACAGCACAACCAGCGTGCCGTGACCCTGGCCGCGCAGCAGCTTGGCGACGACCAGACCGGCCGACACCGAACCAACCATGTTGGTGTGAACGGTGGCAACTGCAGCGGCTGTGTCGTTATCGAACGTGGCCTGATCTCCCAGCACGCCGAACGCCATGATGACCACGTCGATGTCGCTCGCAAATGCCGTGCCGATGATGGCTTCGTGGCTGGCGGTGTCATCGGCGTCGAACACCAACGTCTCCACCGTCGCGCCAGCGGTCGCCATCTCCGATCGGAAACCCTCAAGAGCGTCAGGCCTGCGTGCGGCGAGCACGACTCGCCGGGTGCGACGGGCGACGAGTTTTCGGACGATGGCCTGGGCTATCTCGCTGGTAGCGCCAAGCACGAGCACGGATTGGGGATCGCCGACGGCGTCGTTCATAAGAGCACCTTTTTCGTCAGACCGAGCCGACGGTTGAGATCGGACTGGAAGCGGCCGGTGGGGTCGAGGCGAGCCTGCGTCTCGCGCCATTCCTCCAGCCGTGGGTACATGCCGGCCAACAGCGAGGGGTCGAGCCGACTGTCTTTGGCCAGATACAAACGGCCACCGGCGTCCACAACGTCGCGGTCGGTGATGTCGAGCAGTTCGTTGAGGCCCGACAGCCCAGCGGGAATGTCGAGCGTGAGCGTCCAGCCGGGCATCGGAAACGACAGCGGCCCGGGGTTCGAGGCACCGAAGCGCTTCAATACAGCGAGGAAGGACGCCGCTCCCGAACCAGCCAATCGTTCGACGATCTTGCGCAGCGTTTCTTCCGCGCCGAACGGGATGACGAATTGGTACTGCAGGAAACCGCGCGGCCCGTAGAGGCGGCTCCACATCCCGACGCCGTCGAGGGGATGAAAGAAGGCGCCGATGCTCTGCACCTGATCGAGCCGACGCTTTGGAGCTTTGCGGAACCACACCTCGTTAAATGCTCGCACGGTGTGCTTGTTGAGCAGGCCCGAGGGAAACACCGGTGGCGCAGTCAACAGTTCGCCGGGAGAGAACGCCAACGGATCGGCGGCCGCCTTGCCCGTCAGCGAGGCCAGCGGTGCGTGGTCGCCTGCGGTCAACACGCTACGGCCCAGCGTGCGGCCGGTGGCGACCAGGTCGACCCAGGCGACCGAGTAGCGGTAGGTGGCGTCGGTCTGTTCCATCAGCGCCATGAGGTCGTCGAGGTTGGCCGCCCGCTCGGTGTGCACGAGCATGCGGCTGGTTTCCACCGGCGCCACATCGACGGTGGCATCGGTGATCACTCCGGTAAGGCCCATTCCACCAGTAGTGGCCCAAAACGTTTCGGGGTCATCACGCAACGTCACGTCGCGGTGCGAGCCATCGGCCAGGGTAAGGCCGAAGCGACGCACATGCTGACCCCACGTGCCATCGGCATGATGGTTCTTGCCGTGGATGTCGGCGGCAATGGCTCCGCCGACGGTTACCTGTCGCGTTCCGGGCGTGACGGGCACAAAGAAACCCAACGGCACCAGCGTGCGCATTAGCAGGTCGAGACTGATCCCCGCTCCCGCCGTCACCCGCGCGTGAGCAGTATCGAGCACGATCGACGGCGGCATTGACGGCATGTCGAGCAGCATGCCTCCCGCGTTCTGAGCGGCGTCTCCGTACGAACGTCCGAGCCCACGAGCCAGCACGCCACGGGCTCCTGCTTTGCCGACCGCGGCAGCCACTGAGGCAGCATCGGCGAGGCGAGCGACGTCGGCTGATGTCGCGGCCGCGCTCCCCCATCCCGTCACCAGTCTGCGGGTCACACGCTCACCCGACATAGACCGCCACCGCAAAGATGAGCACCCACAACAGACCAAAAATCTGCAGCGGACGGTCGCTGTAGAAGACCTCTTCTGGCGCGCCGCCGTCGCCGTTGGCGAGTACCAGCAGATAGCGCAGCATCGCCATCATCATGGGCACGATGGACACCAAATAGAGCGGATGGTTGCTGCCCGCCGCCTTGTCCTTTTCGAACGCCCACTGCACATACGAAAGCATCGTGCCCGACAACGCGGCGCCGAGCACTACCCGCAGGAACATCGGGTCATACGGCACCGCTCGGCCGATCGGCTCACCGTCGTCTCGCGAGCGGGTGGCCTCGGCGTAGCGTTTTCCGGTCACCACAAACAGCGAGCCGAACGATGTGCAGATGAGGAACCAGTTCGACAGCGGCACCCCGGTCGCCACCGCGCCCGCGACGGCTCGCAGGACGAACCCCATGGCGACAGCTACGAGATCGACAACGGCGACATGCTTCCACCAAAGGCTGTAGGTGACGGTGAGCACAACGTAGGCCGCTACGACCCCAACGAAGTTCCAGCTGTTCACCCAGTAGGCGAAGATCAGGCTGCCGAGTAACAGAACCAGCCCAACACCCGTGGCGGTTTGCACCGCTACCGCTCCCGCGGCGATCGGTCGTAATCGTTTCTTCGGATGACGGCGATCTGACTCCCGATCAGCCACATCATTCAACAGGTAGGTGCCGCTGGCAGCAGCGGTGATCGCAACGAAGGCAGCCAGCGTGCGCCACAACGTATAAGCCTCGGTGAGTACACCGGCCGCGCCCGGCGCGGCGAACACAAGCGCGTTCTTCAGCCATTGGTGCGGACGACAGGCCCGAAGTAGCGGCGGCATCAGGGCTGCGACCCGGGGCTGGCGCCGATTGGCTGACGGCGACGCACGAGCTGAGCGTGATCGGCCCATGCCAACATCTCGCGGTCTCCCGCCGAATCGCCGTACGCCCACACCTCGGCCGGGCGCGCACCGAGCGCCTCCAGGCGGGCGACCTTTTCGGGGCCACGACAGTTCACGCCCACGAAGCGGCCGGTGAGTTCACCCGTCGTGTCGTCGTGTTCAAGTTCGGTACACAACACGTGGTCGACGCCGAGCAGACGCCCGAGCGGATGAAGGTACGGTCCGAGTGACGCCGATACCAGAGCGGTGGTGTGACCCTCGGCCTGATGCCAACGCAGGCGAGCCAGGGTGTCTGGCCGCAGCCAACGAGCGAACGTGTCGTCGGCATGGAGTTGGCCCTTTGCGGCCATGGCGCCGACGGTTTTACCGCTGAAGAGGCTGCGCACCAACGAGGCCTTGGCCACATCGCGATCAACGCGGCCAATCGCCACGCCGATCAACTGCGGCGCATGACGCAGCAGGGTCACCGCGACCGTGGATGTACTCGCGACCAGACGCATGAAAGGCAGCACGCAGTCGCGGCGCGTCAGAGTGTGATCGACATCAAACGCGGCGAGTGGCGCCAAGGAGAGTACGGGCATGAGCGGTCACAGAGCCTAGCTTTGCCCCTATGCGCATCGGTGATCCCCCCTCCACCAACCCGGACGACTTCGCGTTCACGCATCGGGTCCGCGTGCGGTTCTCCGAAACCGACGCAATGGGCGTGGTCCACCACAGCCGCTACCTGCCCTACTTGGAGGAGGCTCGCGTTGCCTACCTGCGAGCGAGCGGTCACCCCTATCACGAAACCCGGGACGGGGGAACCGACTTCGCCATTATCGAGCAGTGGATCAGCTACATCCAGCCACTCCATTTCGACGAGGAAGTCGACGTGCACCTAGGCCTAGCGCAGCTGACCCGCGCCACCTTCCAGATGCACTACGTGCTCACGGTTGCGGGCGAGGTCCGTGCCAGCGCCATCACTGCCCACAGTGCCGTCAACAACGACGGGCGCCCCGTGCGCGTGCCCGCCTGGCTCAGCGAGTTCGTGCAGCCCGA
>JANMCE010000190.1:0-20500 GCA_031360915.1 Actinomycetes bacterium | reverse complement strand
AACGGTGATGAGAATGTCGAGCGCCAGGCCAAGCGGACGCCCGAGCGTTTGGGTGGCCGTCAACCAACTCAGGTTCGGTGCAGCGGCGCCGAGTGCGGTCAACAGCAGGCTCGCGGTACCGCAGAAAATGACCATGCGTTTGCGGCCGCGCCGGTCGGCGTTGAAGACAAATGGCAGCGCGACGATCACGCCCAAACGCACGATGATGCCGGCCGTTCCTTGGGCAGAGTTTGAGAAGTGGAACTCGTTCTGGGTGAGCGCAACGGTCTGGGTAAACAGCGTGTTGACATAGCCGACCACGAGCGATGCGGCCGCCAACAGACCGAGGATGGTGCCCGAGCGAGCATCAAGGCGAGACGGTGGCGCCCATACCGGTTGCCTGCCACTAAAGCGGTCCGGGCCCGGTGGACGCCGAAGAGAGAACCACACAAACGGCACGAATAGCCAACCGAACCAGGGAATGGCGAGATGGAATTTCGTGCGCTCGACCAGCGTTTCCGGGAGTACTTCTACCGAGCGGTGATACGTCCGAAAAGGGCCGCTGGCTGGGGAGAACGTCGTATCGGAATCGACCTGCTCGTGCGCGATGTCGTCGCGGGGGGTCACCAGTAACGAGAGCATGTCTTCGGTGCGCACGTAGCGCCGTTGCAGGGTCGCCATGGCTGGACCGAGCATACTGACACGATGGATCGTGCCGCCGACCAGCCCTCTACCTTTGACCGAATCGTCGTTCGTTGCGGGCACACGCTGTCTGGAGAAGTAACCCCGGGCGGCGCCAAGAACTCCGTGCTCAAGTTGATGGCGGCGTCGCTGTTGGCCGAGGGTCGATATGAACTGACCAACGTGCCCGGCATCTCCGACGTTGGCACCATGGGCGAACTTCTCGGTGCCATGGGGGTGGCCATGACCCGTGACCCGCACGACCTGCATCGCATCTGGCTCGACGTACCAGCCATCGTCACCCCGGAGGCACCCTATGAGCTGGCCGAAGCAATACGCGCCTCCATCGTGGTGATGGGGCCGCTGCTCGCCCGCTGTGGCGAGGCACGCATCTCGCTGCCCGGCGGCGATGACTTCGGCACCCGCCCGATCGACATGCACATCCGCGGTCTCGAAGCGATGGGCGCGACCATCGAACTGAAACACGGTGTCTTGCACGCCACGGCGTCGTCGGGTTTACGCGGCGCCGACATCACGCTCGATTTCCCCAGTGTCGGCGCCACCGAGAACATCGTGATGGCGGCGGTCGGGGCCAAGGGCACGACGGTGCTGGACAACGCAGCTCGTGAGCCTGAGATCAGTGACCTGCTCACGATGCTGCAGGAGATGGGCGCCGACATCGAAGGCGTCGGTTCGGCCACGCTGACCATCCACGGTCAACCCATGACTGCGCTCCACGCCGTCAGTCATCGCGTCATTCCCGACCGGCTGGAAGTGGCGACGTTTCTCGCATCGCTCGCGGTTGCCGGCGGCGACATCACCATCACCGACGGCCGAGCTGCACACATGGAACTGTTCCTCTCCAAGCTCGGTCAGATCGGCGTCACGGTCACCGACACTGGCACGGGCTTGTGGGCGCACAGCGACGGCAAGATCCGTTCCGTCGACGTTGCCACCTTGCCGTATCCGGGTATTGCCACCGACTACAAGCCGCTCATCACCGTCATGCTTTCGCTGGGTGATGGCGTTGGCATCGTGACCGAAAACCTCTACGCCGGACGCTTCCGCTACATCGAAGAACTGCTGCGCATGGGTGCCGACATTCGCACCAACGGCCATCACGCGGTGGTGCGGGGCGTGCCCCGTCTCGAAGGTGCTCCGGTCAAGGCTCACGACATAAGGGCGGGCGCGTGTCTCGTGGTGGCAGGTCTCGGAGCCGACGGCGAAACAGTCATCGCCAACCCGTTCCATATTGACCGCGGCTACGAAAATCTTGTCGGCAAACTCTCGGCTCTCGGCGCAGAGATCGAACGGCTGAGCTAATCGGCTGACGTGTCACCTTTGTCGTCCCGGCCGGAGCGGTCGGCGCGCTTCTTCGCCACGCTCACCAACCAGGCGATGATCAGCAGGGGGCCGATCACGAGAAGGAATTCGCCCCAGCCGCCCTGATGGGCGTAGATCATTGCGCGACGACCAGGATCAATAGTGGCGCGTTGGTGACATGGCTTTCCAGCTCAAAGCGACCGGCCTTGTCGGCTACGAACGATAACAGACCCTGCTCGCCGGCCTTCTGCGCCTGCTCGATGTCGTAGCCGTGCAGGTGGAACTCATCATTCGCCGTCGGGTTGAGTAGGGCGATCTGCACCGTAGCGCTGAGCTTCACCTTTTCCTCGCGGGTGGGGGAACTGTCCTTGCCCACCGTCACCGAGATGTTCACGATGTTGGTTGGGAGAGGGGGCGCGGTAGCGGCGGCGGTGCCGGTCGTTGCGGGCACGACCGACTCGGCGGACAGAGCTGCCGTCGTGGCCGGTGAGGTCGTTGTCGTGGCAGCGGCTGCCACGGTGACCGAAACGGGGGGAATCGACGTGACTGGTGCCTTGGATGACGAACCGCAGCCTGCGACGAGGATCACTGTAGGAATGAGGGCGTAACGAGCTAGCCTTTTCATAGGTGGCGAGCCTATGTCGAAGCCTGCGACAATCTGAGGTCGCCACTCTGAGGAGAAACATGCGTGCCCTGGTCGAAAAGACAATCGAAGTCATACGCCCGGCCCTTCAGGCCGACGGCGGCGACATCGTATTGCGCGATGTGGACGAGACCACCGGCATTGTGTCGGTCACCCTTGTTGGCGCGTGCGGTACGTGCCCGGCGTCCACCCAGACGCTGAAGGCCGGCATCGAGCGGATCATGCGTGATCGTGTCGACGGTGTCACCGAAGTGATCAACATCGAATGACCATGGTGGCCCGTCGCAGTAACGACATCGGAGAACTGCTCGAGAGCGCTCGATCGGGTGATCGCGCCGCGCTCGCCCGGCTGCTGTCCATCGTTGAGCGGGGTGGTCCGCAAGCTCGCGAGACCGGACGCCTTGCCTACCCGCTCGGCGGTAGCGCCTACACCGTTGGCATCACCGGTTCGCCCGGCGCGGGTAAGAGCACGCTCACCTCGGCGCTGATCGGACACCTCCGTTCGCAGCAGTTGGAGGTAGCAGTTCTGGCGGTCGATCCGTCGTCACCGTTCACCGGGGGTGCCATCCTTGGCGATCGGGTCCGTATGCAGGACCACGCCACCGACCCCGGCGTGTTTATCCGCTCGATGGCCACCCGTGGCCATCTCGGTGGCTTGTCGTTGGCGACGCCCGAAGCGATTCGTCTGCTCGACGCCATCGGTCGTCACTGGGTGCTTATCGAGACGGTCGGGGTCGGTCAGGTCGAGATCGAGATCGCTGGCAAGGCCGACACCACCGTCGTCGTGGTGAACCCGGGCTGGGGCGATGCGGTGCAGGCCAACAAGGCCGGCATCATGGAAATCGCCGACGTCTTCGTGATCAACAAAGCCGATCGCAAGGGCGTGGAGGAAACCCGTCGCGACATCGAGATGATGCTCGAACTCACAGACCTCGCGTATGACGCCTGGCGCCCGCCGATTATTGCCACGGTCGCCAACGATGGCTCCGGCGTGCCTGAATTATGGTCGCAGATCAACGCCCATCGGGCCGCGATCGAAGCCGACGGCACGCTCGTCAAGCGACGTGAGCAGCGCACTCGTCAGGAACTCTCCGAAATCGTTGCGACGCGGCTCGGGCAGCGGGCCCGCGACCTCTGCGAGGGCGATGTCTGGGAGCGAGCGGCTGGCGATGTGCTGGCCCGTCGACTCGACCCGTGGAGCGCGGCCGATCTCATGCTCAACCCCGTCGGCGCGTAATGATCTCCGGGGCATAGTGATCTCCGGCGGGGGATACGTCGTGGCCGCGCTCGCGGCCGTTGCCGCCGGCGGCATTAACGCAGTGGCAGGTGGCGGCACGATGGTGTCGTTCCCAGTGTTGCTTGCGCTCGGTGTGCCGAGCGTGATGGCCAATGCGACCAACACCGTATCGCTGTGCCTGGGCTACCTGGGAGGTACCTGGGCGCAACGCGATGACCTGATCGGCTGGGGGAAGAAAGCGCGCCCGCTGCTCGTCGCCGGAGCCCTTGGCGGATTGGTTGGTTCGGTGCTGCTCATACGAACGAGCGACAAACTGTTCTCCTTCCTCGCCCCCATCTTGATCCTGCTGGCTTGCTCGCTGCTCGGGTTCCAGAAGCAGATTCGGGCCAAGCTCGGCATCGGCTCGGGCGGCGACGTGATGAAGACCGTGTCGGTCGCCGCCATCGCCAGCGTGTTCGCATCGGCTGTTTACGGCGGCTACTTCGGCGCTGGGTTGGGCATCATGCTGCTCGCGGTGCTCGGCGTGCTGTTGCATGGTCCGCTGGCTTCGTTGAACGCGCTCAAGCAGGTGCTGTCTCTCTTCATCAACGTGGCCGCCGCGATCTTTCTGTCTCTGTCCGGACATGTGCAATGGCGGTTGGTGGGTGTGATGGCGGTCGGCAGCCTTGTCGGTGGGGTAGTTGGTGGCCGCTACGCCAGCCGGGTTGATCCGGTAAAGCTGCGCCGTGTCGTGGTGTCGTTCGGCATCCTGGTGGCGCTCAAGCTGATCTTTTTCTGAGGCGGCGACTTTGCGACAAAATCAGTCGTGAGACGACCGGTTTTGTCACAAAGTGACGATCAGCACCGGACCGGTTCGAGGTGCGCCAGAATGACAGGGTGGCTGACGATGATGTGAAACGGTTTGCGGCACTCCTGCGGAAGAAGGGCGCCGACGAGCAGTATGCTCGTGACACCGCCCAGGCCGAGGTAGATGAGCGACAGGCAAAGGCTGAGCTCGCTCGCAAGGTCGAGGTGGCCAGAGCAACCAAGGATCAGGTGGCGGCGCGGCTGCGCGACATTCGCAAGGGCAAGGCCAGTTCTGAGCAGATTGCCAAAGCCGAGTCCGACTATCGCGCTGCGCTGGCAACGCTGTTGGAACTGGAGCAGGGCACCCGACCGGCCTGGGCGCCCGCACCGCCCGAGCCCGACGCGTTAGAGGTCGAGCCAGACGCGGTGGTGGGAGAGGCCGGTGGTGGCATCGACGAAAGCGTCGTCGCCGACGGTCATCCCGAGTCGACCCTGGTAGAACCCTAAGGCTGCGTCACGGGCGTTGGCCCACAACACGTCAACACCGTCGTCGCGCAGCCGCGCCATGGCCGCTTGCAGCAGCGCTCCGCCAACGCCACCCGACTGTAGCGTCGTCGACACGGCCATGCCACGGAGCTGCACCGTGCGCGTTGCGTCGGGCGTATTGGAGCATGGCCGATGGATAAACGTGGCGATGCCGACTAACTCCTCACCGTGGAAGGCGCCGAGGTGGAACGTGGTTGGTTCATCATCGCCGTCGAACACCAACACTGCCGTGGGCGAGTTGTCGCGCAAAACGGCCAGTCGTAGCGGATGGGTGTCGGCCGCTGCTATCGGTCGAACCGCGACCGCCCGGGTCATTCGTGGGCGAGGTCGAGCAGGCGCTGCAACGGGGCCAGATCGAACGGATGGCCCGACGTCAACACGAGGTGCGTAAGGCCGGCTGCAAGGTAGGCATCGGGGTCGGCCTCAGGGCCGACGAGTGCGGTGCGCTCGATCTCGGCAGGGTCACGGCCAAGCTCGACGCACCAGTTGTCGAGCACCCGGTTCTTGTGAGCGATTTCATCAAGATCAGACGACGTGGTGTTCCACATCTGGGCGTACTGCGCCACCATCTTCAACGTCTTCTTCTCGCCGCCGCCCCCGATGAGCATCTTCATCGGGCCTGCGGGCGGTGGATTTAGCTTGCCCAGGCGGGCCTTGATGCGAGGCAACGCATCGGCCAGCAGATCGAGACGCTCCCCCGCAGTGCCGAAGTGGTAGCCGTACTCGTCGTAGTCGCGCTCGAACCAGCCTGCGCCGATGCCGAGGATGAAGCGACCGCCGGAGAGGTGATCGATGGTACGAGCCATGTCGGCCGTGAGGTCGGGGTTTCGGTAGGTCAGGCAGGAAACCATGGCGCCGAAGTGGGCGCGTCGGGTGGTGACCGCCATCGCGGCCAACAGGGTCCACGCTTCAAAGTGTGTTTCGTCGGGTTCGCCGTAGAGGGGATAAAAGTGATCCCAAACCCACAAGGTGTCGACACCCATGTTGTCGGCAGCTTGCCATGCGGTCTGCAGGGCATCGGTGTTGGTCGCCTGCGGATGCAGTTGCAGGCCGACCTTAAATCTGGACATTTCGTCAAGGCTACAGGCGAAATCTGAGAGTCACGTTGCGGAGTGAAGAAGCTTGTTGAGCCCGTCCCATGATCCGGAACGCATCTTGGCCCGGACCGCTCCAGTTTCGCTGTCACGCAGGAAAAGGAGCCCGGATTGGCCAGAAAGGGCACGCGCCTTCACAACTTCACCGTCAGGTAAAATGACGCGAGTGCCAGCTGTCACGTACAGGCCGGCCTCCACCGTGCAGTCGTCACCGAGGCTGATGCCGATACCGGCGTTGGCGCCAAGCAGGCAACGCTCACCCACCGTAATGCGCTCCTTGCCTCCCCCCGACAGGGTGCCCATGATCGATGCGCCACCTCCGATATCGGAGTTGGCGCCGACGACCACGCCGGCCGAGATACGGCCTTCCACCATTGCCGTCCCAAGGGTTCCGGCGTTGAAGTTCACGAACCCTTCGTGCATCACCACCGTGCCCTCGGCGAGATGGGCACCGAGCCGAACACGATCGGCATGCGCGATACGTACACCTGACGGAATGACGAAGTCGGTCATGCGAGGAAACTTGTCGACTCCGAACACCTGCACCGGCATTCCGGTTGCGGCCAGATGAAGACGGGTCAGCTCGAAATCATCCGGATCGCAGGGGCCGTAGTTCGTCCACACCACGGTGTTCAACAGCCCGAAGATGCCGTCGAGATTTTGTCCGTGCGGCTGGACGAGACGATGCGACAGCAGGTGAAGCCGCAGGTACACATCCTCGACATCGACCGGAGCAGCGTCGAGGTCAATGGTGCGGTTGATGACAACCCGGTCGACGTTGCGGACCGTGTCGTGGCCGGCCAAGGCCTTGAGGGCGCCATCGAACTCATGATGAACATCGCCAAGTGCCACCGATGGATAATGCACCGCCAGCGTCTTGCCCGACGCGAGCGAGCGAGTGGCCAGACCGGCACCAGAGGCAGTACGAACCGTTGAAGTCATGATGGCTCACCGTAGTGGACGAGCCCTCACGACCTTCAAGACGATGCGTTACGCGGAAGCTGCCGCGAGGAGCGCCGGGTAGGCGTCCGAGTTCAGCTCAGGGCCGATCGTGTTGACCGTGTAGGCGCCGAGTGTGGGCGTGGTTGATTGGTTGGGCTCGCCGTCGATGCGGCTGTCGGGTCCTCGGGAGATCACCGAGACCACCCACCACTGTCCGTTATAGAAGCTGAACACCCCGCCGCCACTCGACCCGTTCATCAACGGACACCCAATCGACACAACGTAACGTCCGGGCCTGTCGGCCGAGAACACCGGTGGGTTGGGACTCGTGCAAAAGACGGGCTGACAGTTGAGGGGGCTGCCACCGCGGCAGTGCTCACTGAAAAATCCGCCGGCCGGGTAGTGCAGCGAGATCTTGGCCAGTGGAGCTCGGCCAAGGTCGGGAGCAACGGGCACGATGCCCGTGACATCGCCGATGTGCACGCTGCCGTTGGGTGCCAACTTGATGAGCGCCCAGTCGTCGGTCGTTTCATCAATGGGAGTGACCTCAGGCGTATCGGCCCTCAGGTCATTGAAAAAGCCGGGGCTGGGATGGATGTCGGCTGCGCTGGCCGTGTGCCATTGGCCCAGTCCGCTGGCGGCGCCGTACAAGCCGGGCGTGAACGACACCTTGGTTGCCTGAGGCGGATCAGGCGACGGATTCGGATTTGCCTCGGTGGGAGCAACTGGAAAATCCAACACGCAGTGGCCCGCGGTGAGGATCACGTCACGGGCGACGACGGTACCGCTGCAGCGGTACTGCGTACCCGTCGTGGCATAGTCGAACGCGTTGATGAGCAGTTCGCCAACGAAGGCCGGTGCCTGCACAGCGGTGAGATAGCCCCAGTCACCTCGGGGGAGGTTTGAACGGGAGAAGACGGCGTCGCTCCAGGGGATTGCCTGGGTGGTGGGAAGCGGCTGGGCTGGCCCGGCGGTGCTGAGCCCGGTGTGGGCCACGGGCAGCGGGGTGGCTGTTGCCGTGGAGAACGGCGCGGCGTGGTGGACGGAGTTGAATAGTCCGTTCACATCGACGATCACGTCGGCGACGGAGTCGCTATAGAGGCAGATAGTGCCATCTGCATTGCTCGAGGTGATCACCAGGTTTGCTGCGTCGACGCCGGTCTGGAAGTTGAGATTGGACGCAACTGGGCGCGCCGTTCCGCACGGAAACACGGTCATGAATCCGGAGGTTCGCGGGCCGGTAATCGTTACGTTGACGATCGCTCCGGTTGACCGGAGCAGCAAAGGATCGGCGGGTGTCTGATGCAGCGGAAGCGTTAACGTCTCACCCGCGCCGATGCGTCCGGGAACGGCCGAGTCAGGACGGGCGATGCGAGTGTCCAAGATGCGGGCGGGCGCTTGCGCCTTTACGTCAGCAGCGGCCGGAAACCAGGCCGTGACATCGGCCAGAATGTGGGTGGCCACCGATGACTGGATGCACGTCTTGCCTCCTGCTCCCGCCGCAGCGAGAACGAGGTTTGGCACGTTCTGCCCAGCCCGGAAGTTGATGTTGGACGCAAGCGGAGCGACTTGGCCGCAGGGATAGACCGTGACGAATCCGTCGGCAACGGCACCGACTACCGTCACGTTGATCAGGGTGGCGCTGGCGTCGGCGGGCACGTCGAACCGTCCGGTGACCGGAACTTCGAGAGGCGTATTGGCGGCGAGGATGCCGATGTCGCGCGTATCGATCAGACGGTCGGGCGACTTGGGCTGCATGTAGGAACCGGCAGGGAACCAACCGCTTGTATCCACCAGTACACCAACCGCAGCGGACGCCTTCAAACAGATGTAGCCATCCGCACTAATGCGAGTGACGACGGCGTTCGGGATGGTCTGTTTGGCCGCAAAGTTGAGGTTGGACGTGGCCGGCTCGGCTTTGTCACAGGGCCACACCGTGATGAATCCGGCGTCGATCGAGTCGAGCGCAGTGACGTTGAGGGCCACGGCGGTGGCCACCTCGGCGTTGCCTGTGCCGGCCCCGACCACTCGCAACTTGACGGTGTTGTCGGCCGGGATCTTCCCGCGAATACCGCCGGTGCCGTCGCGGGTGTCCATCAGGCGGCGGGGGAAGACGGACACAAACGGGCTGTTGGCCGCCGACTGCGCCGTTACGGCACCGGCGGCCAGGCCACGATCGATCAGCACGTTGAGGTCGCGGTCCGTCGCGGCATCTGCGGTGGCCGGGGATGGGATCGGCGGGGCAGCCTTGGCGTGGGCCGGTGGGGTGAAGATCGGGAGCCCGGCCATCACCAGCGTGATGATGCCAATGCCAATCCCGCGTCTTGTGGTCACTGGTGTCTCCCGATCTGTTTACGGACGCAGACAGGGTATCGACCGTGGAAGGCCTGCGGTTGTTCGGAGTTACTCTATGTTCGGCACGTCGGCGGCGGCATTCGGGCTGATCACCAGCAGGCAACCCTTCTCGATCGTGACGTTGACAGCCCCGCCCATGCCCCGGTTGGAAAGGCCCCGACTGCTCCACGGTTGCAGGGTTTCGCCGTGCAGCGGAAACTCGACTCCGACGGTGCGCACCCCGTGAGCAGGTCCGTTGACGGCCAACAGCGTGATATCGGCCCCGTCGTGTCCCCAGAAATCGGTCATTTGCCCGGACTGCAGCGGGATGATCAGCGTCGAGCCAATCCACGCCCACACCCGCCGCGATGCCAGCGACGGATGGGTGAGCAGCGCGGTAGTGATCAACAAATGATCGAGTCGGTCCAACCCGCCGCCGGTAAACAAATGGACTTCCTCCGGGTCCCAACGCAACGCGACCTCAAGGGCAAGTTCGCCATCGGAGGCTTCCTTGTCGGTGGGGAAGCGTTCAGTGGCGATGCGTTCGTGCTGCAGATGGGCGAGACCGGCGAGTGACACAGAGTCCATATCGCCCACCGCTGTCTCGATCGGAAGATTCCATGCGATGGCGTGATCGATGCCTCCGTCGGCCGCAATGACCGCATCAGTGAGTAGTGGCACATGGCGACGTAGCCGCGGGTCGGGTGGTTCGCCACCCAGCATGATGACGACCCGTGACGTCATGTCGGGCGGGTGATGTCGGGCTCCACGTAGATCACACGGGTGGAGGGAACGGCAGCGCGGATGCGAGCTTCCACGGCGTCGATGGCGACGGCCAACTCTGCGGTGGTGAACGCATCGTCGAAGTGGATCTTGGTGCCGAGCAGTACCTCATCCGGACCGAGATGCATGGTGCGCATGTGGATGAGCTTCTTGACCTCGGGCGAACCTTCAATCGCAGTCGCGATGGCCGCCTCCGCATCGTCGGACGCAGACTCACCGATCAGCAGACTCTTCATCTCGACCGACAAAAAGATTGCAATTGCAATTAAAAGTACGCCAATGGTCAGTGACCCGACCGCGTCCCAACGAGCGTTATCCGTGACCTCGGCCATAATCAAGCCGCCGAGTGCCAGCACCAGTCCAATCAGTGCTCCGGCGTCCTCCAACAGGACCACGGGCAGCTCGGGAGTCTTTGCGTGGCGCAGGAACTGGAAGAACCGAGCGTCGCCCCGCATTTTGTTCGCCTCGGTTATCGCCGTCTTGAACGAATAACCCTCCAGCAAGATGGAGAAGATGAGAATGCCCACGCCAATGCCAAGATTCTTCGGTTCGTGCGGGTGGAGCATCTTGTCGAGACCTTCGTAGAACGCAAAGGCGCCTCCGAGGGAAAAGATCACCAGCGCCACCGCAAAGGCCCAAAAATAGCGCTCCCGTCCGTACCCAAATGGGTGCTTGTCAGTGGCTTGTTTCTGTGACTTCTTGGATCCGAGCAGGAGGAGGCCCTGATTGCCGGTGTCTGCGAGCGAATGCACGGCTTCGGCCAGCATCCCGGTGGAACGGGTAAAGATGAACCCGATGAACTTTGCGATAGCGATACCCAGGTTGGCGGCGAACGCTGCGACTATGGCTTTTTTGCTTCCGTCTTGCACGAAACGCGATTGAATCAGATCATGACCTCAAGTGCTGACTTCATTCACGGCTGCGTCGGCAGTCAACACTCGCTCATTGCCTGGTTATCCGATCTTGGTGATGTTGACGTGAGCCAGCCGAGCCAGCTGCCCAATTGGACGGTTGGCCATGTGCTCACCCATATCGCACGAAACGGGGAAGGCTGCCGCAATATGCTCTACAGCGGTTTGATGTACCCGGGTGGCGTTCCGCAGCGCAATGCCGATATCGAATCGGGTGCGGTGCGGTCGTTCGCCGAGCAGGTCGCTCACATTCGCGCCACCTCCGATGATTTCGAGCGCACCCTTTCAATGTTGACCGACGAGCAGTGGGCGGGGGAGGCCACAGCACCGTTCGGTATCGTGAAGGTCGCCGAGGTTCCGTTGCGACGTTGGCGCGAAGTGGAGGTCCACCGCCTCGACCTCGGCCTCGGCTACACCTGGCGAGACATCCCCTCCGCCTGGGTCGCTGCCGACCTCGGCGGCCGCCGCTCGGTATATGCACAACCCATCCCCGCCGACGTCACCGCGCTGGGTGACAGAGCCGAGTTGACCTGGCTCTTCAGCCGCCCCCTCGGCGACAACATCACCCCACCCCCCGCCTGGTTCTAACCCGACGACTCCCAAGCAAGTCTCATTCCGTATCACCCGTCTGATACAGATCTCACCTCGCTCGACGGCGCCCGGCCTGCCTGGGCCCTCCTGCCCGAGCGAGTCGTGTTCGGTATCACCCGCTCGATACTGATCTCGCCTCGCTCAGCGGGCTTCCGATAGTCGTAGATCACGGCACACTCTTTGCAGGTGCATCCATTACTGCGGTCGCTTGCCGACCTTGCTGAAAACCAGGACGGCGTCGTTTCGCGGGAACGCGCGATAGCCATCGATGTTTCCCGCCTACAAATCCAGAGGTGGGTCGACCGCGGCCAACTCGAGCGGATCGGTCGTCGCAGTTTGGTCTTCCCGGGAACACCCCGAACCTGGAGGTTCGGGCTCCGAGTCGCGCTGAACGACTCTGGCCCAGGAGCGATTGTGAGCCACCGATCAGCGGCTTGCCTCCATGGCTTTGACGGCTTCGGGGAGGGCCTGGTTGATGTCCTCGTCCTTCGGGCTTATAAAGGTCGCAGAGTTCTCGGCACGGTCCATTCGACCGCACATCTCCCGAAGATCGATCGGTGTTGGGTGGATAGCCTGCCGTGCACAAGCCCGGCTCGCACCGTTCTGGACTTGGCCGGAGTGGTGCCGCGGCAGGATCTGGAAAACGCGGTGGATAGCGCGATTCGAAACGGAGGGTGCAGCCAAGCTTTCCTGCTGAGCCGCTTTTCGAAACTTCGCTACCGTGGCTTCGTTGGCGCCAGCCTGCTCGATGAGATTTTGGTGGATACCGGCGGCGCCAATCGGCTCGAACGGCGATTTCTTGCCATGTGTCGCGGTGCGCATCTTCCCAGACCAAGCTGTCAAATTAGGCACGCCCGTCCAGGTCAGCCGGTCGCTCGGGTCGACTTTGATTTCGTGCCGTCGGCCCTCATTGTCGAGGTTGAAGGTCAGGTCGGACATGCCAGTCCTCGACAACGTCAGCGAGATGCCGAGCGCCGCCGCGACCTCATGCAACTCGGTCGTATCGTCATCTCCTTTACTTTCGAGGACGTCTTTGCTCGTCCAGGAATGGTGATTGCTGCCACCCGAGACTCGCTTCACCTCGCTCTCGCCAGCTGAGCAAGTCTCGTCTGGTATCAACCGTTTGATACAAGACTCGCCTTGCTCGCATCGTCGCGGCCCGCTCACGCCCGCGTCCCCTGTGCAAGTCTCGTTCGGTATCACCCGTTTGAACGTAGCGGGACCTGCTCAGCCGTGAGCGGCTCGGCGAGTTAGTGGGCCATGGCGGGGGCGCCGGTGTGGCCGGAGGCGACGTAGGTGGGGCGGAACAGGGTGACGAAGGCCAGACCGGCGAGGGCCATGACGACCGAGGACACGATCAGCGGGGTCTTTGAGCTGATGCCGGCAGTGATGTAACCGACGAGAGCCGCGGGGATGACCTGGGCGAAGCTCTGCACGCTCGAGTAGATGCCCATGGCCTGGCCCTGCTTGCCCATCTCGGCCGAGCGGCTCACCAGGCTGGTGAGGTTCGCCATGCACAGCCCGTTGAACGCCGTGAAGATCGGCACGGTGAGATAGAGCGGCAGCGTGCTCTTGGCCCACACGTAGGTGAAGATCGCAATGGCGTTGCCGAAGAAAGCGAACCGAAGCACCTTGAAGTCGGGCAGCTTCTTGGCCACCTTGCCGACCAGCAGTCCCTGCGAAATGGCGATGAAGATACCGACCAGCGCGAAGAAGTCACCGGTCTTCGATTGCGTGAACTTGAACTGCCGCGCCAGATAGACACCGGCGAAGGTGGTGAAGAAGGTGAAGCCGCCGTTAAACAACAGTGTGGCCAACAACGGGACGCGCAGTCGAGGGGATGCAAAACCTTCGGCCACGTTGTGGAACGACCGGCCGAGTTCCACCTTGCGGTTCGGGTCCTTCATCTTTAGCGTCTCGGGTAGCTTGAGCAGGATCAACATGCAGTTAAGCGCAGCCAGGATGGCTGCGAACCAGAAGGGCGTGGAGGCGCTGAACCACTTCGGCGTGTTGAATAGACCGTAGAGGCTGGTGTCCGGCGCGCTGAGTCGTCCGCCGAGGTAGGGCCCAATCACGAAGCCGAGCCCGAAGGCTGCGCCGAGCACGCCAAAGTTCTTCGCCCGGTTCTCGTTGGTGCTGATGTCACCGATAGCCGCTTGCGCAACGGCGATGTTGCCGCCGGTGAGCCCGTCGAAGGCCCGGGCGAAGAACAGCAAAGGGAGGTTCTTGTTGATGATACCGATCGCGAAAAGCACGTAGCTGATGGACGTTCCCGCAATGGAGAACGCCAGCACCGGACGACGCCCGAACCGGTCGGAGAGCTGCCCCAGCACGGGCGCGGCGATGAAGATGCAGAACGGGAAGATGGCCTGCAACCAGCCAAGGAGAATCAGGCCGTGCTGTGGTGTCCCGGGCATGACCTTGTAGGGCGAATCCGGGTTGATAAGCAGCGGGAAGACCGGTATCAGGATGCCGAACCCCAAAAGGTCGATGAAGACCGTGGTGAAAATAGCAAGCAGCGGGTTACGTTTCGAACCATCAGACATGGGCGGCAACTCCTCGGGAATTGCCGCCGAATCTAGCCTGGCCGACCCCGGCGACGCCGAGACGGCAAACAGGATTCGCATGAAGCGAGTCGGGGTTCGTTCAGAAATCGTGATACGCCAGACGACTGGCTTGGCTAGCTACCGTGCTCACCTGACTTGCGGACGACGACGAAGGATTCGTCTTGGAACCACAGGCCACCGTGGCGGCGGACGACGTCGGTGGTGGCGTCGAGGTAGTCACCCTTTTCCAGCTCGGCCATGATGCGGTCTTCCTCGATCTGGGCGACGTACACGGCGGCGTTCCAGGCGGCCAGCATGGTGGACGTCGAGATCTTGCTGGACACTTCGCTCGGCATCGCGTGCAGGTGATAGCTGAACAGCGCTCGATCGTCGCTGGCACCCTCGAATGAAAACGCACCGGCCGGAAGCTGCGCCTGCATTTCGGTGATGAGTGTGTGGCGAGGCGTGGCGAACGGCTGCTCGTCGGGCCAAATGCGACGGATGATTTCCATGCCCGGGTCGTGCCCGGTGGACTGCACAACCACCAGCCGCCCGCTAACGCGCAGATGGCGGGCAACGGGCGCGAGCACCATCCGAACTTTGCCCTCCGCCAAGGTGCGGGACCGGTACGGCTGCACGGCCAACGCGAGGTCGTAGCCCTGGCGTTGCGGCGCGCCGGTGTTGCGGGGAATGACGTCGCTGAGCACGAACTCGTGATCCTTGCGATACAGGATCAGAACCGACGGCGCCGCGTACACTGGATTTCCGGTTTTGGCGCTGGTGGTGGTCCGCCAGTCATTCTGCAACAGCTCGTCGAGGTCTTCGATCTGCTGCACGAACTCGTGGGCCGAGGTGCCGTCGAGCCCGATTTCGTGCCAGTTCAGGTTGACCTGATGTTCGGGCGAGCGGGGAAATAGCTCGGGTGACTCGACGTACGACATGTTGGTGAGAACCACCACAGTCTGGGGATGTTCGGCCAACCGGTCGGGCAACGTCGACAGCGTGAGCCGGGTGTCTTCCATGCTGATCTCTTTGCCGACGATGCAGAACGGAACGTGCGGGAAACGATGATGCAGATGACGCAGTACGTGGCTCATCACCTGCCCGTTACCGGTGCCGGCGTCGTAGATGCGTAGCGCGGGTGGTTGCGGTTTCAAGTGCTCCAACTCGCGGCCGATTCGCGCCGCTACGACTGGTTTCTCGCTGGTGGTCGTGACGAACAGCAGGTACTTTTCCCGGTTGTCGTAAAATCGGAAGGGCCCGTCGTTGGCGGTGCTCAGGAGAGTCGTCATTTCAGTCCTTAGAAGCGAAGAATGTCCTGCCAGGACGTGAGCAGTGCGTGGTCCCCAAAGATTTCCACCCGTTCCGCCGGTACCCGGTTGAACAGAAACAGTGCCACATCCGACGCCGGGCCACGAACGGCCGTCGTCGCCTTGCCGTGACCCGTGGTTACCCGTACTGCGCCGTCGTGCACATCGAAGGTCCATTCGCCCTCGGTGTCGTTGCAGTGCACGTGCACATCGCCGACCAACCCGCTGAGGTCCGCCTTGGTGCGGCGCACGATGCGCGGCACCATCAGCCGGAGGTGCTCGTCGATGCTGTCGGCGGCCACAAGCGGATGAAGCGTCACCGCGACACCGGCAGCGTGCTCGGCATCCCAGTGGTGGATCGACACCTCAATGGCCTGGCGGCGCAGCCAGAAGGATTTGGTCTGGGGCGTGCCAACGAACGTCCACGTCGGTGCGTTCATATCGGCAGCCGTTAGCGCAGCAACCAGCGGCCCGACCCCGGCCGCCAGGTAGTCAACTGGTGGCGTTCCGTCGTAGTCGGGCGGTGGGATGTACGCGTTAGGTGGCTCCGCCGCGTTGACCATTCCCGTCGCCCAGCGCTGTACCTGACCCATGTGAACGGCGAGTTCACCCAGGTTCCATTCAGGGCAGCTGGGGACCCGTGCGTCGGTGCCGTGGGCGCCGATGATGGTCACCATGGCCGAAGTCTCATCAATGATGGTCTGTCGATAGTCGATTGCCATGCCAACGACGGTAGCCTTTTCCCATGAGCAGTCCTTTCGCCACCACCGAAGACGTTGTCGTCGACGACCTGATCATCACCGTCACGCCCGCAGGCCGGGAGAAGATCACGGAACTCCGCGATGAAGAGCCAGAGGGCAAGCAACTCGGTCTACGCCTCGAAATCCTGGCCGACGAGGGCACCGAGTTCACCTACGACCTCTCGTTCCAAGAACTGGTGAAGGCTGACTTCACCGACATGGTGAAGAACCACGGTGGTCTGCGGGTCATCATTCCAGCGAAAGACGCCAGTAACCTTGAAGGCGCCACCCTCGACTACGAGGAGGGCGGTCTGGTGCTGCGTAACCCCAACAAGCCCCGACCTATCTCACTCGGGAACCTGGTGGCCAACGATGATCTGTCCACCGAAGTACGCGGCATTATCGCTGACAACATCAATCCTTCCCTTGATGCGCACGGCGGCTTTGTGACGTTCGTCGGCCACGATGGTGAGGGTCGCGTGTACCTGACGATGGGCGGCGGTTGCCATGGCTGCTCGATGTCGAAGCAGACCATGCTGCAGGGTGTGCAGTCCACGCTGAAGGAACTCATCCCGGCGGTGCAAAAGGTTGTGGATGCCACCGATCATTCGGTGGGCGAGACCCCTTACTACCAGTGAGCGACCCGTACGACGGCGACGTCGGCGTTCACTACCGAACCTCAAGGGAACGATTCACGGCATTTATCCGCGAACTGTCGCCCGACGAACTCGCCACCGCAGTGCCGTCGTGCCCGGGTTGGTCGGTGCGAGATGTGCTCGGCCACGTTGCGGGTATAACCGACGACGCGCTGCACGGTCGTATCAAAGGTATTCCCGACGATGTGCAGACGGCCGAGCAGGTCGAGCGCTCGGCGCAGTTTTCAGTGGACGAACTGATCATGCGTTGGGAAACTCAGTCGCTCGACTTCCAAGCGGTGCTCACCTCGGTCGGCCCTTCCATCGCTCCCGCTGCTATTGACGTGGCGGCCCACGAGCAGGACATACGCGGTGCCCTCGGCAAGCCAGGGTCGCGTTACAACGCCACCATTGCCTGGGCGCTGCCGATGATGACCTACGGCTTTACCCGACGTGTGGAGAAAGCAGGGCTGCCACCGGTGCGGGTTGAGGTGGAGGGTGATGTCTTGGCCGAGGGCGTTCCAGATGGCCTCGTCCTGCGGATCTCGCAGCACGAGGCCTTTCGCTCGTTGCTGGGCCGGCGTTCGTGGGAGCAGGTTGCGACCTGCGACTGGTCGGGCGATCCCGGCGCCGTTCTTCGGGTCTTCTTTACCTTCGGACCAGCGGCCGAAAATATTTACGACTAACGCGAAAAGTTTCGCGACTTCCGCGCGACTCGAGCGTCTCTTGTTCTCGACGGCCCGTCTCCCGCTGGGCCGTCAACTACACCCAGGATCTGGCGCACTCGCAGGTTGGGTGCGTCAGATCTTCGTGGGAGGACTATTACGCAGGCGTAGTACTGGTGGTGGGAACGCGTTCGGCCAGGCGATCGATGGCCGAACGCACCGACTTCTCGATGCCGTCAGCGTCGAGTCCGAACTTGGCCAGGATGCGATCGGGTTTCCCGTGCGGGATGAACTTCTGCGGGATGCCCAGCTGGTCGATAGTGGGGATGGCGTGGGTTACGGCAGCCATGATGGCGGCGGCCATATGACTGCCAATGCCGCCGTCGACAATGCCGTCCTCGACCGTAAGCACGGCACCGTGTAATGACGCATCGGCGATCATCAAGGGGTCGAGCGGTTGCACGACTCGCGGGTCCCAGATGGTGATCGAGATACCGTCGGCGGCCAGACGGACCGCCGCGATTTCGGCAGCTTCCACCATCTTGCCGACCGCCAGGATGCACACCTCTCCATCGCCCTCGCGTACCCGGCGGGCGGTGAAGCCCGAACCGACATGGCTGGCGTCGACGATGCGAGCCTGCCCCTTCGGATAGCGGATCGTGGCGGGGCCATCGACGCAGAGGTTGAGCGCGTCGTGCAGCATCACCTTGAGTTCTCGCGCGGACGAGGGAGCGAATACCGTCATGCCGGGCACCTTGCTGAGAAGCGCCATGTCGTAGACACCGTGATGGGACGGACCGTCGTCACCGGTAATGCCGGCGCGATCGAGACAGAACACAACCGGCAGCCGGTGCAGCGCTACGTCGTACACGACCTGGTCCCATGCCCGGTTGAAGAACGTGGAGTACAGCGCAACGACGGGCCGCAGTCCACCCATCGCCATGCCGGCCGCGCCCGTGACCGCGTGCTGTTCCGCTATACCGACGTCGAAGAAGCGATCGGGGAAGTGCTTCTCGAAGGGCAGTAGCCCGGTTGGCCCAGGCATGGCCGCGGTGATGGCCACCAGGTTGGGTCGGGCCTTGCCCTCGGCAATCATGGCCTCGGCGAACGCCTGCGTGTATCCGGTTGGCATCGCGTTGGCTGGGCCGGTAAGGGGATCGAAGACGGGCGTGTCGTGCAGGTGCTTTTCGTCGTCGTCCTCAGCAGGCGAATAGCCCCGTCCCTTCTGGGTGAGCACATGCACAACGGTCGGTCCGTCGAACTCGGATGCGTTCCGCATGGCCTGCTCGAGCGCCGGGATGTTGTGACCGTCGATGGGGCCCGAGTAGCGCACGCCGAGTGTCTCGAAAAATGCGGGAGGTTGGAAGTATTCGCGAGCTGCCGCCTTCAACGCGTTCATGCCCCTTTCGGCCTGCCGACTCACGACCGGAAGGTTGCGAAGCGCCTGTTCGATCTTTTGCTGGCGCCGCATGTACACCGGATTCAGACGAATCTGGGCCAAGCTGCCCGACAGCTGCGAAATGGTGGGCGCATAGCTGCGGCCGTTGTCGTTCAGAATGATGATGACCTTGCGATTGGCGTGGCCAAGGTTGTTGAGCGCCTCATACGCCATGCCGCCGGTCATGGAGCCGTCACCGATGACGGCCACGATGTGGCGATGATGATCTACCCCGGCGTCGCGGGCGACGGCCAGCCCGTAGGCGTAGGACAAAATGGTGGAGGCGTGGCTGTTTTCCACCAGGTCGTGACGGCTTTCTTCGCGACTCGGATAGCCCGACAGTCCGTCGGCTTGCCGCAGCGCCTCGAACCCGGCTTTTCGCCCGGTAACGATCTTGTGGACGTACGCCTGGTGGCCGGTATCCCACAGGATCGCGTCACGGGGAGAATCGAAAACGCGGTGTAACGCCAGGGTGAGTTCGACCGCACCCAGGTTGGAGCCGAGGTGACCACCGTGCTTGGCGACGGACTGGACGATGAAGTCGCGGATCTCGGCAGCGAGCTCGATGAGCTGGCCTTCGGTGAGCTTTCGTAGGTCTTGTGGTTCGTTGATTTCATCGATGAGCATCGAATGCGACACCTTTTCTTCCCGCCGCGCAACAGATGCCCATGACGTTACTTGCCGGTATGGGGAGTCGTTGAGTCGATGGGTTCGATGGACCATACGCAGACCTGACGCGAGCTTGAGCGGGCAGCGGTCACGGCACCCGGGTTTGCGGCCGATTCATTGGGTACGCATTCGAAAGAAAGGTTCACGTGCACGGTGCCCACTCCAGCAGCTGATGTCGCCCATCTCCTTCACCGCGCCTGGTTCGGTGGCACGAAAGCCCAGATCGCTGCGTTTTCGGCGATGAACCTGGCCGATGTCGTCGACGCCGTGCTCACGACGCCGCTTGCGCCCGACGACATTCCGCCACCGCCGCCGTTGCTGAACGACGGTGTGACGCCGAATTGGGAGCAGTACATCGACCTCATCGAGTGGTGGTACAACCTGATGGCCACTTCCTCCACGCCCATCGTGGAGAAGATGACGTTCTTCTGGCACGGACATTTCACCAGCAGCCACAGCTCGGCCGGCAACGTCAATTGGACCTACGACCAGAACGTGCTCTTTCGCAGTCGAGCCTTGGGTGACATGCATTTGCTTACCCGGGAGATGGCGATCCAGCCGATCATGCTCGACTACCTGAACAACCGGTACAACACCAAGTGGGGAGCGCAGCAAAACTTCGCTCGGGAACTCATGGAGTTGTTCAC
>JANMCE010000115.1:0-14111 GCA_031360915.1 Actinomycetes bacterium | reverse complement strand
GGTCGGTCCCGATGTTCAGCCCGCTGTTGCTGCGCACTGGCCCGGCCGTCGTGGCCACGGTCGACAACTGGTATGCGCCGCGACCGAGCCTTTGGTTGGCGCCGGCGAACACCTCAAACGGGCCGGTCAAATCGAGCGACTGGAAGTCGGGGAAGATCACGAACGCAATCCGGTGGGCTGCCACCCGACCATCATGCGGCCGAGCACACCGTGGCGTCAATGACACGTAACCCTCATCTTCCGCCATCGGCGGGAACGGTTTCCTCAGCCGTTCGCGCAATCGGACCATCCCATTCGCGCACAAATCCTGTTCTTGGCGCTGTAGGCCGCCCAAGGCGCCGTTGTGCGCGAATGGACACGGCGTTGTGCGTGAAAAATATCGGCTCGATCAACGAATCGGGATGAATCCGACGACCCGGGCGAGGGTGGGTAAGGTCGAGATGTGCTGCTGAACGATCTGGTGACGACGTCGTTGTCCGTGGCCGCCACCCGTTCGAGGTCGGCCAAAGTCGCACTCCTCGCGGAGTTGATCGCCCGGTTCGGGCCGGATGAAATTGAGATCGGCGTCGACTTCCTGATCGGAGAACCGCGACAGCGTCGGCTGAACGTCGGTTGGGCCACCGCGTGGAAGGACCAGACGGCGGCCGCCGAGGAGCCGACCGTGACGTTGCACGATGTCGATCAGTGCTTTCAACAGTTGGCCGATGCCAGCGGCACCGGCTCACAAACGGCGCGCACCGAACTGGTCACTCAACTCTTCGGCCGGGCTACCGATGATGAGCAGAACTACCTGCGCCGCTTGATCGTTGGCGAGATGCGCCAGGGTGCGCTCGAAGGCGTGGTGACCGATGCTGTCGCGAAGGCCGCCGGGGTTCCGCTTGACGTGGTGCGACGAGCAGCAATGCTGACGGGAGACATCGGTCGCACTGCGGTCGTTGCCGGGACCACGGGCCTCAAGGGACTTCACGAGGTTGGCCTTCAGGTACTGCAACCGGTGCAGCCGATGCTCGCTTCTACCGCAGCAAGCGTGTCCGAAGCTGTGGAACAGATCGGCCGATCGTCGATTGAATGGAAGCTCGACGGTATTCGCATCCAGGTCCATCGAAATGGTGAAGAGGTGCGCATCTTCACGCGCAATCTGAATGACGTCACCCATCGCTTCCCGGGCGTGGTCGAGATCATCCGCTCACTCCCGGCGACACGAGTAATCCTTGACGGCGAACTTATCGGCCTGCACGAAGATGACGTACCCAGGCTCTTCCAAGAGACCGCAGGCAGCTTTGGCAGCGAGGGTGGTTCCAACATCACGCTTCGGCCGTTCTTCTTTGACTGCCTGCACGCCGATGGTATCGATCTGATCGATGTGCCCCTCATCGAACGGCAGGCGACATTGGTCCGCGTCACCGGGGCCATGCGCATCCCGACCTTGGAGACGACCGACGGCGATGTTGCCTCGGCGTTCTCCGACCAGGCGCTTGCGGCCGGTCATGAGGGCGTGATGGTGAAGGCGCTCGACTCGCTGTACGAGGCGGGCCGCCGAGGAAAGTCGTGGCGAAAAGTGAAGCCCGTCCGCACGCTCGACCTGGTCGTGCTGGCCGCCGAGTGGGGACACGGTCGTCGCCAGGGGTGGCTGTCCAATCTGCACCTCGGCGCAAGGCAATCAGATGGCTATGTGATGGTGGGCAAGACGTTCAAGGGGATGACCGACGCGCTCCTCACCTGGCAGACCGAGCAGTTCCTTGAGCGCAAGGTGGAAGAGCGCGGCATCGAGGTGCACGTCCGCCCCGAACTCGTCGTAGAAATAGCGGTGGACGGGGTACAGAAATCCACCCGCTACCCCGGTGGAGTCGCCCTGCGTTTCGCTCGGGTCAAACGCTATCGCCCGGACAAGACACCAGCCGATGCCGACACGATTGAAGCGGTGCAGGCCTTGTTACCAATCGCGCGGTGAGAAAGGTCTACGGTTTACCTATGAACCTTGCTGATGAGAAATACATGGCATTTACGACGTATCGAAAGAACGGCGTCGCCGTCACCTCGCCGGTCTGGGTCGTGCCCGTTGATGGTGGCAAAGTGGGTTTCTGGACGTCGTCCGCCTCGGGAAAAGCCAAGCGGCTGGCCCACACCGCCAAGGTCACGATGCAGACCAGCGATGTCCGCGGTCGGGTGAAGCCCGGATCCGTTGCCGTCACCGGAACGGCGGTTCTCTCCACCGGACCCGAACTCGCAGAGCTCTCGGCCAAGCTCAAGAAGAAGTACGGCGTCATGGTGCCGATAAGCAAACTCTTCAACACCGTCGGCCACATCGGTAAAGGGTCATTTCCCTATGCCGACCGTGCGGTGATCATTACGCTGGACTAGTGGTCCACGGGCTGTCCCGTTCTTCAGGGCGAAACGTGGACATGTACCCTGACGGTAGCGGTGCTGCATTGTGGGATACATGGAATATCTGCGCAACGCCTGGTACGTCGCCATGTGGGCCAAGGACCTTGGCCCCGACGCGCTCGAGGCGCGCACCATCTGTGACGAGCCCGTTGTGCTCTATCGCAAGGCCAACGGCCAACCCGCCGCGCTCGCCGACCAGTGCGCCCACCGCTTTGTTCCCCTCAGCATGGGTAACAAATGCAATGACGGTGACGCCATCGAATGCACGTATCACGGTCTCCAGTTCGATGCGTCTGGAGCCTGCGTGAAGAATCCCCACGGCACCGGCCGCATCCCGCGCTCGCTCGACGTCAAGTCGTACAGCGTGGTTGAAAAGCACACGCTGGTGTGGCTCTGGATGGGCGAACAGGAGCCGGACCCCGCGCTGATTCCCGACTTCTCCTACCTTGATGAAGGCGCTGCCGGCGTGGTCAGCCGACGGGAGTGGTTGATGATGGAAGCCGACTATCAACTGGTGGCCGACAATCTTTTGGACCTCAGCCATGTGCAGTATCTCCACCGCGGCACGCTCGCCAACGATGGCGAGATTCCCGAGATCGCGGTGACCATGGAAGAAGACGGCGACACTCTCACCATCACCCGCCGTCGTTTCAGTGAGCGGCCTGGGCCGATGTTCAACATGATGTTTCGCAATGACGGGCAGCCCTGCGACGGTATCTCCTTAATGCGCTGGAACGCACCGAGCAACCTACGGCACGAGTCGGCGGTCTTCCCTCCCGGTGAATCGCAAGCAGCCGGAATCACCATCATTGGCACCCACTTGCTCACGCCATCAACGAAGGGTCGCTGTTACTACCACATCGCTGCTGTACGAATTGACGGCGACGGCGTCACTCCCGCCGACCACGATGATGCCATCGCCGACACCATGTCGAAGCTTCGTCGGATTGCGTTCGAGGATCAGGACAAGCCTGTGCTCGAAGCTCAACAAAAGGCCTACGACCGCGCTGGCGGTCTGGAGAACCTTCGCCCGGTCATGCTCTCCATCGATTCCGGTCCACTTCGCGCTCGCCGCATCCTCGCCCGCCTCGTTGCGGCCGAGCAACACGTCGACCTTGTCGACGACCTCCTCGAACCCATCGCGTAAGCGCAGGGTCGTGTCAGCCGGCCAGCGCTCGTAGCGTGGCGCGGTCGAAGGATGCGGGCGGTTCCTTCACGACGCGGTAGCCAATGCCGCCGGTGGGTTGGGTGATCTGCCACTGCACGGCGTTGGCGGCGTCGTACTGCACCATCACGGGCTGAATCGGCCCCCAGTTCACCAAGGTGTCACCATCATCGGAACGATGCACACTCCCGAGACCGAAGGCATCGCGTCCGGTGGGGTTGTCGAGGCGCCACACCAACCTTGCAGTCCCGGCCACGAGGTCAAGGGCGTACTCCACGGCGCGCGCCGCGCCGATCGACGGTGAACCGGGAGCAGTGAACGGGGTGCGGTTGTCGAAGAGGAGAAGGTTGCCGCTGGACGTGATGGTGGCCGAATGCTGACGAGCCGGACCACCGCGCGGATCGTTGGTGACGGCGAGCACTTTGGCCCCCACCGCGGTGTCCTTCGTGGAAGCGGAGCCGCCCACCTTCCACACGATGTTGCCGGTAGCGCGGCTTATGCGAGCGACGGCGTCCAAGTGGCGAAACGACGCAACGATGTCACCGTTGGCCTGCGGCTCAATCGAGTTGATGTGCACCAGGTCGACGGTCTCGGTTGAGCCGTTGCCATCGACATCGAATCGTTGCGGAAACGTGGTCTCGTTGACGTCGAAATGATCCTTGCTGTTCCACGCCCACACCGGTGCACTTCCGGCCGGCAGCGACGGATCGATCTCTTGAATGACCGCGTCCACCACACGCTCCGACGCGCTGTACCCAGCCCCGAGTGCTGTCACGTCCACGCCCGTGCGCGGCAGGTAGGTGAGCACCAGCACATTGCCGTTCGGCAGTTCACGGAAGTCGTGATGGTCGGTAGGTGAGCCGACCGAGCGATAGTTGGCCGCGAGGGAGCCGTCGAGTCGGTGCTCTTCGTAGCTGTTGTTGGTATCGGTGCCGAACGGACCGAATCCGTTGACATTGGTCCAGGCCACGTTGCCGGATCGGGTGCGCTTGATGTCGAAGATGGTGCCGGTCGCCTTGCGATACCACACGACCGCGCCGTGCTCGTCGAGAATGGTGGCGTACATACCCACGCCCGGAGTGCCGTAGCCAAGCGTGGTGAGATACCAGCCGGGCGCGGGTGAGCCCGGCACGCTGGCCAGGATCGGCGGAAAATCGGCTGGCAGACAGCGCACGGCATACGTCTCGGTTGCGCCCGCCGGTCCGGTGACGCCGACGGTGATCAACCCGCCAGCGGCAACAGCGACGGGACCTGCGAACGACGTACCTCTGGCAATGCCGTTAACGGTCAACGTGCGCCCAGGCGCGGCGTCGAACACAACGGGAATGGTGTTGGTTCCGGTCGCGCACGGCAGCGAGTAATCGTGACCATCCGCTTCGAACTCGGGCTGCAGTCGGCCGGGCTGACCGGCCGACAAGCCAATCAGACCGCCCGGTCGTCCGAACCAACCGAGTCGATCAATAACGACGTGGGTGGCACCCGTGCCGGTGACACAGGTGTTGGCATCAACGGTGACCAGGTTGCTGCTGTCGTGACCTCTCGCAAAGTTGAGTGACGACGTCACCGGCACGGCGCCGCCACAGGGGTAGAAGGTCAGGAACCCGGGCTCGGTCACGCCGGTGGCAACAACGTTTAGTAACGCAATGCCTGAGGTCTGCGGTGCCCCGCCCGAGGGGTCGACCGCCAGCTTGAGGCCGGCCTTGAACGGATCCATCCAGCCGCCCAATTTGTTGCGGGAATCTACGACGCGTTGCGCCGTGGAAACAGACAGCGGCGCACCAACGCCGCGCACGAATCGTCCGACGATGTCGACGATGAGGTGCGTCGGCACGTTGCTCCACAGACACAGGCGCCCTACCGAATCGAGAGCCACGAGGGTCTGGTTGGCCCGCGTGCCTTGCGCCAGCATGTTTACCGTTGATGTCGCAGGTACCGGCTGACCGCAGGGGTAGACCGAGACAAAGCCGGTCTGCAACGGATCGGTGGCCGTGATGTTGGCGGACACCGCATCCCAGCTTCCATCGGTCGGGCCGATCTGAAGTTGCAGCTCGGTGGCGGCCGGCCACCGATCCTTCGCAGTATCGGGTCGAGGCGCGCTGCGCGTATCCAGGAGACGGGCCGAAGCGGTGTTGGCCGGTGTGCCTCCGAGGACGAAACCGCTACCGCCGCTGCCGAACCAGCCGGTGACATCGACCACGACGTGGGTGGGATGATCGGCGACAAAGCAGATCCGACGTGACTCGGGCAGCGGCACCACCACCAGATTTGGCACCGCTGCGCCGACCTGGGAATTGATATTCGAGGTGGCCGGTACGGGGTTGCCGCACGGGTAGACAACGAGGTAGCCCGGCCGTTCTGAGTCGACGGCCGTCACGTTGATCGACACCGCGCGAGCTTGGGGCGGAACGGCGGTCATCGGCACCGCGACCGAGCAGCCGGGTGTGAGTTTGCCATCGATGGCCAGTGCGCTTCGGCTGTCGGCCACACGCAGCGGCGCGATGCCGTGGAAGAGGCCGGACACCACGGCCGTGGGAGGGGATGCAATCGGCGTCTCGCAGGTGATCGCCGAGGCGGGCTGCTCGGTGGCCACGACAGGCACTGCGGTCAGGAACAGTCCGATAACAAGAAGAAGGGGTCTGCCAGACAAACGCCGCCGTGATTCCATGGCGACAAAGGTACTCACATTCCACGGCAGCGTTCACGCGCGCTGACGTTCCTACGGTCGAAGTCGCCAGACACGGAACGACGGACCGCTGGCGGTCAGCTCTACCACGCCGCGCTCGCCATCGAGGGCCTCGTGGATGAGTAGGGGTTCAAGCAACGTCGCGCCGAGGGCAACGGCGTCGATCGAAACGACACCGTGCGCGGCGCGAGCCGCATGCACCAGCACGCGTTCACCGACGGCCTCTCGCAGGAAGACCAGCGCGTCGCCGTCGGCGAACAGCCAACGTAGACCTCCGTGCTGTAACGCGTCGCACGAACGGCGGAGCGCGATGAGATCTCGATAGCCGCCGTACAACTCGTGGTCCCAGGAGGTCGTATCCCACGGGAACGGTTGGCGGCATGTGTTGCCGTCCTCACCACGTACGCCGACCTCATCGCCCGAAAAGATCATGGGCACACCGGGGTACGTCATGAGCAGTCCGACCGCCACCAGCTGTTCGGCCGGCGAGGCCGCGAGGGATGCGAGGCGAGCTGTATCGTGCGAGCCGAGAAGAGTGAAGCTGGCCGCCCACGAGCGCCACGGCGCGCGGGCCATCTGCTCTCGCATCATTGTCGCGGCTGCAGCGCCATCGATGCGAGGCGTGGGTGCAGGCGTCCCGCTCATGGGTTGCGATGCGCCCTGGCCTGACGCGAGCCAGGACCACACTGGTCGGGTGAACCCGCTGTAGTTCATGGTGCCGTGCCAGCCATCGCCATTGAGGTCGTCGCCAGCGTCGTAGCAGTGCTCAGCCACCAGGTAGGCATCGGGGTTGATCGCGGTGGTCGCGGCGCGCATGGCGCGGGCCACATCGTGGCAGATGTCGACGGTACGAACGCGGCCCGTTGTGTTGGCTGCATCCACCCTCCAACCGTCGATACTGAACGGCGGCCGCAACCACTTGGCCATCACCGAGTTTTCGGCGGTGACCAGTCGTGCCCGTAGTGCGGGCGACTGATGATCGAGCTTCGGAAGGGTCGGGTACCCGTTCCAACACTCGTACGTCTCCGTCGTGCCTTCGTCGAACAGGTAGAAGCTGCGTTCATCCGAAGCGGCATCTTCGAGCGCTCGAACGAACCACTCGTGCGTATCGCCGGTGTGATTCGTGGTCAGGTCGGCGACGAGCCGAATGCCACGCTGATGGGCGGCGGCCGTGAGCCGCGCCAGCGCCGCGTCCCCGCCGAGCAGCGGGTCGACGTGATCGAAGCTCGATGCGTTATACCGATGCGATGACTCAGCCGGAAAGAACGGCGTGAGGTAGATCACATTCACACCGAGCTGCGCGAGATGATCGAGCCGTGCGGTTATGCCGTCGAGATCGCCGCCGTACACTTGCCGCACGGCTTTCGAACCGTCGGCCTCCACCTTGTCGGACCATGCACACTTCACGGCCCACGACGGCGCCTCCCAATCGCCACCGGCGCGGGCGAAGCGATCAGGAAGGATCTGATACACCACCGCATCGCGAAGCCACGTGGGCGCAACAGGCGCGCTGGACACCCGAAAATCAAAAGCGTCAACCACATCACGGTGATGCACCCCAACGCCGTTCAGTACCCGATACGGAGCTGTGCCACCGACCAACGTGAATCGGTACGGCGTGACGCTATGGCGAGCAACAAGGGCCGCCCGCCACCATGTGCCCGTCTCGTCGGTTCGATCAATGACCGCGGCGTGATGGATGGGTTCGCCATCCCACAGCGTGCGCACCCAAAGCTGTTCACACGAGGCTGCAGCCGGTACGTGGACCAGCACATAGAACGACGAACCCAGCGCGGGGGCAGGGTCAGGGAGGTACAGCGTGGAGCCGTCGTGGTGAGGTTGCAGTCCGACGGTTGCATGGGAAGACATCGCACGATCCAATCGTGGTCAAACGTGATGGCGCAAGTCTTCAGCTGGTGGCGTCCACGCGGAATGCGCCGCGCATCTTGGGGTGAATGCGACAGAAGTACGTGTAGGTGCCTGACGGAAGATCGGCCGGCGTCGTCCACGTGTTGCGATTCGCAGTGGGCTGGCCGGCAGTGCCGAGCTGGCCGCTATCGAAGATCACCGGACCATCGGCGAGTGGATAAGCGATGCCCGTTGCACGATTGCATGGTGCCTTACAAGACGTGATGGTGTGCCACTGCCCGTTGTCGAGTGGCGCGTCGAGATTGTCGAACGTAATGGTCTGGCCGGGCTTCACAGTCGGCACCACGTTTTGGCCAACGTGCAGATCGCCCTGCGCGTAGATCCAACTGGCGATCGGGACAGTGGAGAGCGCCGGCTGTGACGCGTAGGTCGTGGCGTCGGGAAGGTCAGTGGCCTCACCACCGTGGTTTCGGTTTTCGGCAAGCTGTCCGTGAGTGAGGGCACCCGGTACGGCAACGTTGGTCGTGAAGGGATCGGGCCCGTCGCCACCTTCCACGGCCCACACCACCATGATTCCCATCGACTCGTACCACGACGCCAGTTTGGTCTCGTAGGTGGCCGAGACACTCAGGGTGTCGCCGGCTTTGATGGTGGCCCGCCACGTAGATGGTGTAGCGCTCATGGCCAAGTCCCACGACACCGGCCCGGCCGGCTCGAAGTATTTCGCATCGGAACGGAACAGCGGCGCGGTGGCGTCTCCTCGCTTCACTTTCAGGTCGGTGTAGAGGCCGCCGGGGTGGAGGTGTCCAGCGGTGCCGACCAAGGTGATGTCACGGTCGGCGGTCCATTCGTTGAGCTTCGCCCCACCGCGATACGGCTCGGTGGCGTCGTCCGGATAGGTGAACACTCCGGCCTTGCCCGAGTCCTTCATCACGTCGAATACGGGGTAGCGGTTGCCGGCCTGCACGTCCATCCAGATAGGTGTTACCGCCTTCATGGTGGACGGTGCCGACGATGTGGGGATGACATCAAGGTCGTAGGTGATCCAGATCGGTTCGGGTTCCTGGTTGAGGTTATGGATCATGTAGTTGATGATCCATTGGTCGCCGGTGGTGTACGGATAGCCGTAGCCGGCAGGCATGGTGGTGATCGTCTTTTCTTCACCCGCCGCGACGAACAGATCAAGCTTGCGCTCACCGCTGGCTGTTTTGCCCGATGTATTTACCCAAACGCCGTGATGGAGGTGGATTTCATCGACCCTCGGAATGGTCTTGTCGGCACGTTGAATGTCGGGCTTCATACGCACGATGAATCCATCGACCGGCGGTTTCGGAACAGCGCCGGAGCTGAACGCGATGTTGTTCTGGCCGGACTTCACCTCGATCGGTCCGTACTTGAAGCTGTATCTGGTTGCGCCGGCGATCGGATCGTCATCGGTGCTGGCCGCCGCCGTCGTAGTCGTTGTCGCTGGCGCTGCGGCCGTCGATGTAGTCACTTCCATCTTGGTCGTTGGCAGCGTGGTTGGAGCTGTTGAACCAGGCAAAAGGCTGCTTGCGAGTTCCGCGCTTGTTGGCGGGGCGTTCGGTGCTGAAGTCTCGGTGGCACCGGACGAACACGCCGCCAGCATGCCGATCAATCCAACCCCGAGAATCAACCGCCTGCGCGTGGACACAAGACAAGGCTATGCCCGGTGGAGCCGTTTGTCTCTCCCGATAGCTCGGGTATCCGCTAACGGGTGTTGAAGGTCATGGGCAGATGTTTGATGCCCCTGATGAAGTTCGACCGCAGGCGATCAACCGGGCCAGCTAGCTGCGCTGATTGAACGCGTGGTAGCAACTCTTCGAGCAGCACACGGATTTCGAGCCGAGCCAAGTGTGAGCCCAGGCAGAGGTGCGGGCTCTTTAGCCCGAAGGCGACGTGATCATTGGGGGTGCGATCGATGTTGAACGCGTACGGATCCTCGAACACTTCGTCGTCGTAGTTAGCCGAGGTGAACCAGATGACGACCTTGTCGCCAGCTCTGATGGGGCGGCCATTCAGTTCGGTGTCGACGGTCGCGGTTCGCCGGAAGTGCATGGTGACGGTGCCCCAGCGCAGGATCTCCTCGACGGCTCGGTTCACGGTGTCGGTGTCGTCGTTGCCAATAGCGTTGGTGAGCCGCTGCATCTGTTCGGGATGTTCAGCCAGCGCCTGCATGCCGTGCGCCATGGTGTAGCGAGTGGTGTCGTTGCCGGCTCCGACGAGGAGCACGAAGAAGTTCTTGAAGTCGCGCTCGCTGAGTTGCTCGCCATCGATGGTCGGCGCCAGCAGATCGGCAATGACATCATCGGTCGGATGCTCGCGGCGCTTGGTGGCCTGCTGCTCGGCGTAGCGGTACAGGTCGATACCGGCGGGGGAGCGGAACGGCATGGCCGAAAACTCTTCCGTGTCCACCAGCCCGACCGGGTGTTCGGTCATGTCGGGGTCGAAGTTTCCGAGCAAGGCGTCGCCTCGCTCCACCAACCACGGGCCGTCCTCATCGGGTACACCGAGCAGACGTCCCAACATGCGCATCGGTAGCTGCTTGGCGATGGCCTCGGTGAAGTCGAGCGAGGTAGTGGTGTTCGTCGGGAGCACCTCATCCACCACGGCGCGAGCCAGCAGTCGGATGCCGTTTTCGTAGGCCATGACTTCGCGTCGACTGAACGGCTTGGAGACGAGTCGGCGATAGCGCGTGTGTTCGGGGGAGTCGTACTCCATCATGTTGCGGCGCGCTTCGAAGTCCGCTGGCTCCATCTCCTCCAGCGTGATGCCCTGCGCGCTCGAGAACGTTTTGGTGTCACGGCTGACGGCGAGCAGGTCGTGGTAGCGCGTGACCGCCCAGAAGCCGGAGCCATCGGGCTCGTCCCACCACGACACCGGGTCCTGCTTGCGGAGGCGCTCGAATGTGGCGTGCGGAAAGCCGGCAACGAATGTGTCGTGATCGACGATGTTGGCGTCGGGTGAACCCGGGGCGGCGATGGTCATATCGATCCTTCCTCACGGAGAATGATGTTCGTTTGGTACCTTACGACATCCGGCGTCGGGCGTGAACAGAAGCTGGTCATGATTGACCTGCGTTTCTGCGGACTTTGCGCGATGTTGCTACGAAACCAGTTTGAATTCGCCATTTCGTGGGTAGACTCACTCCGATCAAGAAGGGGAGTATCCCGGGCATTCGTGCCAGTCCGATTCGTCAGCACGGCCTTCGGGCCCGGGTCGGGTAGCTCGCTACGGCGAGTGGGAGAGACCTTCGGTACGCACCGCACACGTCACCGGAGACCTTCATGCTTGTTGCCGCATCGTCCTTCGTAAACCTCGACATTCAGCCATGGATGTGGATCGGTCTCGCCGCGCTCATCACCGTGATGTTGGCCATCGACCTCATGCGCCATCGTGACGATCACGAAACGACGCCCAAAGAAGCACTCGCCGAGACCAGCGTCTGGATCGCGTGTGGGCTTGCATTCGCTGGCCTCATCGCCTGGCAGTTCGGTGGTGCTGCGTTCAGCGAATACCTCTCCGGCTATCTGATCGAGAAGTCGCTCAGCGTGGACAACGTCTTCGTGTGGTCGATCGTCTTTTCGTCACTGGCCATCCCGTTGAAGTATCAGCACCGGGTGCTGTTCTGGGGCATCTTCGGCGCGCTCGCCATGCGCTTCGTGTTCATCTTCATCGGCACTGCGTTGATCGATCGGTTCTGGTGGTTGTTGCTGATCTTTGGGGTGTTCCTCATCTACACCGGCCTAAAAATTGTCCGTCACCGCAACGACGAGGAGACCGAAACCAAGAACACCGGCCTCGGATTGCTTCGCCGCTTCATGCCCGTCACCGACACCATTGAGAACCACAACTTCTTCACTCGCCTCAACGGTCGTCGTGCGGCCACGCCGCTACTCGCTGCATTGGTTGTGGTGGAAATGACCGATCTGCTGTTCGCTGTCGACTCGGTTCCTGCCGTACTCGCCGTCTCGAAGGAACCGTTTATCGTTTTCTCTGCAAACGCATTCGCCATCCTGGGGTTGCGAGCGATGTACTTCCTGCTGGCCAACGCACGAGAGCGCTTCCACTACCTGTCCCACGCCCTTGGCGGCATCCTCGTGTTGGTCGGCATCAAGATGACCGCCAGCCACTGGATTCACGTCGACACCTACGTGTCGTTGGGTCTGATTCTGGCCATCCTCGTGGTTGCTGTTGTTGCTAGCCAACGCAAAACCAAAGAGCTCGAAGCATCCCAGAATGGAAGCCCTAGCGATACAGCGGCGGAGCTTCTAGAAGATCGCTGACGCTGCAGTCGTCGTTGAAGACGATGAAGCGGTCGAAGTTCTTCAGGAACCAGCGGTCGTGAGTGACGGTGACGATCGTGCCTTCGAATTCGGTCAACGCATCTTCCAGCGCCTCCGCCGACATGATGTCGAGGTTGTCGGTCGGCTCGTCAAGCAACAACAGCGTGGCTCCCTCCAGTTCCAGTAACAGGATCTGGAAGCGAGCCTGCTGGCCGCCGGACAACGTCTCGAACTCCTGCTCGGCTTGCTTCGAGAGTCCGTAGCGCCGCAGCCGACCCATGGCGGCTGCCCGGATCTGGTTGTGCTCGGCCAGGATGTCGATAAGGATCTTGCCGCGCAGCTCGGGCTGATCGTGGGTCTGGTTGAAGTGACCGGCGATGACCGACGCGCCGAGGCGAACCGAACCCTGGTGCACCACCGTTTGGTCGCCCGCCATGAGGCGCAGGAAGTGGCTCTTGCCGGCTCCGTTGGCCCCAAGTACCGCCACCCGATCGCCCAGCCAGAACTCGGTAGAGAATGCATCGGTCAGACCGGCCAGCTCGAGCTGCTCGATCATGACGGCCTTCTTGCCGGTGCGTGCGCCGCGCAGCTGCATCTTCACCTGATGCTCGCGAATTTCCTCCGGTGGCTCCGGCGTGCGTTCCACAAACTGGCGTAGCTTCGATTCGGCGGCAGCCAACTTCGGTGCAAACGACATCGACTGCTTGGAACGGATGCGCATCAGCTTCACGTATTCGGTGAGACGCTCGAGTTCTTCGTCGTAGAGCGAGCGATCCCTTTCCATCTTGATCATGCGGGCTTCGCGGGCCTCGTGGTAGCCGGCGAAGTTGCCGTGGTGCGTCCAGGTGCCCGAAGGCTCGACCGTCACCAGTTTGGTGGCCGCCGCGGCGAGAAGTTCACGATCGTGGCTGACGAACAGGATGGTCTTGGGTGACGCCGCGATCTCGGCCTCAAGCCAACGCTTGCCGGGAATGTCGAGGAAGTTGTCGGGCTCGTCGAGCATCAACACGTCATGCGTGCCGCGCAGCAGACACTCAAGCGCAAGCCGCTTTTGTTCGCCGCCGGAGAAGGTGGCCAGCTTTCGGCCACCCAACTCGCTCATGTCCTGGTCCATCACACGTTGTGCGGTGGCATCCCAATAGACCTCGGCGTCGTAGCCGCCGGCCTCGCCCCACTCGCCGAGTGCTTCGGCGTAGGCCATGGGGTCGTGGTGCATGTTCGCCTCGGCTTTGGCCAGGAACCTTGCCGCATCGATGACACGAGAGGTGGACAGGCTGATGAAAAGGTCGCGAACGGTCGTCTCATCCCGGATAGATCCGACCAGCTGACGCATGACGCCGAGACGGCCGTCGATGGCAATGGTGCCTTCATAGCCGTCGGCGTCACCGCTGATAAGCCGCATCAGCGAGGTCTTGCCAGCTCCGTTCGCGCCGATGAGCGCGGTGTGATCCCCGTTGTTGATCTGGAAACTGACATCGTCGAGGAGTTGACGACCGCCGGGCAGATGCCACGACACATGACTTACTTGAATGGCACCCACGAGGGATCGATCTTAGCGGAGTGGCCGTGTTTTCGGCCCTGGGGGAATCGTCTTTCCCGCGCGAGGGGTGAGTCCGATAGGCTTTTCAGCGGAGACGTGCCAGAGCGGCCGAATGGGGCACCCTGCTAAGGTGTTGTCTGCGCAAGTGGACCGTGGGTTCAAATC
>JANMCE010000087.1:0-7546 GCA_031360915.1 Actinomycetes bacterium | reverse complement strand
TCGACATTTCGAAACCGGCGATCAAGTTGGCGGCTCGCCGCTACCCCGACGTGTCGTTTGCGGTCGGCACGTCGTTTCACCTCCCGCTCGAGGATCACTCCGTCGACGCGGTCGTCTCGGTGTTCGCACCCCGACCGTTCGAAGAGTTCGCTCGGGTACTGAAGCCCGGCGGGTTCGTGGTGGTGGCCTCTCCCGGTGTGGATCATCTGCGCGGCCTGACCGACCTGATCTACGCCGAGCCGCAACCACACGAGCAGCGTCCGCACACCGACCAAGCATCCGTGGAGGTCTGGTATCAGCTGCACCTCGGCCAGCCTGACATCACCCACCTTGTCATGATGACGCCCTACTGGTGGAAGGCGACGGTCGAGCAGCAGGAGCGCATCCGCGCCACACCCGAATTGACCGTTACCGTTGATGTTGTGGTGAGTACGCATCGCAATCTCGACGAGGCGATCGCGGCCGACCGTGCCAGCGCTTAGCGCTATTGCCGAGTGGGATGTGCCGAACGCGACTGCGTTGGTGCTGCGCACCGGCGTGATCTGTGAGCAGTACGGCGACCTTGACCGGGTGTATGCCTTGGCGTCCATCACGAAACTGTTTACGTCGTACGCCACGCTGCTGGCGATCGAGGAAGGCGTGGTTGCACTCGTTACTCCGGCCGGACCGCCGGGAGCCACCGTGCGTCATCTCCTTGCGCACACCGCCGGCTACGGCTTCGCCAGTGACGCCAAGGTCCAGGCCTTGCCCGGCGTGCGTCGGATCTACTCCAACCGCGGCATGGAAGTGCTGTCCGATGCTGTCGCACTGGCGACCGGTATCGCGTTCAACGACTACGTGCGCGAGGGGGTGTTCGAGCCACTGGGCCTGACCTCCAGCACTCTGGATGGTTCCGCCGCGTTTGCCATGTCGAGCACCGCCCGAGATCTCCAGCGCTTCGCGGAGGAGTTGTTCCATCCGCGTCTGCTCGCCGCCGAAACGGCCGCGAACGCCAAGGTCGTGCAGTTCCCCGGACTGAACGGCGCGGTGCCCGGCTTCGGCATGCAACGACCGTGCGACTGGGGCCTCGGTTTCGAACTCAAGGGAAACAAGTCACCGCACTGGACCGGCACCCTCGTTTCCCCGCGCACCTATGGTCATTTCGGCGGCAGCGGCACTTTCCTGTGGGTCGACCCCGACCGCGAACTGGCGTGCATCTTGCTCACCGACCGCCGCTTCGACACCTGGGCCCCACCCCTCTGGTCCGCCCTCTCCGACCAAGTCGTCCGCGCCTACGGCTCGTGAGGCATGATTACGCCCATGTCGTATTGGCTTATGAAGAGCGAACCCGAAACCTTTTCCCTTGATGATCTGAAGTCTTCACCCAAGAAGACGACCAAGTGGGATGGCATCCGCAACTTTCAGGCTCGCAACATGATGCGGGACGACATGAAGAAGGGCGACGAGGTCTTCTTCTACCACTCGAACTGCAAGGTGCCCGCCATCGTGGGCGTGGCCGAGATTGCCTCCAGCGAGGCCTACCCCGATGTCACCCAGTTCGATCCGACCGATGGACACTACGACCCGACCAGCAAGCCTGATGACCCGCGATGGCTGCTGGTGGATCTGCGCTACAAGCGCCACCTGAAGCGCGCGATCAGTCTCAACGAACTCAAGGAACGCAGCGAAGCGCTCGGCGACTTTGCGCTGACCCGTAAAGGCAACCGACTGTCGATCCTGCCGGTGACCGCGGCGCAGTGGGCCTACATCCTCGGCCTCGAAGGCACCTAGCCCACTCGCCACTCGAAAGCTGCTCGACCTCATACGGTCCCGGAGGAAGGCGTCGAAAAGGTTGACGCCTTGGCCGGTTCAGGAGCAGTGATGGCGACAACGGACGTACAGGACTGGGTACCCCCCAGAATCGTGCCGCGCCCGTTGCCTCCGCCGAGTCCGGGCGCGTCGCCTGACCCCCGTCTACCGGCGCCCATCCCTCTCATGACCAATGACGCGGCGAACTGGCTTGTGTATTCAAGCCAGCACCGAGGCGCCAGAATTCATCTGACCGAACGCGAGCTTCGCTTTGGTGACCGGCGCATAGCCCTTGACGATGTGCGCGATGTTGCGTTCTGGTCGCCCAAGCGCCACCGTTATCGCGTCGTGCTGCACGGGACCAACGACAAGGTCACGCTGGCGATGAAGAGCAGCGGAGCGCGCCGCCTCGATCCTCACCGCAGGGACTACTTGGAGATCGTGAAGCTGATCGAAGCGGGAGTGTTTCCGGCGTTGTTGGAGGCTCGCCTGCAACGGATCGACATGGGACTGCCCGTACGCATCGGGAAGCTGGAACTGCGCTACGGCGGTCTGCGCTTCCGGTCACACGGTCACACCAAGAAGTTGGGGTGGGCTGAGTTCGACCACGTGCTCTTGGCTGGCAAGCGCATGAAGATCATCACGCGCGACAACAGGGGGCGCCGCCGCACGTTCGCCAAGATGCGCGTCGCCGAAATGAACGCCGTGCTCTTACCGTCACTTCTCGCCATCGGGTCGACATCGTTTCCCGCGGACACGTCCGCCGACTAGTCGACGTCAGTCGACGGTCAAGCCGATCTCCTCGGCTTCACCGGCCAGGGTCAGCCACGTCTCCTCTACCCGTTCCACGTTCTGACTGGCGGCGGTGAGAGCAAGACCGAGTCGAGCCATCTCAGCGTGATCGGCGGCGGCATTGAGCGCGGCCTCGGCCACCGCGAGCTTCACGTTGGCGGCGGCCAACTCGCGCTCGGCTGCGCCAAGCTGGCGGCGCAGCGTGCTCGGGCTCTTTTGCGACTTTCCCTTGGCCGGTCGGGCGACAGCCGGTGCCGACTCGGTCTGCGGTCGTAGCGTGGCCGGACTCGCAGGTTTGTTGCGGCTTGCCAGCCACCCCTCGACACCACCACGCATCAGTTGCGCGCCGCCGCCGCCGTCGAGCGACAGGATCTCCTCGGTCGTCTGATCGAGGAAGGTGCGGTCGTGGCTGACGACGACAAGCGAGCCGGGCCAATCGTCGAGGAAATCTTCGAGCGTGCGCAGCGTGTCGAGATCAAGGTCGTTGGTGGGCTCATCGAGCAGCAGCACGTTGGGCTGCTGCGCCAGCACCAGCAGCAGCTGGAGGCGTCGCCGCTCGCCACCCGAAAGCGTGCCGATCGGCGCTCGCTGGGCATCGGCGTCGAACCAGAACCGCTCCATCAACCGTGCGTCTTCGGGCGTAGGCGCTCGGTGCGGACCGGCCACCGCTTCTCGTACGCGTTGGGTGAGATCGAGCCCGGCGCCAAGCTGGTCGTAGTAGCCAATCTCTACCGTCAGGCCCCGCTCGACTCGACCCGCTGTTGGTTGTTCGCGCCCGGCAATGAGGTGCAGCAGCGTGGACTTGCCCGCGCCATTCACACCCACGATTCCGAGACGACAACCGGGCTCGATGAGATACGAAAAGTTGTTGATGACCTTGTTGCCGTTGGGCCAAGAGAAGCTCACATCGAACAGCTCAACGGCCTTGGACCCCAGCCGGGCCGATCCCATGCCCAAGTTGAGATCGCCGCGGCGGGCAGGCGCTTGGGCCTTGGTGTTCACCAATTGGGTGGCGGCTTCCACGCGAGCCTTGGGCTTTGTGCTTCGGGCGGGCGCTCCTCTCCGCAACCAGGCCAGTTCCTTGCGGGCCAGGTTCTTGCGAGACGCTTCGGTGGAGATGGCCTGTTCTTCGCGCTCGGCTTTGTTGGCAAGGTAAGCGGCGTAGCCCGAACCGGCGTGAATACCCGTTGGCGCATGCAGGTAGGCAACGCCACGATCGAGTTCGAGCACCCGGTTTGTTACTCGGTCGAGGGTGTGTCGATCGTGCGTGACCAGCAGTACACCACCGGGGCAGGCGGCCAGTTCGGATTCGAGGAACGAGATGGCATCGACGTCGAGATGGTTGGTGGGCTCGTCGAGAATGAGCAGGTCACTCTCGGCTGTTCCCGAGGCTTCTGACTCGGCCAGCTCCACCAGGATGCGAGCCAGTACCACCCGTTTGCGCTGTCCGCCCGACAGCTCCGTCGTTGCACGATCAACTAAACCCGACATACCGAGTCGGTCGAGTACCGAGGCGCCACGCCATCCTCCGGCCACCACGTCGAGGACTCTTCCGGCCTCGATCACCGGATCCTGATCGAGGAACAAAATACGAGCGCCACGTCCGAGGCGCACCGTTCCGGCATCGGGCGTACGGGTACCGGCTAGGTAGCTCATCAGGGTGGACTTACCGCAACCGTTCAGGCCGACCAGCCCGATGCGTTCGCCGCTCAACACGGTCAGATCGACATTGGCAAACAACGGCCGGTCCGGGCGCGAGGCTCCGAGGCCACTTCCGTCAACAAGGATCACGGCCAACGATGATGCCAGACGCCACCCGAAAACGACGAAGGCCCGACCCAATGGGCCGGGCCTTCAACGACTACTGGCTGGCTGCAAACCAGCCCTCAACTCACTTCGGTACGTTGATAACGACCGTCTTCATGATCTTGTCGGCAATGGTCTGGCGCTTGGCATCCCAGAGCGGGAACAGCCAGCCGACATAGCAAATGAGCGAATCAACGATATGGGCGAAATGCCGGACGATGCCCATGCCGCCACCAATCGGCTGGCCGGTTTCATCGCTGATCACCTTCAGCCCTACCACCTTCTTGCCAATGCTCTGCCCGGTTGAGCCATTGAGGTAGGCGTTGTAAAAGACCAAGACGATGAACGCCAGCCCCGCAAGCAGCCCGAGCGGTTTCGCTATCGCGTTCAGAATTCCGTACACAACCCCCGGGGCGACGTAGTCGATGACGCCACCGAGCGCACGCTGCGGCCATTGCGCCAGGTCACGCCCGGCTGTCTCGTTGTAGTTCATGCCGAAGGAGGGCGGAGGAGGCGCCCCGTAATTCGGGGGCGGTGGTGGCCCACCAAATCCTGGTGGCGGGGGCGGTGGTGTATTCGACATACGGTGGTTCCCTCCAGAGTGAAGTCGTTCTTGTACGTTAACTCAGCCGCGGGCACTCGCTGTGCGATACGTCACGTGAGCGGTCTGTGTGTCAGCTGAGACGTTCGATGATCATGGCCATACCCTGACCACCACCGACGCACATCGCTTCCATACCGATCGACTTACCGGTTGTCTGCAATCCATTGATGAGCGTGGTCATAATGCGAGCACCCGTCATACCGAAGGGATGACCGAGCGCGATCGCGCCGCCGTGCACGTTGAGCTTGTCGTGATCGATGCCGAGGTGTTTCGCGGACGGCAGCACCTGGGCCGCGAAGGCTTCATTTATCTCGACAAGGTCAATGTCGTCGATGGTCATGCCCGCACGCTTCATGGCCTGACGGCATGCTTCGATCGGGCCGAGGCCCATGATCTCGGGGTTCAGCCCCGACACACCTGACGAGATGATGCGGGCCAGCGGGGTGAGGCCGAGCGCGTTCGCCTTCTCGGCGCTCATCACCATGACGGCTGCTGCGCCGTCGTTGAGCGGGCAGGCGTTGCCGGCGGTGATGGTGCCGTCGGGTCGGAAGACCGGCTTGAGTTGGCTGACCGTTTCGTAGTTGGTGCCGGGGCGGGGGCCGTCGTCCTTCGATACCACGGTGCCGTCGGGCAGGGTCAGCGGCGTGATTTCGCGCTCGAAGAATCCGTTCTCTTGCGCCTCGCAGGCGCGGTTCTGGCTACGCACACCCCAGCGGTCCATTTCTTCGCGAGTGACGCCTTCAATCTCCACCACGTTCTCGGCAGTCTGACCCATGGCCAGGTAGGCGTCGGGCAGACCGTGCGGCGGGGTCCAGGGGCCCTGGCCTCCACCGGCGCGGATCTTGCTGCGGGCACCGGGCTCCTTGAAGATTTCGTTCGGAGCAGTATCGGAGACACCATTCGCGTAGCGGCTGACCGTCTCAACGCCGGCGGAAATGAAGCAGTCTCCCTCGTCAGCCTTGATGGCATGGAAGGCCATGCGGATGGTCTGCAAAGACGATGAGCAGTACCGGTTCACAACCACGCCGGGGACATCGTCAAGACCGGACAAGATGGCCACCATGCGGCCGAGATTGAAGCCACCTTCACCCGCTGGCTGGCCGACACCGATCATGAGGTCATCGACATCTCTCGCCTGCACCTGCGGCACCTTGGCCATGAGCGCCCGCACGATCTGGGCCGACATATCATCGGTGCGCAACGTGGTGAGCGACCCCTTGTTGGCTCGACCAATCGGGCTCCGTGCAGTTGCAACAATGACAGCCTCAGCCATGACGATTTCCCCTCAATGTGGCGGCGATTGGCGCCGCATTTTCGACAGTTCGGGAATCCTACCCACCGGTAGCAATCCGTGCCGCCGGTGTCCCAACTCGGGTCAGGATTATTAGCGGCGAGGTCCGAGTGTTTGTTCTGTTCCGCCTCTTTGTGACTTTTCCAGCAAAGCACTCACGCCCACCAAGCTTCTGGCCTGCGGAGTTGTCTGAGCGCCTCTCGCGCCGAAAGCCGCCTGCGGACTCACCACCGGCAAGCTTTCGGCCTGCGAGGTTCTGCTGCGACTTCCCCGGCCGAAACTCGCTGACGGCGCAAGCACCGGACCGACCGCGCTTGAGCCCTTGGCGTGCGAAGTTGCCCGGGAACGTCGAGGGCCAAAAGCTCGCGACGGCGGATTTCCAGTCGTCTGGCCCGACCGTCGAACGATTGGTTCCAAGGGTCAGTGGTCGTCAGCCGCTTCGTGAGCGTGCGGGGCGTTGTCGGTTCGTTGGGCCAGAATTGCCATGATGAGCGCAAGGATGCGTTGGTGGTTTCCGGCGCAGACACACGATGCGGCCGCTGTGTCGTTCGAGATCGAGTGATCTCGGCGATCGCGCCAAGGCGTCCGTACATTCGCGCGCTAGACCCGAATTGGGCGATAAGGCTCGGCCAAAGGGGCCCAACGCGCGAACGAATAGTCGTAACGCGCGGATGACAGTGACGTGTGGTCAGGCAGAAAGTACACCGGCGGCCCGGTAAGCCCGTTCGAGCGTGGCGGCAGAGAGGGCGCTGCCTTCGTGACGGCACAATGCAGCAGCGACGCAAGCTTGGTCGGGGTCGCTCTGACCGTATGGACCCTTGGAACTCTTCGTCCAGAAGTTCAAGCTTTGATGCGCCAGAGGCTCAGCTGATGGTGACGGTGCGGAAGGATTCCGCCGCGGTGCCTTCGGGGAGGCCGACGGCTTTCGCGGTGCCGGCAACCCATTCCCTCACCATGGTGCCGATGCGGGCGGGTTCGGTGAACTGGCTTTCGTGACTCATTAGGGCGGCGATTTTGCGGTCGACGTTGGCGGTGATGTCGATGTGGTGATTGCCGTCGCCCATGCCCATGATCCACGCTTCTCGCACGGTCCACGGCTCGAAACCTTCGGCGACCAACTCGGGGTACCAGAAGGCGTTCTGGGCGTCGGGGTAGATGGCGCAGATGGCGGCTTCGCCGGCCGCAAGGTGATCAGGATGGCCGGCAAAAATACGGTCGAGATTGCGTATGGCGCTCTGCACGATGACGACCTGCGGGCGGACGCG
>JANMCE010000073.1:0-7003 GCA_031360915.1 Actinomycetes bacterium | reverse complement strand
GGAATGGTGCGTCGATCACGATCCCGATCGGGGTGCGGAAGCGGTGCCGGCCGTACTGCGTCCATGCGGTGGGTGCGGGTGTTGCGGCCGTGGTGTGCGGCGAGAGGTTGCGATCGGTTGGATCGGTCACGGTTCCTCCATGCGGTGGTGTGACCCCGTCGTATCAGATCGTTCTCTACAGTTCGGTTTGACGCGGCGAAGCCAGCACCCTGGGTGGTCGGGTGCTGGCTTCAGTTCGGGTGTCCGGGTGGCTCAGGCCGCTTCGGCAGCCTCGCCGTGCGGGTCGGGCGAGTACCCGGCGAGGACGTTGAGGTAGTCGACGGCGGCTTGAGCTTTGCTCGCGACGGTGACGAGCGCGCGGGCGTCGGCCTTCAAAATGTCGAGCCAACTCGACAAGTAGGCCGCATGATCTGGTCGGGTGGTGGCGGACATTCCCATCTGCGCCGACCACATCGCTGCGCCGAGTTCGGCGACGAGTTCTTCGGCCGCGTAGGCGTCGCTACCGAACCGGCCAGTCAGGTCGCGGGCGAGCCGATCGGGGTGCCCTGTGGCATGGCAGCCCTCATGAAAAATCGAGCCGTAGAACATCGGGGCGTGATCGAACTGGTGGATGCCGGGTACGTGGATCGTGTCGTCTGATGGCGAGTAGTAGGCACGGTTGCCGCCTTCGATCACCTTCAGTCCGGTGGCGGCGAGGTAGCGGTCGGCTCCGGCGACCCGTTCGGGTGTGTCCCGGTTCGCCCTGGTTTCGGCGCGCTGCGCGAGGATCTTGTCGGCTCCGTCGACTTGTTCGGCGGCGAACACGGTGAACGTCCGGGCGATCAGCCGACGGCTTGGGCCTTGGCTGTCTGTGCCTTCGGCGTCGGTGACATCGTCGGTCGTGACGGTGGTTGGCTTCCATAAAATCACGGCGTGGCCTTGCTGACCGCGGCGGACTTGGGCACCGTGACGCTTCCAACTCTGGTAAGTCGCGTAGGTGGCTGACGGGTAGTCGACCGCTCCGAGACAGGCAAGCCACCAGGCGTTGAGGCCTCGGTAGGGTCTGCCGTCGACGTTGACCGGGGTGCCGTTGTCGGCGAGGCAGTGCCACGGCATCCGCCACGTTCCGGCACCAGCTTCGATATCGGCGATGATCTGAGCGGTTATCGCAGTGAACAAATCGTTTACTTGCATCAGGATGACTTCCTTCGGGTCGGGCGCTGGGGCCGGGTTCGCCCTACGGGGCGTTCGGGGCCGCCGGCCCGGCGGGGCTGTCAACCGACCGAAGGGAGGCCGCCCCGAAGCGCAGCGAGCGGGCTTGACAGCCACGACGAGGCGGCCCACCACGGCACCCCGCCGAAGGCGGGCAACGGCACCACTCGCCCCGGCGACGGTCGAACAAGTGCTCGCGCTTCGGTCAGCTACGGCGGACGGGGTACAGATTTCGGCCGCGACGCTCGACCAAACCGAGCCGCAATGCTCGAATCAGGTACTTGTACGCCGCGGCCGGGCACACGTTGAGTTCGCGGCGAAGCACCTCGATCGCAAGCGTGCCGGGGTTCGCCGCGGTGAACAGTTCGACAAGCCGATCATCGGCGACGAACGGCACCGGGCCAGGCTGATCGACTGGCCTGGCCGGTGGCCGTTGCGCTCGTTCCGTCTCGGTTTGTCCGCCCCAGACTCCGAACGTCTCGGGGGCGGTGCGGGCGTGTTCCGCGCAGTCGAGCGAGACCGGGCAAGCGCCGCATATCCGTTTCGCTGCGGCGATGGCCCGGCTGTTCGGGTCGTAGAAAGCGGTCGGGCCGAGCCCGGCGCACGCGGCGGCGGAACGCCAGGCTCCGCCGCCTGTCGCTGTGCTCATCCCTCGTAGACCGCGGCGAGGTAGTCCGGAAGGCGGCTGCGCTGGCGTTCGCTCAGCGGTGGGAGCCAGAGCCGCACGGCGATCGTTCGGCCGGTACGCCGGATGATTCCGAAGCGCTCCAAGCGGTCGATCGATTGGGTGACGCGGCTGACGGATTCGCCGATACCGAACGTGCGGGCGATGTCCTCGACCATCCATGTTGACGGTCCGATCGTCGCGTAGTGCCCCCACCGATGTGCCATGAGAGTCGAGATCGCATCCAAATTTGGGGTGGTCCACACGAGCGCAGCATCGCTGCATGTCGGGATCGACTGCGGGTTCGCTTCGATCGCTTCGTCGCGCCAGGCGATGACGGTGACGATGTCGGTCAGGCTAGTGATCCATCGTTCGTGGATCGGGGTGACGGTTGGTGGGGCGATGCGTGGCGGGGATGTTGCGGTCATGGTGGGCTCCTTCGGCGTTGTTGGTGCGAGGGAGCGGTGCCAGCTTCCCCAAGTGACACCGCTCCCAAGCTGACCCGTCTCTTTGGCGAGCCGGGTTCGCCCTACGGGCGTTGAGGCCGCTGGAATGAGCTTGGCTGTCACCGACCGAAGGGAGGCTTGACCCCGAGCGCAGCGACGGGTTGACATCCATGCGCCAGCGGCCACCCACGGCACCCGACCCGAAGGGTCGGCAACGGCACCACTCGCCGCGCCAATAGCCCATCGGGCGTCGACGGCTAGCACATCGACGTCCCGGCTTTAGTCCCGGTTTTAGTCCCGATGATGAACTCTTCCGACGTTCTTCGTGTTGCACCCGACATGCGATTGTGATGCTGAGCGGACCGGGCGACGGTCAGCGGTTTGGTATCGCTGGCCGGGGTCTGAACCGACCCCGGCAGTCAGCGCTGTCCCATGGCACCATCCGCCCGACAGGTTCGTCTCTGTCGGCTATTGAGGTCAAGATTCTTCTCGATGAACCGGCGAACCGAGAACCAGGCAATTGGCCACCTGACGCCGGGCGCTGTGTCCGACGGGCGACGTTGACCTGCGGGGATAGGCGCTATGCGAGAATCGGACCATGTCCGGTCGGCTCTCAGATGACGATGCAGCGGCACTCGCTGCGAATCTGATGGACCATCGATCTCGACTGATGACGCGCTCGCCGATCACCGACGACATCGCGTTGAGCGTCGAAGACGCCTACCGGATCCAATCCGATGTCACGGCGCTTCGGTTCGCCCGCGGGGAACGTCTCGCCGGCTGGAAACTGGGATACACCTCACTGGCGATGCGCACCCAAATGGGCATCGGATCGGCGAACTTCGGGCCGCTCACCGACGCCATGCTGCTCACCGATGGTGCCACCGTCGGCAGAGATCTGATTCATCCCCGAGTCGAACCCGAGATCGCGATCATGTTCGCAACCGACCTCGACCACCCGCACTCGATCGACGATGTGCTGGCGGCAGCGTCGGGCGCGTACGCCTGTCTTGAGGTCGTCGACTCGGTGTTCGCCGACTACCGATTCCGCCTTGAGGACAACACCGCCGACGGTTCCTCCGCAGCCCGCGTCGTGCTCGGGCCACTGCTCGCCTCGCTCAACGATCTCGATGCCGTGGAAGTCGCGCTTGTACGCAACGGTGTCGAAATAGCACGCGCCTACGGCTCGGCGGCGTCTGGTCATCCGGTGCTCGGGGTGATCTGGCTCGCCGAACAACTCGCAGCGACCGGCCGGATGATCCGATGCGGTGACGTTGTGATCACCGGTGGCCTCACTGCGGCGGTCCCGCTCGACCCGGGCGACACCGTCGCAGCTACGTTCGGCTGGGACGTAACCGTCACCGTTTATCGGTAACCAGCGACCGCAGCCGGGTGGTTCAGCGTGGAGCGACGAACTCCTTCGCCTCACGCAACATCGCCGCCCATTGGGCCTTGTCCGGGTTTGGCAACGCGACCCATTCTCGGAGGACCTTCCCGGCTGGGGCGAACGGGCGACCGACGCCATCGGAAATCAGCTCGTCGACCCGGTGGCGGGGCAACTTGATGACCATGCCCGAGCTTTTGAAATCGACCAACCCAAGGAACTCACCGGCCACGCGTGCGCAACGCCCGCCCATAATCGTGCCTTCCTCAACTCGGGGATCTTCGAAACGCAACTCGTCGATCAACTCCCAGGACGACTCGCCGGCCCCGGTCATGCGCACGATGTGATCGGGCTCATCAGCCACGTAGGTCGGCGATACGTGTCTGGAGCTTGTCGAGGGCCATCATCCAACCCTGACCACCTGGGGAGTCGGCAGGAACGCCGACGTGAGTCAACGTCATCTTCGTGTGGTCGCCCAGGTCAACAAGTTCGACAACGACCGAGGTCTCCATGTGCGCCCCGGCTGGCATGCCCATTTGTTCGGCGGTCATCGGGTTGCCGTCGGCGTCCGCCATGGCTTCGGTGTAGACGAGACGGGTTTTCGGGTTGACCTCAAGGTACTCACCGACGAAAAACATTCGCATCGGACCGCGTGGGGTGTCCATCTCCATAGCGATGTGTCGGCGGCCGCCGACTTGGACGTCCATATCGGCCTTGGGGATCTTGGCGCCCATCGGGCCGTACCAGTTGGCGAAATGTTCTGGTTCGGTCCACATCGCCCAGATGAGATCGATCGGTGCGTCGAAGGTCCGTTCGATCTGGACGTCTTTGGTGTCAGTCATCGGTCAGAGTCTCTTTCTTGTTCGGGGTGTTTTGCAGCGTTTGTACATAGCGGTCCATGCGGTCGAATCGGTCATCCCAGATGTGGCGGTACTGCTCGGCCCAACCTGCGAGTTGAGCGAGTGGCGCGGCGTCGATGGTGCATGGCCGGAACTGTGCTCGCCGACCGCGGGTGATAAGCCCGGCGTGTTCGAGCACCTTGATGTGTTTGGAGATCGCCGGCAGCGTCAGGTCAAACGGTGCAGCGAGATCGTTGACGCTCGCCTCACCCTCAGCGAGGCGAGCAAGGATCGCCCGCCGTGTCGAGTTCGCCAACGCCGCGAACGTCACGTCCAGTCGGGCGTCTTCGATTGTCGCATGTGCTGTCGCCACCGAGCCCTCCCTAACTTTCTACATTGATTAATTAACTGATGGGGAAACTACAGCGCTCGAAGGAACATTGCAACATGAACCACTCCTGCGAGCCAAGCGACGATCCGGTGCCCGGCGTGGTGGCGCTTGTACTCGGTAGGTCACCTCGCCGTCGTGCGTCGCCAGGGGCACGGTCGAACGATGAGCAGGTCCCGTGGCTGGAGGTCGGCGCTGGCGCAGCGACCGATCGCCGTCACCGTTTCGCGCCGGACCCGGTCTCGCACCGGGCCGGCCCCGATTCGGGTCATCCGACGGACAATGATCGCCTGCCGTCGGTGTTGCGAAGGATGTCACCGATTTCGTGTTCGAGGACGTCTGTTCCGATAGAGGATGATTCAGTCGCCGACCACCGTCGACAACGAAGCGGAAGGGGTAACCATGCACCGCGAACGCATCGGACGGATATCGCTCGGGTTGATCGCCGTGTTCATGGCACCCGCTGCCGTGCAAGCGGCGTTCACCCCAAGATCGTTCTTCGACAATTTCCCCCTCGGCCGACACTGGATCTCCGGCACCGGCGACCCCTACAACGAACATCTCGTCCGCGACGTCGGTGGCCTCTTCGCTGCGATGATCATCGTGACCGTGTGGACGTTGTGGCGTCGACACCCGACTCGACCAATCGCTACAGCCTGGCTGATCCAGGGTGTGCTGCACCTTTGGTTCCATGGTCGCCATCTCCACGGCTATCAAACGACCGAACGAGTCGGGCTCATTGCATCGTTGACGGCCGTTCCGTTGCTGGCGGCGGTCACCATCTGGACCAGACGTACCGGACAGCCCGACATCGAAGTGCAGTGACAACGAAATCGCAGAACTCACAGGAGTTGAGGACATGACACGATTTGCCCGCCAGTGGTGGCCGATACCAGCAATGCTCGCTCCAATCGTCGTCGTCCAGATCATCTGGTTTGGTCACTACCACGCCACCGGCCACGCCGCCGGGCACCTCGCCAGCGCCACCATGATCTTCGGCGTCGCGTTCGCGCTAGCCGTGCTCATCTGGGCATCCCCGCCCGAAATTCGTCGGCGACCTGAACTGTGGGTGCTGGCCGCCGCTGTCGTGATGTCGGTGCTGATCCCGACGATCGGGAACCTGCGCGTCGTGACCGCGATCGGCACCGATAATTGGACCGACGACCAAGCAAGTGCTCTCGGCCAGCTCCGTCCGGGGTTCGTCTCCGGTCACGACCTTGCCGAACGTTGGACGTGGCTCTGGTCGGTGTCGCCGTGCTTCTCGCTGGATGGCTGTTGTTCAGACATGCCGTCAGCAGCGGTGTCGGCATCGCCGCGATCATCCTCAGTCTGATCTTCCCCTCGTGGATCTTCCCCGGTGCCGGACTGATCGTGCTCACCATCGCCACCGTCATCAGACGCTCCACGCGGCTCCGACCAGCCCCCGACACAGGGCCCAACCCGACAGCAGCGTCGCAAGTCCGCTGATCAGGCGACACGCCTGAGCCCGTCCATGTGACGACCGTCACGACTCGCGTCTATCATCTCCGCTCGTACGGCATTCCGGCACGCCGCACAGCGGGCTGCGAAAGGCAGAGGGACGCGCCGAACGGGGATGTGGGTAGGGCCGGGGGGTCCCTGCCCAAATCGCGCAACCGACCTGGTCAAGCGAGTTGTGCCGAACCACAGAGGCCCACCTTTCGGCGGGCCTCAAGCCTACCCAGCGAAGCAGGCAGGTGGATTGCCACAGCATACGGCAAGCGTCAACGGACGGCGGGCCGATCAATCTCCTCCCACGCTCCTCCCACAGACACCGGCAAATGGCGGTGTCTGGCGGTCACTCACGGTAAGTCGACCGAGCAACCCACAGGCCGTCCGAGCTGGTAAAGTACCTGCTCAGAGGCCTGTGGGCCTGCTATTTCAAGGGCGCCCCCGGCTGGAATCGAACCAGCGGCCTGCGGTTTAGGAAACCGACGCTCGACCCTTTGAGCGAATGCCTCAACCAAATCGGCCTTTAGCCCCACGTGTTCCAATCGACTCGGTCGGTTTGGTCCGGCAGCGGCGGTGGCTCGTCGTGGCGGCGGTCCGCGTACATCGCATCGATCCTTGCGT
>JANMCE010000067.1:0-32010 GCA_031360915.1 Actinomycetes bacterium | reverse complement strand
CTCGACCCGAAAGTGCCGCTCCTCGCCCCGCTCGTCGGGACCATTATCGGGCTGATCTCGGGTCTGTATCCTGCGTGGCGCGCGGCCCGGCTCCAGCCCGTGGAGGCGCTGCGATCAGCGATCTGACGCTGAGACCTCGTTGACCATTTACGCCAAGCGGAGCGCGGTGAAGACCACCATGCCGACCACCATCATGGCCAGCATGTTGCGGGTCTTGGCAAACACCGCGCCCGCCGCCAGCACTGCCCAGATGCGGTAATTGTGCACGCTGAGCGCACTCGCCCCGTGCTCGGTGAAAATTGCCGGCGCCACAATGGCTGCGAGCGCGCAGACCGGCGCGTGACGCAACGATCGCTGCACTCGGGGTGGCAGCTTCACCGACTCGGGTAGGAACGCGAAGCTGGCTCTGCTGAGAAACGACACCGCCGCGACACAGCCGATAGTTACGACGAGATAGGGCACGTCGTGCACGCCGGTCATAACGTCTCCACCGTGTGAATGACGGGCGACGTTCGTCGATCGAGAACTGTTTCGACGGCCAGGGCCGCGGCAAGGCCGAACACGATGGATGCCAGCAGACCCAACCGCAGTGGCACTCGAATAGTGAGCACCGCGAGCACGCTGGTGACGATCAATCCAACGACGGCCGGCACGTTGGTGACCATCGGAATGAGCACGGCGATGATGGCGAGCGCGGCGGCCAGATCGAGCCCCCACGAGGTCGGAGCCAGGCTGCCAAGCAGGATGCCAGTCACCGCGGCGACGTGCCACACGACGAAGCACGTGAGCGCTGCGCCGTAGTAGAAGCCCCAGTGCGTCTCGTTTCCGTCGTGCTCCACCGTACCGAAGCGTTTGCTGAACAGCACGAAGGGCAGGTCGCCCTGGAAGTAGGCGCTGGCCAGTCGCTGGCGAAGCGGAAGCCGAACGAAAGCGCCACGAATGCCGGCAGCGAAAATAACGAAGCGCAGGCTTATGAACGTGGCCGTCAGCATCACCAGCGGCCACGGTGCATGCAGGAGGATGAGCGGCAACGTGGCCAATTGCGCGGTACCGGCGTACGCCACCAGGCTGAACACCAGCGCAACACCAACGGGCAGGCCGCCCTTCACCATCGCCACGCCGGTCACGATTCCCCACGCCGCCAGGGCGAGCGTGGCGGGCGCCATCGAGCCGACGCCCTCCCTGACACTCCCCCGATCAAGAGGTGGAAACAGGCGCGTCACGTGGTCATGGTACCGGGCATGATCGGCCAAGCGCGATCTGGGCGTTGTGACATCGAGAACGTGACCACGCGAATTCCAGTCGTCCGAGCCGTACTACCCCATAGGCCGGCGGGTAACGTTGGGCATCGACGTGCGGAATGGAGTGGGTGTCTCGTGATCCTGTCGCTCGGGGCGGCAGTCCTGGCAGCCTTTATCTATGGCGCGGGCGCAGTAATGCAGGCCGTGGGTGCCCGAAGAGCCTCGTCCACCGTGCCCGGTCGAGCGAGCATTCTTCGTGTCGCCCGCCAGATGCCCTACCTGGGTGGACTCGCCTGCGATCTCGTGGCTTGGGCCATGACGGTCTTCTCGCTGCGGCGCCTCCCGTTGTTCGCAACCCAGACGATCGTGGCCAGCAGCCTGGCGGTCACCGTGGTGCTGGCCCATTTCGTGATGCACACCCGTCTTCATCGCACCGATCTGGTGGCCATCACGCTAGTTGTGATCGGCATGGTGCTGATCGGTGCGTCGGCCGATCTGGACATCGCCGAGGTGCCCTCGAATCGCGTCAGTATGGCCGTACTTCTCGCAGTCCCGATCGTCGCTGCCCTGAGCATCTTACTTGGTCGCATGTCACCATTCTGGTCCGCCACCATCGCCGGGCTGTCGTTCGCCAGCAGCTTGTTCGCGGCGCGCGCCACCCATTTCGATCAGGGCCTACTGCACGTGGTTCGGTCTCCGCTTGCCTGGGCTGTCGTTGGGTTCGGCACGATCGGACTGGTGTCGTACGCGCAGGCGCTGGCGGCAGGTCACGTCGGCTCGGTGACCGCCGTGATGTGGGCCACCGAGATCGTGGTCGCCACCACCTTTGGCTGGCTGGTGCTCGGTGACAATGTGCGCCAGGGCTGGCGACCGGCGGCAGGGTTGGGCGTCGTTCTCGCCCTGTCGTCCACCATCAGCTTGGCCCGATCCCAGACCAGGGACTGAGATCGGTGGAAGGAAAATCAAATCCCTGATATGGCCGCAAGAACGTCGTCGAGATGGGAGAGCGAATGGCCACTAACGAAGGCGTCGACGAACGGCAGGGCGGCGGCCATGCCACCGGTGAGCGGCTGGAACGTCGGGTTCTGGCGGCGGGGATTCACCCAAATGATGCGATCGGCCAGCCGGGCTAAGCGTTCCATTTCACGTCCAAGAATGCTGACATCACCGGCCTCCCAGCCGTCGGACACGATGACAATCACCGCTCCCCTGGCCATACCACGCCGACCCCATCCGTCGTTGAAGGCTGCGATCGCCTCGCCGATCTTGGTGCCACCCGACCAGTCAGGCGCGGCCGCCATGGCCTTCGCGAGCGCAAGCTGCGGATGTCGTCCAGCGAGTTGCCGCGTGAGACGAGTGAGTTGCGTGGAGAAGATGAATGCCTCTGCACCAACGGCTCGTACCGCACCATGCAGCAAGTACAGATAGGCGCGGGCGTAGTGCTCCATCGAACCGCTGACATCAGCCAGAAGCACGATACGTCTGGAACGTTGCCGGGGTTGGCGCAGTTGCCGTCGCAGCGGGTCGCCGCCGGTGCGGTGCGCCTGGCGCAGGGTTGCTCTCCAGTGAATATCGCCACGGTGACGATGCGGCTTCAATCGACGGCCAGGACGTAGCGGCGGCACGAGCGGAAGGCGGGAAATGAGATAGCCAAGTTGCTCCAACTCATCGGGCGTGCACGCTCCAAACGCCTTCGCCCGCAGTCCTTCATGCTCGGCCGCCATGGCCACGAGCGAGTCGTGGCCGTGATCATTCTCGTCGTCTCCGTTCTCTTTGTCGGTCGCAGGTGTGGTGACCCCGGGGGGTGAGTTACCCTCCGTCGGGGCCGACGCACCCTGCCGGTGTTGCTGGTCCTCACCTCTCGCTTGAGGAGGGTTCTCGCGTTCGGGCGCGTTTGGGTTGCGCTTGATGTCATCCACATCGACATGGCCACGAAACACTTCGGCGAACACGGCCTCGAAGCGGTCCACCATCACCGGGTCGATCACGAAGGCCAAGCGCGCCGTCCAGTACATCTGGTGATACGTCGTTGGGCCAACCACATCGAGCATCTGGGCAAACCGAGCACTGCGCTCCGGCGTGGTCGACAATCCAGCCCTATGCAACCGGTCGCCAAAGGTGGCCGCCACCAGCGCCAAATCCGTTATCACAGCCGTACCGCCGCGGGGCTCAACCCGAGCGCGTCGAGTTTCGTATCAGACGGGTGATACACACCGTGACTTGCTCGATGCGGACTCAGTCCTGGGTCACCCACGCGTAGCCCTTTTCGGCGGCCACTTGGGCATCTTCGCGATACTTGAGCACCGAACCGATGGTGAGCTCGGCCGCGGCGGCATCAAGGCGAGTGATGCCGAGCACATCGAGGGCGGCGGCCCAGTTGATGGCCTCTGCGATACCGGGCGGCTTTTGCACATCGAGCATGCGCAATCGCTTGACCGCTTTGGCAACATGCTCGGCCAGCGGCTGCATCGAGCTTGGCACTCGGCGACGGACAATGTCGACCGCGCGGGCGAGATCGGGGTAGTCGATCCAGTGATAGATGCACCGACGCTTTAACGCGTCATGCAAATCCCGCGTGCGGTTTGACGTGAGAATGACGATGGGCGGATGGGTTGCCTTGATGGTGCCGAGTTCGGGAATGGTGACCGACGATTCGGCTAAGAGTTCCAACAGGAATGCCTCGAACTCGTCGTCGGCCCGGTCGATTTCATCTACCAGTAGCACCGCGGGTCGCGGCCCGGGATGCTGCAACGCTCGTAGCAGGGGTCGGCCGACAAGGTACTCGTCAGTAAACAAATCACCGGTCGAAGCTGGCGCCGACGACGACGTTTCCGACAGTCGGATCGCAAGCAACTGGCGGGGATAATTCCACTCGTACAGCGCCTCACCCGAGTCGATGCCCTCATAACACTGCAGTCGCACGAGCGGAGTGTCGAGCATGGCGGCCAGCGCCTTTGCGGCCTCCGTCTTACCGACGCCAGCCTCACCCTCAAGCAACAACGGCTGCGCCAATCGCGCTGCGCAAAACAGCGCAGTCGCAAGGCCTTCGTCGGCCACGTAGTCCATAGCGTCCAACTGCTTGCGCAGCGACTCCACGTTCGGAAGTAATGCCGCCAGATCACTCATGTGGGGTGCATCAGACCACATACGGGCCGGGGCTTGCAGCGAAAGCTCGAAGGCAGCCGCTGCCACAGAACCAGACCAACTTGCCCTCGTGTTCGAGGTGCAGGGAGGACTCGACGGTGGCGACGGTCATGCCGCACACCGGGTCGAGCGCCGTTGTTGTCGAGGCCCCCTCGCTGGAGATCGGTCGGCCGCTTGGTTGCGGACGACGAGCCACGATGTCGGCCAAGATCGAAAGCGCCACTTCTTCCGGCGAGCGGGCGCCGATGTCGAGACCAGCGGGGGTTACGATGCGGCCCTTCATCGAGCCACACATGTCGAGCGACGCAATCACGGCCTCACCGCGCTTGCGTGATGCGACCAGACCGACGTAGGGCACGCCTGCACGAATGGCATCGGACAACACCTGCTCCTCGTCACGACCATGCGACGCAACTACCACCGCGGCGGCGTCGGCGGGCAGTGCGCCGTCGTACAAGTGCATGTCATACCGAAGCGGTCCACCAAGGGAAACCAGCGCTCGCGCCACCGGCGAATCACCGAGCACCACCACAAGCGGCACGGGGATCTCGGGCGCAAGAAAGATCTCTAACGTGCCTCCCGAGAGGCACGGGTTGTGCACCACGACTTTGCCCGGTTGATCGGGTTCGGGCGTGGGTGAAATACGGAGGAGGACGGAATCGCCGGAGTCGAGCAGGGCGAGCGCTTTGGCTCGCACTGTCGACTCCGCGCAATTCCCTCCGACGAAACCAACGATCGTGCCATCGCCAAGAATGACCGCTTCGTCGCCCGGTTTGGCGCTGGTGGGACGTTCGGCCAGCACCACCCGGGCATGGACGAACGGCACTCGTTGCGAGCGTAGTTCCGTGGCACGTTCGATGATTTCGGGCCTGCTCATTCGATTGCCATGTCCATTCGGAGCGGCCGTCCCTGCACCGTACGCCACACCTGCGCCGGCGTGAACGGCATGTCGGCATGACGAATGCCGTAGGGCTTCAGTGCATCGATAACCGCGTTCACCACTGCGGCCGGCGAACCGACCGTGGCCGACTCACCAATGCCCTTCATGCCGAGCGGATGGTGAGGCGACGGCGTGTAGGTGGCACCCAACTCGAAGGTCGGGCACTCCATAGCGGTCGGCAACAGGTAGTCCATAAACGACGCCCCCAGGTTGTTCCCCTGCGGGTCGAACGCGATGACTTCCATCAAGGCCATACCTATGCCGTCGACCAGGCCACCGTGCACCTGGCCATCGACGATCATCGGGTTAATACGCGGACCGCAGTCGTCCACCGCAATGAAACGACGCACCTTCACCGTACCGGTCAACGGGTCAACATCGACCACGCAGATGTAGGCGCCGTAGGGATAGGTGAGGTTCGGCGGGTTGTACACCGTGGTGCCATCAAGGTGACCCTCGACGCCTTCGGGCAACTCAAGCGTGGAGTGAGCGGCCATCGCAATTTCCTGGATGGTCTTGCCCTTCTCATGGTCACCCTTCACGAAAAAGCGACCGAGTTCCCACTCGAGGTCATCCACCGAGCATTCGAGCGCAGCCGCAGCCACGATCTTGGCCCGGTCACGCACCTTGCGAGCCACGACGGCGGCAGCCGCACCCGACACGGGTGTGGAGCGTGAGCCGTAGGTTCCGAGACCGAACGGCGTGTTGTCGGTGTCACCGTGGATGACTTCAACGTCCTCTGGCGGAATGCCCAACTCGTGCGACACGATCTGCGCAAACGTGGTCTCATGACCCTGACCCTGGGTCTGCACCGATAGACGAAGCTGCGCCTTGCCGGTCGGGTGGATGCGTAGTTCGGCACCGTCGGCCATACCGAGACCAAGGATGTCCATATGCTTGCGCGGACCGGCGCCGACACCTTCGGTGAAGAAGCTGAGCCCGATGCCCATGAACTCACCCTTGGCCCGTTTCTCGGCCTGCTCCTTGCGCAATTCGTCGTACCCGGCGATTTCCAACGCCATCTTGAGCGTGGCCGGGTAGTCGCCAGAGTCGTACTCCCACCCGGTCGGCGTGGTGTAAGGGAACTGCTCAGGGCGCAACAGGTTCTGCATGCGCAACGCAGCGGGATCCATCTTCAGTTCATCGGCCAGACAGTCGACGATGCGCTCGACGAGGTACACCGCTTCGGTCACGCGGAACGAGCAGGCATAGGCCACTCCGCCGGGTGCCTTGTTGGTGTAGACACCGGTCACCTTGCAGTGCGCTGCGCCGTAGTCGTACGAGCCGGTGAAGATGTGGAAGAACCCAGCCGGGTAGTTGGTGGGTTGCGCGGTGGCGTTGAACGCACCGTGATCAGCCAGCACGTTCACCCGCAGGCCGAGGATCTTGCCCTCCTTCGTGGCAGCGATTTCACCCTGCATGTGGTAGTCACGAGCGAAGCCGGTAGACATGAGGTTCTCGCTGCGGTCCTCCATCCACTTCACGGGCTTGCCTGTCACGATGGAGCCAACAATCGACAGCACGTAGCCGGGGTAAATCGGCACCTTGTTGCCGAAGCCGCCACCGATATCGGGCGCGATCACCTGGATCTTGTGCTCGGGCAGCCCTGCCACCAACGCGTACACCGTGCGGTGTGCGTGGGGGGCTTGGGTGTTACACCAGAGCGTGAGCTTGCCGGTGATCTTGTCCATGTTGGCCACCGACCCGCAGGTCTCCATGGGCGCCGGGTGGCAGCGCGGGTAGAGCATGGCCTGCTTGACGACCACGTCGGCGTGGGCGAACACCTCGTCACACTTGGCCTGATCGCCCGCTTCCCAATCGAAGATGTGGTTATCGGTCTTGCCTTCTTTGTCGTCACGAATGACGGCCGTGCCCGGGTCCATCGCCCGTTGCGCATCCATAACGGGGGGCAGTTCTTCGTACTCGACTTCAATCAGTTCGAGCGCGTCACGAGCCGAGTACTTATCTTCGGCCACCACGAACGCAACCTCTTGGCCCTGGAAGCGCACCTTGTCAGTGGCCATCACCGCTTGCGTGTCGTACGACATGGTGGGCATCCAGGCGAGACCCAGCGACTCAAGCGTCTTGCCGGTGATGACGGCCCTCACCTTCGGGTGCGCCTCGGCTGCGCTGGTATCGATAGAGATGATTTTGGCGTGGGCAAAGGTGCTACGCAGGAACGCGCCGTAGAGCATGCCAGGCAACTTCACGTCATCGACGTAGTTGCCGTGACCGCGCACGAAGCGAGCGTCTTCCTTGCGGAGCATGCGGCCGAATCCGATCGGATTGCCAGCCTTGCTCAATGGTACTGCTGGTGGTTCTTCGATGATGGTCACGCCGAGGCTCCTTCGGTTGCGGGGTGGGCCGCGGCCCATTGGATCGACTTCACGATGCCGTCGTAGCCGGTACAACGACAGATCTGCCCGGAGATGGCCTCGCGGATTTCTCCTTCACTCGGATTGGGGTTGTGATCAAGCAGCCAGCGCGCCGTCATCATCATGCCGGGCGTGCAGAAACCGCACTGCAGTCCGTGGCACTCCATGAAGCCCTGCTGCACCGGGTCGAGCACGCCGCCCTTCTCCAAACCTTCAACCGTGTCGACGGTGCGACCGTCGGCCATGGCACCGAGCACGGTGCAACTCTTGACCGGCTCGCCGTCCATCCACACCACGCACGTACCGCAATTCGATGTGTCGCAACCCCAGTGGGTGCCGGTGAGGCTCATCTCGTCACGCAAGACGTGCACGAGCAGGTGGCGGGCTTCGATCTCGGCCGAGCGAGCTTCGCCGTTCACGGTGATATTGACTTTCATGCCAGTCCCTTGCTTCGTGCGATGGCGGTGCGCAGAGCGCGCTTGGTGAGTTCTCCGGCGAGGTGCCGCTTGTAGTCTTCGGGTCCGCGCTGGTCGGCCTGCGGATTACAGGTGGCCGACACGGCCGCACCCGCTGCCTCGATCAGTTCGTCGGTGAGCACCTTGCCACGCAACACCGCTTCGGCTTCGGGCGAGCAATGATGCGCTGCACCAACGGCAGTGACGCCGATGCCAACGTCGGTCACCGTGTCACCGTTCATCCACAAGCAGGCGCCTGCGGCCGCAACGGCCCAGTCACCAATGCGACGCTCAACCTTGTGATAGGAGCTGCCCGAACCGGGGCGAATGGGGATGCGTACTTCGGTGATCATCTCAGCCGGGCCGCACACCGTTTCGTACATGCCGGTGGAGAACTCGCGGGACGACACCGAGCGCTTGCCGCTGGAGTTGGTCACGATCACGTTGGCGTAAATAGCCGCGAACGCAGCCGAAAGATCTTCGGACGGATCGGCCTGACCAAGGGAACCACCAACGGTGCCGCGATTGCGCACGATGGGGTCGGCCACGACTCGCTCCGCGTCGTGGAGGATCTTGAAGTGCTCGCCTACAAGCGCTGAATTGAGCACGTCGGCATGGCGGGCCATAGCGCCGATACAAAGCTCGTCGCCCTCGATACGGATGTAATTCAGCTCTCCGACCAAGTCGTTGATGTCGATGAGCAGCTCGGGGCGCGCAAGGCGAAGCTTCATCATCGGCAGCATGCTGTGGCCCCCAGCTAACAAGCGTGCTTCTGGTCCGTGGCGTTCGAGTAGCTGTAAGGCATGAGTCACGCTGGTTGCGCGCTCATACTCAAAAGGTGGTGGCGTCTGCATCGGTCCCCTTGATAGGTGCGGAGGTGCACGCCGAATCCCCCGGCGTGTCAGTTGTCACTCTCGCTGGGATCGAGCACTCCGTCAATCGCCGGATAAGCGAAGGGTTATCGCGGCACGGTCTTGCGGGAAATCCCCATCTAGTGTGAGGTTTCGTGACGCTCACCCAGCTCAAGGTCTTCGTGTTGGTCGCGCGCCTCGGCAGCCTGAAACAGGCCGCAACCGCACTCGGTGTCAGCGAACCAGCGGTGTCCCAGGCTCTTACCGCGCTGCGTCAGAGTTTGGGAGATCAACTGCTCACGCGTACGCCGACGGGCATGGAACTCACCAGCGCAGGCCAGCGCGTTGTGTCGATTGCATCACAGATGGTGCATCTCGCCGAAGACGCTGAGGCAGCCGTCCGCCAGTCCCAGGGCGCCCCCGATTTACTTAGAGTTGTCGCAACCAGCACGATCGGCCACGCAGTCGCGCCGGCGCTGCTCCAGTCGTTCACGGCGAGGGTCGGCCATGTGGAAGCAACGCTCGGCATCACCGAAACGGCCGAGACAGGCGCGCTGCTCCACGAGCGGCTGGCCGATGTTGCGCTCGGACCGGCCGTTCCGAATGCCGCCCGCGATGGACTCAGTTGTGAACCCCTCATGCGCTATCGCATCGCGTTCGTCGCTTCCGCCAAACACCGCCTGACTCGGCTGTCAGAAACCCGTGTGCGGCAGCTGGCCGACGAGCGCTGGCTGGTCGACCCAGAAGGCAGCGACCCAAGCTCGCCCGTCGGCGAAGTGCTTGGGCAACTCGGTGTCACGCCTGAACGCATCACCGTCTTCGCCAATCAATCCACCGCCTGCACCGCGGCAGTCGAGGGCAACGGCATCGCGCCGGTCGTCGAGCACCTGTGGCAACGCGAGTCATCGTCCTCGCGCCTAACCCGCTTGAACGTGGTCGATTTCACCGCCGAACGCTTCTGGTACGTCAGCGCGCTCGCCGGTGATCGCCGCCGTCCACTGGTCGCAAAGCTGCAGCGCTACCTCTCCACCCCCGACGCCATGCACGCCATGCACCAAGCCGACGGCGGCATCCCCCGCAGCAAATTCAAACCCCCCGTCTATGTCACACTCTGGAGCTAGCCCCTTGGGCCCGTTATCCCTGCAACACCCCGTTGCTACGATGCCGGTATGTCGATCGCACGCGATGTCAAAGAATTGATGACGTGGGACGAATTTATCGGTCTTCCCTTTGAGACCCGGAACACGGACCTCGTTGACGGGAAGATGATTGTGAACCCTCCGAATGCGCAACACGAGCGCGTGCTCAGAAAGTTGATCGGCGCACTCGACCGCTGGCAAGCGCAAAACGAACATCGCCTTGGCGAGGCGACGACGCAGCAACTCGTAAGGGTCGAGAACGATCGCGGCTATCAGCCCGACCTCTCGTGGTTCCCCGTTGCACAGTGCTCCGGCGCCGGCGAACCGGCGGCGTTCACAGGCCTCCCTGTCATTGTTGTCGAGGTGTTGTCGCCCAGCACCCGGCGGTTCGATCTCGTACGAAAGGCGAACGACTATCGAACACTCGGCATCCCCGAGTACTGGCTCATCGATCCCGACGCCAAAAGTGTGCTCGTACTTCGCGCCGGATCCGACTCGTCTGTCGTCTACGGCCCGGAGGCCGACCACGATGGAAAGCTCCTCGTCTCCCCGATCCTTCCGGGGTTCAGCGCGAACGTGCCCGACCTCTTCGTGTCGTAAGCGTCGAGCATGACGTTCAGCGTCAGCGACCCGTATTGATCTGTCCAACGACGGAGGTCGGCGTGACCCTGGCCAGCAACCGACCCTCGTCCACCATCGCCTGGCGATACTCGGCCCAATTCGGGTGAGGCTTGCCTGCGACCGCTTCGTAGTAGGCAACGAGCTGATCGTTCACTGCGTCATCGATCGCAGTGCTGAACGGTGTGAGTTCGACCCGACCGTCGAAAGACAGATACGACCACGAGGCCCGGTCGGTCACATGCAAAACGACTCGAGGGTCGCGCTGCATGTTCTTCGTTTTCGCCCGGTCACGCGTAAGCGAAATCAGCATCGACGAGCCATCGGTGACGTAGGAGATATCCGAGGACTGCGCTCTCCCGTCGGAGCGAAGCGTGATCAGTACGCCCTCGGTCCTCGTCGCTGCCCACGCCAAAGCTATTGCCAAATCCATGTCGGCTCCCATCGCTGTGGTACCAAGGTTAGAACGTTTCGTTCCCGCCAGCCTGGGAGGGTCGCGGCGCGATCCCGACCGGAACGCTTGGCCTCATAGAGTGCGTGATCGGCTCGTGAAAGGGCGACGGTCGGATGCATGACAGCCGGGCGCTCGCGGGCGAGGTGGCGGGCATTCTGCCACTGCATGCTCAGGTAGCCGCCGATCAGGGTCACGACGGAGCCGGCGAGCAACCATCGGTCGGCCGTTGGCAGCGGGGCGCCTGGGATGGTGGACAACACCAGCACCCGAGTCAACGCCTCGCGTTGCAGATCGGCCGCGGCACCGGCCCACCGCGGTCGTTAGCCTGCAACGTATGACTACAGATGGCCAACGCATCCCTGACGAAAAGATGGGCCGTCACCTTCAATTGCAGCAATGGCATCGTCACCCCGGCGTCAGATCTGGCGACCGACTCACCCGGGGCGAACGCGCCGCCGACAAGCTGCGCAACGGTATGGGATCGTGGGGCTTCGTGTTCAGCGCGCTCATATTCCTCTTCGGCTGGATGCTCGGGAATCGCAACGTGGGCTTCGACAAGTATCCGTTCATTCTGCTGAACCTGATCCTGTCCTGCTTGGCTGCCATGCAGGGGGCGATCCTGTTGATCGCGGCCAAACGGGAGGACCAGATCTCTTCCGAGCTGGCCGCCCACGACTACGCCACCAATGTCGAAGCGAACAAAATTGTGAAGGCCATCCACGAGTTGACCCAGGAGATTCACGAGCACGTCGTACAGCCCAAAGAGCCGACCGTCTAGCGAAGGTGGTGACGGTGGCGGTACTCGCCCGGGGTGCAGCCCGCGACACGCGTGAACTGCCGGGTGAACGCGCTCTGATCGTACCACCCGCAGGCGTGAGCGATATCGGCGAGCGCTTCGTCGGTAGTTGCCAGCCGCCGCGTAGCTTCGTCAACACGCGTGCGCAGCAGATACTGCCGAGGCGACAACCCCAGCGCTCGCCGCATCCGCCGCTCAAGCTGCGTGGCTGAAAGGCCAGCGGCCGCAGCCAGTTCGGCAACCTCCACCGTGCGCGTCAGGTGCTCCGAGGCCAGCGCCATGACCGCCGCGAACGCATCGACATCAACGCGGTCCTCCTGACGTCGCCGGAGATCGACGGACAGTACCGCCACACCCACGATGTCCCCCGACGCATTGCGGATCGCCTGCTTGTTGCTCACGAACCAGCCCGAATGACCGTTGCGATCTGCTATGAGTTCCAACGCATCTCGCAACGGCCGGCCCGTTGCGATAACAGCTCGGTCTTGGCTTTCGTACGGCTCGGCCAGGTGGGCCGGAAACAGGTCGGTTGCTCGTCGGCCAACCACCTCACGACGATCGGCCTTGCCCACCCGCTCGGCAAACGCATGGTTGACCGCTACGTAGCGGCCATCAGCGCTCTTGACGCAATACATGATGCCTGGTGCGGTATCGAGCAGTTCGGCCATCTGCACAAAGGGGGCAAACGGGTCAGGCACACCCTCATGGTACGGATACGACACCGTCGATAGCGAAGACGGTGCAAGACCATCGGCGGATGATGAAAGGGTGGAACCCCTCCTGAGCGCTACCGAACCAATCGCCGACGACGCCAGCATCGACATCGAGCGAGCCGATAGTGCTCGGGCCGAGGCGGCCGTCGCGCTCGCCGCACGCTGGTTGCAGGCGTCGCACGGCCGCCCAGCCGAACAGCGCCGCCGCCGCCGGCTCAGTCGGGTGGTCACCAACGACAAGGCGATAGAGCTTTCGGTGGGCTTGGCCGACTCGGTCCTTCGCATCGCACAGCCGCAGCGAGCGTCGCTGCTGTTCCAGTCGTTGCTGTCCCGCACCGGTATTCCGTCGTCGATGACTGCATTCGATCAGCTCGGGCTTCGGGTGGCCAAGCGGATGGCGCCAATTTTTCCCCGGATCGTGATGCCGCTCGTGCGTCGCCGGGTCCGCAACGAGAGCGCCGGCGTGATTCTTCCAGCAGAGACTGCGCCCTTGGCCAAGCACCTGGCCATGCGGGCCGAAGGCGGATTTCAAGTCAACGTGAACGTGCTGGGCGAAGCGATCCTTGGGGAGAGCGAGGCAACCCGCCGCTTGGCCGCCGTGTCAGCCGTACTGGCCCGGCCCGATGTGCAGTACGTCTCGGTGAAGGTCTCGGCCGTCACCACGCAGCTCGACGCCATGGCCTTCGATGACAGTGTGGCTCGTATCCTGGCCCGGCTACGGCCACTCTTCGCCGCGGCGGCTTCGGCTACTCCGGCCAAGTTCATCAATCTCGACATGGAGGAGTACCGCGACCTCGAGCTGACCCTGGTGGCCTTCATGCAGATCCTTGATGAACCGGTGTTTGAGCACCTTGAGGCCGGCATCGTGCTGCAGGCGTATCTCCCTGATTCGCACGAGGCATTCGACCGCTTGGCCGCCTGGTCTCGCCAGCGCTTCGGGCGCACCGGTGTCGGTATCAAGATTCGCATCGTGAAGGGCGCCAACCTAGCGATGGAGCAGGTAGAGGCCGAACTTCATGGCTGGCAGGCCGCGCCCTATGACAACAAACCCGACGTGGACGCCAGCTTCAAGCGCATGGTCGACCGCGCCTTTCATGTCAAATCGATGCAGTCCGTGCGTATCGGCATCGCCAGTCACAACCTGTTCGACGTGGCATGGGCCCTGCTGCTGGCCAAGGAACGCGGTGTGCTGGATCGCGTCGAATTTGAAATGCTGGAAGGCATGGCTCCGGGTGAAGCCGACCAGCTCCGCCAAGAAGTAGCCAGCGTGCGCCTCTATACGCCGATCACGCGCAAGGAGGAGCGAACATCGGCCATTGCCTACCTCGTGCGTCGGCTGGACGAGAACACCACCAGAGGCAACTTCCTGCGCGAGGCCTTCGCTATCGAACCCGGATCGCCAGCCTTTGCCGACCAGGCCGATCGCTTCCGCACCGCGGTGCACGCGCGCCACACCGTGTCGACCGATCGCCGACGCCGCTCTCTCCACGCAGGCACCGCAACGGCATTCGGGAACGAACCGGACAGTGACTTGGTTCTGCCTGAGGTTCGACATCAGGTCACCGAGGCCGTCGCCCGCTGGCACGAGACATCCGGCGACGAAGTCGGTCAGCCGTATCGGACGGGTGAGACGCGGGCCGACTCGTTGGACGGCGAGGTTGCGATTCCGACCGAAGTGCCGGTCGTGATCAACGGTGCGCGCCACGACGGTGCAACCCGCGAATGGTTTGACCCGAGTGACCCCGCTCGCCTGCGCTTTCGATACGCGGTCGCTACCGCAGACCTAGTGGATGAAGCCGTGCAGGTGTCCCTGGCCGGACTTGGGACGTGGTCCACCACCGACGTGCATAAGCGAGCAGACATCCTTCGACGATGCGGTGAAGTCATGGCCGCGCAGCGGTTTGAGACACTGGCCGCCATGGTTGTCGACACTGGAAAGACCGCCGCCGAAGCCGACCCCGAGATCTCTGAGGCGATCGACTTCGCCCGCTACTACGCCCACAATGCCGAACAATTGGTCACCGATGTCACGCTCGTCACCGGCAGCCCGCTCGGCGTGATCCTGGTCACACCTCCCTGGAACTTCCCCTACGCGATCGTGGCTGGCGGTGTGTTGGCCGCCCTCGCCGCAGGAAACACAGTGATACTCAAACCCGCCCCCGAGGCGGTACGCATTAGTTGGTTGCTCATGCAACAACTGTGGGCCGCCGGGGTGCCGCACGATGTACTCCAGTTTGTTCCGACCGATGACGACGACGTTGGCCAAGGCCTGGTAATCCACCCTGACGTTGCCGCGGTCATTTTGACCGGTGCCTTCGCGACCGCGGAGATGTTCACGAGGTGGAAGCCCGACCTTCACCTACTGGCTGAGACCAGTGGCAAGAACGCCACCGTCATCACCGCCGCAGCCGACATCGACGCAGCAGTTCGGGACATCGTGAAGTCGGCCTTTGGTCACGCCGGCCAGAAGTGCTCAGCCGGCAGCCTGGCCATCGTGGAGGCCCCGGTGTACGACCACCCATCGTTCCGCCAGCAACTCCAAGATGCCGTCACCAGCCTTCGAACTGGTCCGGCCTGGCTGCCAACGACCGGGGTTGCGCCCGTGATTCGAGCGCCTGAGGGACCGCTGCTTCGGGCGCTCACCCAACTCGACGCCGGTGAGTCGTGGTTGGTTGCTCCTGTGGTCGACGCCAGCAACCCGAACCTGTGGTCACCGGGCGTCAAGTTCGGTGTGCAGCCTGGCTCGTGGAGCCATCGGACCGAATGGTTTGGTCCGGTCTTGGCCGTCATGCGGGCACCCGATCTGGGCACGGCTCTGGCCTGGCAAAACGGTACGGACTACGGACTGACTGCGGGCATTCAGTCGCTTGATCCCGCCGAGTGCGAGCAATTTCTCGAGACGGCCGAAGCCGGAAATCTGTACGTCAACCGCCACATCACTGGCGCGGTCGTGCAGCGCCAACCGTTCGGCGGCTGGAAGCGCAGCAGCATCGGCGCCGGCGCGAAAGCTGGCGGACCGCACTACGTCAGTGTTCTCCAGAAGTGGACGGCGACCACCGACAATCTCGTTGCTGATGCAACGACATCGTACTGTGACTGGTGGATGACACACTTCTCGCTGGACCATGATCCGGCCGCGCTTACGTGCGAGCGCAATATCCTGCGCTATCGGCTACTGCCCCGTGGTGTCCTGGTTCGCATCAGTCCAACGACCGACGCAGCCACAGTTGCTCTGGTTCGCGAGGCTGCCCGTGTCACTGGTACGCGCATGGCGTTCACTGTGTCGGACCGCACCGACGCGGCACCCGATGCGATCGTGGAGTCCGATCGAACGCTCGCCGCGCGATTGTGGCCAGAAGTATGCGATCGCCTCAGGCTCCTCACAGCAGTCGAACCCGTGGTTCGGCTCGCTGCGCTTGCATCTGGCATACAGGTCAACCCGACCCCAATCACCTCCGACGGACGCGTGGAACTGATCCATTGGGTGAGAGAGCAGGCGCTTTCCATCACGAACCACCGTTACGGCCGCATCATGCCTCGCTCGGTCGCTACCGCTCCGTGTCACTCGGACTCGCTGCGCTCAGACAATTCCACCATCGCCTAACACGCGTGATATTCGCTTGGCGGCGCTCACGCCGCCAAGCGAGAGCGTTCCTACCTAGTTTTCGAGAATGAGCTGACCAAGGGCCAGGTTTCGCTCTTTGCGAGCGGTGGAGCGACGCTTCCAGGCCTTGGATTTCCAATGGCGGAGGCCGCTCGTCGAGGCCGCCTGTTTTTTGGCGACGTCAGCGGAATGGTGATGGTCCGGTTTCCAGGCGGGCCCCGGCTCGATGGCATCATCGATGCCAGAACGGGTGTCAACGTGTACTGCCACTGCGTGAAGCTCGGCGGCAATCCGGTGCCGCTCGCCTTTTGCGTGTGCTCTACGTTCCTCCCAAGCGGTCATTGGTACGTCTTCGCTGCGGTTCCTTCGGCTCATGGGTTCCTTTCGCCTTCCCTCGTGGCCTACGGCTTCCTGCACTCTCCATCTAAGCGCAATCCCTGTCACTTCGCGTGTCAGCTGTGTTGTGATCGTGTAACAGGAATCTCACGTAATGTGTCAATTCTCAGTAAACTCTCAAGGAAGGTCGAACCACCGGAAACGCCCCCCAACAGCCCGTTTCCGGATCGACTCAGCCTCATCAGCCGGTGTGGCAGGGGCCGTCGGCCTTGTTGTAGAGCGCTGATCCGATGTTGCGGGCGCTCTTCACCCGGAACACGGTGCCGTTGGCCGAGATCGTGAACGAACCGTCGGTGCCCGGGATGTCAACCGTGACAATTTCGGCATCGGAGTCGGTGGGGGGAACGAAGCCGGCGAGGTCGCCGAGGCCTTTCGGTGGTGAGCACCGTGTGGCCGTCTCGGCCGCACGCACACTGGGGAACGGGTCAATATTCTTACCGGTCGGATCGGCGATTTCGAAATGAAGATGCGGATTGCCTACCGCGTCACCGCTGTCACCCATGTAACCAATCAGCTGACCAGCGACAACTTTCGAGCCCTCGGTCAGACCGGGCGCGAGCCGCCATGAGACCGGATTGCTGTTGTCGGTTGTGCCCGGCGCGTCGTTGTTCACGTGATAGTAGCGGTACTCCCAACCAGCTTGGTCCTTGATGACGAAACCCCATCCGGCCGTCGGGCTCTTGAGGACGAGATGGCTGATGGTTCCACCGGCAGCCGCGACGAGCGGCTGCAGTCGAACGCCGAGCAGATCGACACCAACGTGAAAGTGACTGTCGAGATCGGCTCGATAGTCACCCCAGCTGTCGCTGTAGTTGACGGGCCCGAGCACGGGGAAGACCATGGGTTTCACCGGCCAGCCGCCAATGGGCACGGCGTAGAGATCGGGCACGGTCGTCGAGGTGGAGGGAACCGTGCTCGTTGTGGGCGTGGTGGTGGTAGCCATCGCGGTACTGGAGGCTGTTTGGACGGTGGTGGTGCTGCCCCCGGGGACCGTGCTGGACGTGGCACCGCCGACCGTTGTCGTCGTTGCGCCCGGGTCTGACGTTGAAGACGTGGTGGTGGCGCCCGTGGTCGAGGTGGTCGAGGTGGTTGCGCTGGCGACGGTCGTGGTTGTCGAGGTGGTTGCATCGGCAACGGTCGTGGGAGTCGTTGCGTCGGCAACGGCCGTGGACATGGAACTTTCTGGCGTCGGCTCAGCCGAGTGCGCAGATGTTGAAGTGGAAGCAATCACGACGAACGCGACAAGCGGAGCGATCACTCCGACTGATCGAACCCGCGTACGGACAGTTGGAAACACGGCAGCACCTTAACCTAAATCAGACAACGCAAGGGGAGCGGTTACCACCGCGAGCGATCAGCTGGGAACGACCTGAGGCTCCTTCGGAAGCCCCAGCACCCGTTCCCCCACAATATTCCGTTGAATCTCCGCCGTGCCACCCCAGATTGTTTCACTGCGGCTGAAGAAGAAGGCCGAGATCATCGGCGTCACGGGATACGTCGGCCGCCCGGCATGACGCAGCACGCCCGGCCAGTTGCCGGTCTCGGGGCCCGTGGTGATCAGCATGGAGTCGGCGCCATAGATGGAGAGCGCAAGTTCCATGGCGTCGCGATGCATCTCCGACCAGAACATCTTGTTGGTAGCGCCGAGCACGGCGACGGCAGGATCCTTCGTCTTGTTGACCGTGGCCGACAGGCCACGCAGGCCGTTGATGCGAAGGAGCTGAATCTTCGTGTAGTACATCGCCAGCCCCTGCCGCACGCGGGCATCGTCGATCGAGCCGTTGGTACGCGCTGTCTCGGTCATGAGGCGCAGCTCTTCCTCGAAGCGGCGATAGCTGGTGGTGGCCGACATGCCGCGCTCGTGGGCGAGCGTGGTGTTGGTGACCGCCCAACCGTTGTTCACGCCGCCGACCACATTGTCTTTCGGGCAGTGGGCGTTGTCGAAGAACACCTCGTTGAACTCAGCCGTGCCGTCGGGTTGCGTGATGGGTCGCACCTCGACACCGGGCTGCTTCATGGGCACGAGCAAATAGCTGATGCCCTTGTGCTTGGAGGCCGAAGGATCGGTACGCGCCAGCAGGAATACGTAGTCGGCGAACTGGCCCTGCGTGGTCCACACCTTTTGGCCGTTGACGACCCACTCATCGCCGTCAAGCACCGCGCTGCACTTGAGCGATGCAAGGTCGGAGCCCGAGTTCGGTTCACTGAAGCCCTGGCACCACCGCATGGACCCGTTCAGAATCTTCGGTAAGAAGAAGGTCTTTTGTTCCTCGGTGCCCCACTGCAGAATGGTCGGGCCGACCAGGGTGTCGCCGAAGAAGTCGGCGCGCAGTGGCGCTTTGGCTCTGGCGAACTCTTCGGCCAGCACCACGTTATGCATGACGGGAAGGCCTTTGCCGCCGTACTCCTTGGGCCAGGACGCGCAGATCCACCCACCGCCATACAGCTTGGCCGACCATGCATCGTTGAACGCCTTCTTCTCTTCTGGCGACATTTCGAAACCGAGCGTGAACCAGCCTGATGGCAGACTGGCCTCCAGCCAGCCCCGAATTTCGGTCCGAAAGGCTTCGGCATCCGCGGGGTAGCTGAGATCCATTGCCCTATTCTGCCTCACGACTTGACCCGTGGGTCAAGTGATCGATGGGTTCAGCTGTCGGCAGCCTTGGCCAGCTCTCTCACCAATGTGGCAAAGCGAGTCTGTTCCTTGTCGGTCAGCACCTGATAGGCACGGGCTTCGATCTGATCGGTGATGCGCTCGGCCTTGGCGCGCAGTGCCTTGCGGGCCTTGGGAGCCTGATCCTCGGTGTAGCCGAACTGCTTGAAGTCGTCCAGACCGCGCGCGGTGAAATGAGCTTCTTCCGGGGTCATGCCAACCGCAACGACGGCAACAAGGTTGGCGCAACCACGCAGTTCACGCAGCACGTTAAAAGCCATCGCCGCTCGCCCGGCGGGGTCGTCGGTCTCGCCCAGCGACTCGGCCTTCCAGCCGGCGAACAGTGACATGCCTGCCGATGATGTGCGCTTGATGACCTTGGCCGCCAGGTCGGCAAACGCGCCCGCCTCCTTCGCCCCGGCGAAGGCCGATCGCCCCCACGCCCGACAACATTCGGCGTATTCCCTCGACGCCTCACGAGCACCCATGGCCGCAAGCCCCTGTCCCCAAAGCTTGTGCATGAGCTTGGGCTCGAAGTATGCAAACGCCGACCCGACTACTTCGGCATCGACGTCACCGAGCACGCCGCCGCGGCCAATGACGTACCAGCAGTAGCCGTTCTTCATCCCCAGGTCTTTGCCTCGCTGCAGGGTTTCCGGTGTGAAGTAGAACCGCGCTCCGAGATCGTTGATAGTGCCAGAGACGGCTCGGACGGTGGCCAGAGATTGGTCAGACATGCGTCGCACCGTAGCGGCAACAGCCGTGGGCGAGAGTCTGCCCGTACCCCGCATCACGCCGCGGAGTCTTCTACGCTCTTGCCCATGACGGTCACCGAGACTCCCACGGCCAAGGCTGAGCGCTGGACCCACCAGTGGAAAGAACTTTTCGAAGAAGTCATCGACGCCGGGTTGTGCACCGGATGCGCAGGATGTGTCATTGCTTGCCCGCACGAAGTAATCGGCTACAAGCACGAAGAAAAGGGCTACAAGCCGTTCCACCTTGAGGAAGAACTTGGCCCGACCGACTGCGGCCACGGCCAGAAGGGCTGCACCTCGTGCACCCGTGCCTGCCCTCGGTTCCGCGACTGGGAGCAACAGGCCAACGATCACCTCTTTGGCCGTGACCGGGAAGAAAACGAGATGGCTGGCATCATTCAGCAGAACCTCCTGGTTCGGGCTACTGCCCCCGAGGTCTCAGCGGTCGGCCAGGACGGCGGCTTCGTGTCGGCCATGCTCATCTGGCTGCTGGAGCAGCAGTACATCGACGGCGCGCTGGTTTCCTTTCTCGAGGGCGACGGCACCTCATGGAAAGCCATTCCGGGCTTGGCCACCACAAAGGAAGAAATCCTCAAGGGTGCCGGAAGCCGTTACACCTACTCCGCCAACACCTTGGCCCTCAAGGAGGCAACCGACAAGGGGCTATCGAAGCTCGCTCTCGTCGGCATGAGTTGTCAGAGTTCGGTGCCCGCCGTGATGTGGCCCCGCAAGATCGGCAAAGTATCGAAGCCGATCATTTTCAACATCGGGCTGCTCTGCTCCAAGACGTTCGATGACGCCATCTTCGAAGAGCTGTTCCTCGCCAAGTACGGGCTGCGCAAGCAGGACATGGTGAAGATGAACATCAAGGGGGTGTTCCAGATCTGGATGCGCAACGGCGACTACCACGAGATCGATCTGAAGGAATGCCACCAGTGGACCCGGGAGGGCTGCAAGACCTGCCCCGACTTCGCGGCCGAACATGCCGACATCTCAACCGGCGGAATCGGCAAGGACAACGCCTGGACCCTGTGCGTGGTGCGCACCGATCTCGGCCGGGAGGTCATGACCCGCATGATCAAAGCAGGTGTGGTGGAAGCCAAGCCGGCGGAGGACGATGAGGTTGCCATGAAACTCCTTCGACAACTCTCTATCGTCAGCCGCCGGCGTTGGCCGGTGACTGCGGCAAACCGCGCGGTAAGCGCTGGTGTGCCGCCGCCCAAGAAGAAGGCCGACGGCTCAGTACCCGCTGCGCACTGACGAAGAGGAGTGTCTCAGACGCTCTTCGCAGCGTCGATCGCCCGGTTCACGATGGCGTCAACGACTGCGTCGGAGTGCGACAGACCGGGAAAGAGGATCTCGTAGGCGCCGGGGGCGAGTGCCACGCCGCGCTGCAGCATGCCGTGGAAGAAGCGCTTGTAGGCCTCGACATCGGTGGTCTTGGCGCTGACGTAGTCAATGGCGGGCGTGTCGTTAAAATGCAGCCCGATGAGTGAACCAATCAGTGGCACCGTGATGGGGAGGCCAGCGGCGCTGATGGCCTCATGCAGTCCGGCCGCAAGCCGCGCGGCGGTGGCGTAGAGCTGTGCGTAGGCCGTGTCATCCAGCAGCGATAGCGCGGCGAGACCGGCCGCGGTCGCGAGCGGGTTACCAGAGAGTGTGCCGGCTTGGAAGACGGGCCCGAGTGGGGCCAACGCCGACATGACATCGCGACGACCACCGAACGCTCCGATGGGCAAGCCGCCGCCGATAACCTTGCCGAAGCACGACAGGTCGGGGGTGACGCCGAAGTGCGCTTGGGCACCGCCGCGCGCAAGGCGGAAGCCGGTGATGACCTCATCGAAAATCAGCAGCGCGCCTGCTTTGTCGCATGCAGCTCTTAGTCCTTCGAGGAAGCCCGGTTCCGGACCGACGAGGCCCATGTTCGCCGCGACCGGTTCGACCATCACGCAGGCCACGTCGTCACCAACTTCTGGCACGACGTTGAACGGGGCAACGATGGTGTCAGCGATCATGCGGTCGGTGACCCCCGCCGAGTCGGGTAGACCGAACACCGCGAAGGCGCTACCGCTTTCGGCCAACAGCACATCACCGTGACCGTGGTAGTTGCCCGAGAACTTGATGACCTTGTTACGACCAGTAAAGCCGCGAGCAAGACGGATAACCGTCATGGTGGCTTCGGTTCCGCTGTTGACGAAGCGCACCATCTCGCAGCTCGGCACCCGATCGCGCACGGCCTCGGCCAGCAGCACCTCACGCGCGGTCGGCGCGCCGTAGGAGGTGCCGAGTATGGCAGCCTGCTGGATCGCATCGGTCACTGCCGGGTGGGCATGGCCGCTGATCACGGCGCCGTAGCTCTGCACCAGATCGAGGTACTCCGTGCCCTCCGCATCCCACACCCGCGGCCCTTCGGCGCGGGCGACGAAGTAGGGCGTGCCGCCGACCGATCGGAACGATCGGATAGGCGAGTTCACGCCACCCGGGATGACATCACGCGCTCGTTCGTACCAGTTGGCATTGGTATCGCCGAGGCCCTGGCAAAGATCGGTGCGGCAGCCAGCCTTCGAGCAGGCCGCTGCGTTACACCAGGTCATCGGAGGACTTCCGCAACTTCACGGGCAAGGTAGGTGAGGATGATGTCGGCTCCGGCTCGTTTGATAGCGGTGAGTTGTTCCAGCGCAACGGCTTCGCCGTCGATCCACCCATGTGCGGCCGCAGCTTTGATCATGGCGTACTCGCCACTGACGTGATACGCCGCGACCGGTACATCCACTTCGGCTCGCACGCGGCTCAAGATGTCGAGGTAGGACATAGCCGGTTTTACCATCACCATGTCGGCGCCCTGTTCGATATCGCCGCGAACTTCTTCCATTGCTTCGCGGGCGTTGCGGTAGTCCTGCTGGTAACCCTTGCGGTCACCGCCGCCGATGATCTTGCAGTCGACCGCGTCGCGGAACGGGCCGTAGAACGCGGAGGCGTACTTGGCTGAGTAGGCAAGTATCGACGCATCAACATGCCCGGCCGCGTCGAGTGCAGTGCGGATGGCGCCAACCTGACCATCCATCATGCCGCTCGGCGCAATCACATGGGCGCCGGCGTTGACCTGAGCTACCGCGGCACGGGCATACAGCTCCAGCGTGACATCGTTGAGCACATTGCCGTGTTCATCGAGAAGACCGCAATGACCGTGCGACGTGTACTCATCAAGACAAGTGTCAGCCATGAGCACAAGGTCGTTACCCATGTCGGCACGAAGGTCTTGGAGCGCGAGCTGCACGATGCCGATTGGGTTCCACGCCTCACTGCCCTCGTCATCCTTGCGAGCAGGAATACCGAACAGAATGATGCCCGGGATGCCGAGCGATGCCAGCTCGTGGACCTCCTTACGCAAGCTTTCGCGGGTGTGCTGCATAACACCGGGAAGACTCGAAATGGGCTGCGGCTCGGCGATGTCCTCCCGCACAAACAGTGGCGCGATCAGGTCATCGACACCGAGGCGAGTCTCGGCTGTGAGTCGGCGCATGGCCGGTGACGTGCGCAAACGACGGGGGCGACGAGCGGGAAATGTCATCGCCGCCCAGCTTAGGAGGAGCGGGTCTGAATCGCCCGATGAAGATCGGCGAGGTGGACGGCTTCAAGAGAGTCGTGTTGTTGATGGGCGTGGGAAAGGCCGTGGTGGCGGGTGAGATGGCTGGCTACACCCAGCGTGAACAATCCGGCCGCAACCGCGGACTCGACGCCGGGCAACGAATCCTCAATCGCCACCGACCACCGGGGGTCAGCGTCGAGCAGGCGGCACGCGGTGGTGTAGGGCTCGGGGTGCGGCTTGGCGAACGTGACCTCGTCAACCGGAACGACGACCGGGAAATCGGCGAGCAGCCCGAGGTTGGACAGATGATGCTCCACCCAGTTTCGTGGGGCGCTGGTGGCGATACCAATCGGCACATCGGCGGCCTGGCATTCTTTGACCAGAGCCTCCACGCCGGGCCGGGGACGGGCCGAACGCAGCAGCTCTCTCACGCGTGCTCTCGTCTCCACCATGACGAAACCGATATCGAGACCGACATCACTCGCCAACTGTTCAAGGGCGGCATCGGCGGCGTCGACGGTGGTGCCGATCATGGTGGCCCACCACACCGGATCGAGCAGACGTTGGTGGGCGGCGTATACATCGGCGACCGCGTCGTAGGTCACCGTCTCGGTATCGAAAATGGTGCCATCGAAATCGAATACAACCGCCTGCACTGTCACGCTCGTTGAGGGTAGTGCTCGCCCGGTCAGTTTGAGCAGCCGATCTTAGCGCAGGACCCCTTAGCAAAGGCTTTGGACCGTTGCCGCCACAAGGCCATCGATGTTGTGTTCCGATGCGGTCAAGGTCACGCTGATGCCGAACTCGGCGCATGTGTTGGTCGTAACCGGACCGATCGAAATCACATTGCCGGGCAGCCGATCGACGCCATAGGCCTTCACGAAAGATCGAACCGTCGAACCCGAGGTGAAAGTGATGGCGTCAGCTGTTGCAATGGCGTCGATGACCGTTGGCTCAGCATCGACCGCCAGGGTCCGATAGGCGGTCACCGCGGTCACGTCCCAGCCCTTTGCCCGCAGCCCGTCCACCGCTACGGGGCCAGCGATGTCGGCCTGCACCACCGCAACCCGACCGGGACCGGATGCAAATGCCTCCACCAAACTCTCGGCTAGCGAGCGTGCGGGAATCAGCGACACGGTAAAGCCTGCAGCAACCGCCGCCTCCGCGGTGCCGGGGCCCACGACGGCGAGACGAGCGGTGCCAAGGTCTGCCAGCGCGGCCACGCCGTTTGGCGAAGTGACGACCACCCAGTCGAGGCCGTCGGGCAACGCAAACGGTACCGGCTCGAACCGGATGGTAGGGGCAAGCACAACCTTGGCACCCAGTTCCTGCAGGCGGTTAGCCAGCTTGCTCGCCTGATCAGCAGCCCGGGTCACCACCACCCGCCTCCCGTCAAGCATTCCCGTCACGACAGGTCGTAAAGATCGCGCAGAGCCAACGCATTGCGCTCGCCGCGCGGGGTGCCCGCATCATCTTTCAATCGGACCGATGGTGCGTGCAGCAACTTGGCGACCAGACCCCGCGTCATGGCTTGGACTGCGGCACGTTGGCGATCGTCGAGACCGTCAAGGCGGCTGGCGAAACGCAGCAGCTCGCCGAGGCGAACCTGCTCAGCGTAATCATGCAACTGCGAGATGAGCGGTGCTACTTGACGGGCTTCCACCACGTCGGCGAAGCGCTGCACCTCGTCGCCGATAATCGACTGCACTGCGGCGACCTCGCCCTGGCGTTCGGCTCGTCCACGAGCGGCCCACTCACGCAGGTCGTCAAGATCGAGCAACGTCACGTCGGGCATCAGACCTACGCCTGCGGCCACGTCGCGCGGCACGGCGATATCGATGACCATCAGCGGGCGTCCGTCGCGGCTGGGCACGGTTTCCTCGGTGACAAGCAGCCCGGCGCCAGTGGAGGTGAGCACAACATCGGCGAACGGCAGCGCAGCGGCGACCGCATCAAGGCTGATAGCTGAACCGCCGACGCGATCGGCAAGTTCTTCAGCCCGGGAGAGCGTACGGTTAGCGACCAGCACCTCCCCGGCCCCGGCCGCAGCAAGCGCGACGACGATGCCTTCGCCCATTTCGCCCGCACCCACCACCAGTATCGTTCGTCCAGCGAGAGTGCCGAGCCGATCACGGGCCATTTCGACAGCGGCATGGGAGACCGACGCAGTGGAACGGCCAATAGCGGTCTCGGTGCGAGCCCGCTTCCCGACTTCGACGGCATGACGGAAGAGCAGGTTGAGCGAAGCCCGTGACGCCCCTTCGGTCTGTGCCCGTTCCCACGCGGTACGCACCTGGCCAAGGATTTCGCTCTCGCCCAGCACCGTTGATTCAAGGCCGGCCGCAACGGAGAACAGGTGACGGACGGCGCCGTGATCGTGGTCGCTGTACAGGTGCTCGGTGAGGTCTTCGGGTGCCAGCTGCGCCAGATCGCACAGGAAATCGCGAATGTCGCCGTAGGCCGGGTGGAAGCGGTCGGCTACCGCATAGACCTCGGTTCGGTTGCACGTGGACAGCACAACGGCTTCGGCGATGTTGCTGCGCCCGCACAGATCGTGCAATGCCTTGCCGAGGGCATCGGTAGAGACCGCGAACCGCTCAAGCAGTTCGATCGGGACTGTGCGGTGGTTCAGGCCAATGACTACGACTGACACGTGGAAGGCTCCTGGGAACCGTCGACTTCGGTTCGCTCAACTTTACGCACCCGCCACCGCCGAAATAGCACCAGGCGCGCCGTTGCGGCCAAGTGTCACATCCCGATCGTCGGCCTCGACCTCCAGGAGCACTCGGCGCTGTTGGTAGAAGCTGAGAATCTGCAGCTCGACGGCTAAGTCAACTTTGCGCACCGAGACGCCCTCTGGAACGGTCAGCACCACCGGAGCGAAGTTCAAAATGCTGCGCACGCCGGCGCGCACCAGCCGATTGGCTGCGTCTTGTGCAGCGCCCGGCGGCGTCGAAATGACGCCGATCGAGGTGCCGTCGGCGTCGATCATGTCGACCAGGTCGTCGATGTGGCGAATGGTGATGCCGTGCAGGGTTTTGCCCACCTTGTCGGCGGAGATATCCACCAGACCAGCCACCGGATAACCACGCTCATCGAAGCCGCCGTAGTTGGCCAACGCGGTGCCGAGGTTGCCAGCGCCGACAATAATGATGGGCCACTGCTTCGTGAGACCCAGCTCACGATTCATCTGGTAGAGGAGATACTCCACGTCGTAGCCGACACCGCGGGTCCCGTAGCTGCCGAGGTACGAGAGGTCTTTGCGGACCTTTGCCGCATTGACGCCTGCCATTTCGGCCAGCCGTTCGCTGGAAACGTTGGAGATCTGCTCCCCCATCAGCTCATACAACGCCCGCAGATAGACCGGTAGCCGGGCCACTGAGGCGTCGGGGATACGCCGACGACCAGGCGCGCTCACCTTGTCGTTCGCCTCACCGTTCGTCATGTCAGGAACGATACGGGGCGCCCAACGGTGTTCACAAGTTCACAAGCGGTCGCGATTGTCTTTGGGCTTGCGCTGCCTTCGCCCGTAGAGTCACGGAATATGGCCGCTTCGTCCACCGTTGCCCTCGCCGCCGGAGCCACACTGGTTGCCGCGGCGTTTACGGTGGCCATCGGCGACCGGTGGGCCACCCGTCGCCGCCCCCACGAGCTCGCCTGGACGGTGTCTCTTGCCTTGTTCACCCTGGCCAGCGCTGCGCTGTGGATCGGTGTTGCAACCGGCTGGACGGCTGGCTCGTTCCGAGCGTTCTACCTGTTCGGCGCCATCCTGAACGTACCTTGGCTTGCCCTCGGATCGGTGCTGCTGCTCAACGGCGGCAAGCGGGCCGCCGGCCTGTTGCGGGGGTTCGGCCTCGGATCGGCATTCATCGCCGGCCTCATGATCTACGCACCACTGAAAGCAAAGGTCCCGTCCGATGATCTGCCCGTCGGGAAAGACCTGTTCGGGGTTGTCCCGCGCGTCTTGGCCGCCGCCGGATCGGGCGTGGCGGCAACCATCATTGTCGTGCTGGCCCTTTGGTCGGCCTGGCGCCTCTGGCGTGGCCGCGACCGCGGACTCGCGATCGGATCGGTGTCGTCGGGGCGTCTGGTGCTCGGCAACGTGCTGATCGCACTCGGCACCTTCGTGCTGTCGGCCAGCGGCACCATCGCCGGACGTCTCGGCAAATCCAACGCCTTCGCCGTCACGCTTGCGCTCGGCATCGTGGTGCTGTTCGCCGGCTTCGTGGTTGCCACCGGCAACCCTGGTATCGCCAGCCGGTCCCACCGCCAAGCCGCCATGCAGCTCGTGCTCTCTGCCGGCTATTAGCGTCAGCGCAGGAGGCGACGCAGCACTTTGCTGCTCGGGCCTTTCGGGAGTTCGGGGATGAACACGATCTCGCTGGGGCACTTGTAGCGAGCCACCTGGCTCTTGCAGTGGACGGCGAGTTCTTCGGCCGTAACGGCCGCGCCTGGTTCCAAGACCACGTACGCCTTGATTGCTTCACCGGTCGTCGGGTGTGGCACGCCAACCACCGCGCACTCATTCACCGATGGGTGGCTGGTGATGGTGTCTTCCACTTCGGCGGGATACACGTTGAAGCCCGACACAATGATGAGGTCGTTCGAACGGTCGACCAGGTAGAGGAAACCATCGCCGTCCACAATCGCCACATCGCCGGTGTGCAGCCAGCCGTCACGCAAGACTTTGGCGGAAGCTTCCGGATCATTCCAGTAGCCGAGGAAGACGTTCGGCCCCTTCACCCACACCTCGCCGGTGTCGCCATCGAGCGCGTCTTCGCCGTCCTCGTCGACCAGCCGCAGAGTCACGCCGGGCAGCACTCTGCCGATGGAACCGAGCCGCGGCGTGGTGCCCATTGACGTCGTCACCACGGGCGATGCTTCGGTGAGGCCATAGCCCTCGCGTAGCGGTACGCCGCTACGTTCGGCGAACGCTTGGGCATCGTCCTCAGGCATCCGGGCCGCACCGGTGAGCGCGAGCCGTACCGTTGCGAATGAGGTCGTCGTGACTTCAGGGTTGGTCGACCAGGCAATCCACATGGGTGGCGCGCCGGGAACGATAGTGACGCCTTCGTCGACGATCGTTCGCACGGTAGCCACGGGGTCAAAGTGGTTGGCGAGTACCACGCTGGCCCCGCCGATGAGGGCCAGACCGAGGGCCACGTTAAGTCCGAAGATGTGGTGAAGCGGCAACACGTTGAGCACGACATCACTCGGACGAATGGAATCGCCGAGGCCGAGATTCTGCTGCAGGTTCGACAACAGGTTGCCATGGCTCAACATGGCCGCCCGAGAAGCACCTGCCGTGCCCGAGGTGAACATCAACACCGCGAGAGTGTCCGGGTCTTGTTGTTCCACAGCAGCGGGTTCGCCGACGAGATCTGAGATGGCCACCGCGTCTACTCCGTCAGGGGCAACACCACCGCGACCAAGGAGCGCCAACGTGGCGCCGACGGTTTCCATCTCGTGGCGAATTGCCGGGAGCGGTGCCTGCGGGTTGAGCAAGACAGCCACGGCACCCATGCCGATCAGCGCAAGGTAGGCCACCACCATCTCCGCCGAGTTCTCACCCAGCACCGCCACCCGGTCCCCAGCCTGCACACCAATCACCTTCAGACCGCCCCGAGCAACCGCAACTCGCTCGCGAAGATCGCCGTAGGTCAGCCGCTCGTCGCCGTCGACCACGGCGGTGGCGTCGTCGGGATGCCCGTCGATGATCGCAGCAAGATTCATAGCGTCGTGCAGGCTATATCGATTCGTTATGAGCGGCGATACTGCGAACCGGCGGCGCGCTGAGCGCCGGGAAGTGTGCGGATCGTCGACCATGAATGGCGGTCGATACCGCGTGCGAAACGGGGACGGGAGATGCTATTTAGTGGTTGCGGGCGACGACCAACCCTCCCGGGTGGTGAAGAACAGAAGCCGCTGATCAGAGGTCGACTCGTAGCTTCTTCGGGACCCATGGACTCGTTCCGAGACCCGGATCGATGCGAGATTGTCGGGATGAACGATCGAGCCCACGACGTCGTGGTCGGTGTTCTCGAAGGCCCACGAAAGGCACGCCGCCGCCGCCTCCGTCGCAAGGCCTTGGGCGCGAAGCGCGGGGTGGATGTGGTAGCCGATCTCCAACATCGAGTCACCCTGGACCGGCTGCAGTGTCAGGCCGGCATCGCCGGCGAAGGTCCCGTCCGAGCGCAGTTCCAGCGCCCACAACCCGAAGCCGTGCTTCCGGTAGTTCCTCCGACTCCACTCGATCCAGCTGACCAGGCGATTGGGGTCGGAGTGTTGCGGATAGAACTGGGCGGCATAGGCATCGGCGAAGACCGGTGCGAGCGCCTCTACGTCGTGGGGCACGTACTCGCGGAATACCAAGCGCCTCGAAGTGGGTGGCGAAGTCACCCACCCAGAATACGGGCCCGACGTTGCGAACGAATCCGGATTGCCTGCCCAACTGTGGCGGCACTGCAGCCCGGCGATCGTCGACTTGGGTGTGGTCGCGCCCCAGCCATCACCTGGAGCGGTGGATGCGTCGCTGGCGTTCCATCCTCGTCTGCTCAAACCGTCACGCGGTTGGGGTGATGGTGGTGCCGTCGGGTCGTTGGATGTGCCAGTTGCCGTTGACGTCTCGGTGGGTGTGGTAGCCGTGTTCTTTGTATCGGTTGTGGCGTCCGCATAAGGGCGCGCCGTTTCGTGCGGAGGTGTCTTGAGTAGCCCGCCATGGTGTCACGTGATCGGCCTGACATCGATCAGAAGGGATTTCGCATCCGGCCCACACACACGTCGTGTCCAATGTTTGGATCAAGCGGCGTAGCGGCCCGGTGAACACCCGAGTCTTTTGCGATATCGATGCTTCGGACGCACCGATCACAACTCGTCGTATATGTCCGGCCATCGCCGCTGCGAGCGCTGCACCCGGCGTGAGCGTGGTGCCACCAAGGGTTTCGCATTGCCACCGCCGATAGCGTTTGGGATCGAACACCACGTCCTCACCAGCGATGTCGGCCAGACCAGCCTGGTAAGCATCCTCGCTCATGATGATCGTGACCAACGGCTCGGGCTTTTGCGCATCAGCAGAAGTGGACGCGGCGTTCACGAAGATCTTGTAGAACGCGTCCGCCCGACGTTGCGCCTCGGTACGAGCCAGGTCGGCCGGGGTGACGTTGTCAACATGCTCCGCTTTGGCTTCTGCCCAGTCGACCAAACGTTCGGTCTCGGTGTAGCGGTCCTGGATTTCTTTGATCGCCGCGCCCTGTTCTGGGCCGAAGACGCCATCGACCTTGAACCCGCCATCGAACTGCGGAGTGATCCGCAGATCACGATGCTTATGGAGCGAATCATGCCGCTGCTTGATCCCTTCGGCATCCGCGACGGAGAGCCAGTGTTTGACGGCCATCTCGAACTGCTTCGCGGTGAGATCGCGCTCGTGTTCGAGCAGTAGGGCTTCGCTCTCGGCGAGCTGGTGTCCGCACCGTGGGTTTCGGAACGCCCGTGACAACTCACCCACCTGATCAGTACCGATCTCACCAGCCCGATACCGGCATGCGGTCTCATCAAGCGTCCGGAACATTTTGGCGAACGCCACCCTGCGGTGCGCTTCACGCCCGGATGTGCGACACGTGAACGCGACCCACGCCTTCGCGGACGCATGTCCGTCTTCGGCGTACAGGCCGTTACGGTCGACCGTGTCCACGAGCGCGATCTTCAATGCATCAAGTTTGCGGCTCGCTCGTTCCAGCATTCCAGCCAGCAACGCGGCGGCTGGGCCAGTCAGGAACTCGTGATCGGCGGCGAGCATTTTGTCCAATGCCTCGTCCAACATGGCCGCCGTTTCCATAGAAGAATCATACCGGACCGAACAAGTGTTTGCTACCCATGAAGTGTCAAGAAAACTTATCCTGAACAGGACTTATAGCGCCCGCAACACCACCGCAAGCGACCCGACACCAGCACCGGAAGCCGACCGCGGACCCTCCGCAATAAGGGCGTCTGATTTCCGCTAGCCATGCTCGTCAAAGGGGACGAGAATGGTGGCATGGACGATGACGCTCGCTACCGGGCGGTACTCGGGAAGGACGCCCGCTTCGACGGGTGGTTCTTCACCGCAGTGACATCGACCGACATTTATTGTCGGCCAAGTTGTCCGGCAATCACACCGAAGCGGGCCAACGTTCGCTTCTACCCGACGGCCGCGGCCGCCCAGCAGGCTGGCTTCCGAGCCTGCAAACGGTGTCGGCCTGACGCCACACCGGGTTCACCGGAGTGGAACAGCCGGGCCGATCTGGCTGGT
>JANMCE010000041.1:0-47265 GCA_031360915.1 Actinomycetes bacterium | reverse complement strand
GCCGCCCGACAGAATGGGAATGTCCTTGTTGCCGACCGCGTCACGCAGCACCGAGCCGAGCCCGGCGTAGTTGAACACGATCTCCACACCGACGATGCTGCCGAACAGGTACCCAATCTGAGCACTGATAACCGTGATGGTCGGAGCAAGGGCGTTACGCAGCAAATGGCGCCGCATCACCGTTCCCTGGGACAGACCCTTCATCGTTGCCGTACGGGCATAATCAGTCTGCAACGCGCCAATCACGCCGGCACGAGCCATACGAACGATGTATCCGAGGTAAACGATGGCCATCGCCGAGGCCGGCACAATGAGGTAATGCAACTGCGTCAGGATGGACGCACCTGGTGGCGGGTTAGCGAACACCTTCCCGAACTTCCACGTAACACAGAAGATCGACAGCAGGATCGCGGCGGTGACGAACTCCGGCGTTGACGATGTGGCCAGGCCAGCCACCACCACTGCTCGGTCGGCGAACTTGTCTTGCCGTCGCGCCGTGTAGACACCCCCGGCGATGGCCAGCGGCACGGTGAGGAGGAGCGCAAGCAGTGCCAGCTTGCCTGATCGCACCATGGCCGGGCCGATGATCTTTCGCACGGCGACACCGCTCTTATAGGAGGCACCGAAACTCAGGGTGGACAGGTTCTTCATGGCCTTGCCGTACTGCACCAACACCGGCCTGTCGGTACCGAGTTTCTTGTTATAGGCCTTGACCAGTTCCTCCTTGGCCTGGCCACCGAGCACCTGTCGCCCGACGTTGGACGGCAGCACGTTGACAAGGAGGAACACGATGGTGGCCAGCAGCCAAAGCGTGACAATGGCCGACAGCAACCGTTTAAGAAGAAATCGACCCACGTTGTTGGCCCCCCACCTCGGACTGCTAAGAATTTACGTTAGACGAAAAGCGCGGCTGAGGCCCCCTGCGGAAGCCCCAGCCGTCATCGATGAGCGAACGGTCGACGTATCGTCAGGCGACGAAGCCGGCCTTACCGCAGTAGTAGTGACCAAGCCCGGTGGCACGGATGCCGCTGACCTTCGTGCTGAAGGCCATCTTCGCGTTGAGGAAGTACGGAATGGCATACGGCACGTCTTCAGTGGCGATAGCTTGGATCTTGCTGATGGCCGTGGCACGACCGGCGTTGTCCAGCGATGCCTGGTAGTCCTTGACTGCCTGGTTGAACGGTGCCGAAACGTAGTGCGCCGAGTTCCACTCACCGGTGGAGTACGCCTTGGTGAGGTATACGTCGGGGGTTCCACGGTTACCGTAGTCGACGATACCGAATTCGGAGCCGCCGTCACAGCCTTCGGGAGCAACCTTGGAGTCATACACCTTGCACCAGCGGTCGTAGTGGACCTTGTTCTCGACCAGATCGATCTGGGCGTCAACACCGATTTCGAGCAACTGCGCCTGCACTAGTTCAGCCAACTGCGGGATCTCCTGCAACTTGCCGACAGACATCGTGGTCTTCAGCCCGGTCTTACCGGCATCGGCCAGAAGCTGCTTGGCCTTCGCTATGTCACGTTTGCGCTGTGGCTGCGACTTATCGAAGTAGGCGTAAATGGGAGCAATGGGGTGGTCGTTGGCGAGATCACCGGCACCGAGCAGTGCCTTTTCGATCAGCGCGGGGCGATCAAGCGCGTAGGCGAACGCCTGGCGTATGCGCTTGTCGACGAAGGTGCCCTCACGGGTGTTGAACCACAACTGACGGTGACCAGAGCCACGAATGGTCTCGACCGTGAACTTTTTGGTGTCGGCCAACACGGCGGCACCGAGTGTCGGGTTGAACTGGATGAGCGCGTCGGCCGCGCCACCCTGGAAGCCGCTGATCTGGGTGGCGATATCATCGGAGAAGATGAATTGCAGCTTGTCCAGATACGGCTTGCCGCCCCACCAGTCGTCGTTGCGAACGAACGTGGCACCCGTAACGGGGTCGTAGGACTCGAGCTTGAACGGGCCGGTGCCAACCTTGACCTTGTCGATCGTGGTGCCGAGAGCAAACGACTTCGGGGTAATGACCGACTGTGGATTCCAGTGTGACACAAGGTACGGGAACTGACCATTGGCCGCCTTCAAAGTGACGGCAACCGTGCCAGCGTCGACTGCCTTGGAGGCACCCGCTTCGATGGACGCCTTCAGGTTGCTGCCGGCCAAGCGGTCGAGGGAGGCCACGACATCGTCGGCAGTAAACGGCGAACCGTCGTGCCACTTCACACCCTTGCGAAGGCTAAAGGTCCAGACGGTGCCGTCTGCGTTTGAGGACCACTTCTCGGCGAGCATGGGGGCAAGTTCGGCACCTTCGCCGGGGCCGCACAGGTACTCGCATGCCGTTGTGACAATGGTGTAGCTGCCCAGGTTTTCCATGGCGACCGGGTCAAGGGGGCCACCGGGCGTCTGCGCGGCAATGCGAAGCGTGCCGCCAGGCTTGATGGCGCCAGCAGCCGTCGCTGCGGTTGTGACTACACCGGCTGTCGTGGCTGCGCCGGCCGTGGTGGCCGGGCCAGCAGTAGTGGCTGCCCCAGCTGTCGTGGCAGACGACGAACCCTTGCTACTGCCGCATGCCGAGATGATTGCGCCCATGAACGGGACCGTCAGGCCAAGCACGGTTCCACGGCGCACAAACTCACGACGATTGATGCGGCCCTGCGCAAATGACTCGATGTGGTCCAACTCGATCGGACCCACGCTGCGGCGGGCGTGGTCAAAGTCCCTAAAATTCATTCCTGAACATCCCCCTCGGATCGTCGTCGGACATTCGACCGACGTCTACAGAATACGCACCCAAGTGCGGCCAGGTAGCGCACGCACGAAGGCGAAACGACTGTACCGCAAATTCACGGTGACACCCGCCACAGCTTCTGCGGCAAGGCAGACGTCGCTCATCGGTCGATTTTGGGCGGAAGGTCTTGTCGAGCTTTTATGATCAGTGTCGGGACGCCGCTGTATGCGTGGCGATCGAGCGGGTTGAATCCGGTGATGGCTAAGTGACGCAACGCCGGTTGCAGCGACTCCATCTGCACTACCTGCTCGAGTGCGTGGAATAAACGCACACGATGTTCATCATTGGCTGCCACGAGGGGAAGACAGGGCACGGTCGGGCCCGACCCGACCCGGCGAACGGCGGCAACCATGTCGGGCGCCGTTCGGGACAAGATGTCGAAGGTGACGGCGTCAATCGACGCAAGCGAGGCCACACCAGAGGCAACCGCGGCCAAGCTGTATCGATGCCCACCCGTGATCAGCGGTGAAACCGGACCATGCTTCAGCACGTCAGGGCGCTCCTCGGCCAGAAAATGGGCGAGGCTGACGTAGCCGGACAGGCTCTCCCAAGAGTTGATGGCCACCGGCCCGGACGACGGCAACTTCGGCTCGACAATCACGCTTTGATAGTGGCTGCCGTCCCCCACGCCGACTGCCGTCGTGAACGCCCCGACGACGATCACGTGATGCAGCGATTCTACGAGCGGGTAGCCGCAGGTCTGACTGAGGACGAACTCTCCTGAACTCCAGTGTTCGTGGAGATCATCCGGACGCAGGCGGACCGGGTCGGCGTCGATATGTTCGGCTATCGCAGCCCACAACAGGTCGACGTCGCGCTCGACCCCCGGCAGGTCGTACATGGGGAGTGAGCCACGACCGATCACAGGTTCAGTTTGCTAGAGCGAGCTCGGCAACACTTGATCGCGAACCCGAACCGGTTGGCAGAACGGGCGAAACGCATAGCGGCGAACAACGTCGCGATAGCCGTCGTACACACCGGCACCGCTTCGAGCCAACTCAATTGCGCCCATGTCGCGGCCCAGCGCCGGAAGGGCAAACCAGGGTGCCCCGGGAGCAGCGTGATGCGCAAAGTGGAGATTGTTGTTGAGGAAGAGCAGTGACAGCGCCGGGTTAGTGAGCACCATGGCCGACTGTGGTCCGTCGTCAACCGCACGGTGTTCGACAAAGCTGCGTAACAGCGTTATCGAGGAACCGCCGTACACGAAGCCGAGCATATAGATCCACAGCGGCAGCCCGAGCGAGCGCACCACGACAACCACGGTTGTGACGCCTACGAGGTGTTTCACCCAGGCCGCGGCATGCCCGTTGCGTCGCAATCCGCGCAGGTCGTTTCCGATAAAGCGTCCGTTGGACACAAGGGGCCCGAGCAGCATGCGTCCGAACAGCGTGCGCGTGCTCTGAATGAAGAACCGATGCGTCGTACTGGCGGTCGCCCACACCTCGGGAGTGAGGTAAAAGCTTTCGGGGTCGACGACCGGGTCCGTCAGGAGCTCGTTGCGGTGATGGTCGATGTGCGTGGTCCGATAGCGGCAAAACGGCACGAGCAACCCAAGCGGCGCCCAGCCCACCCAGGTGGGCAGGTGCCCGTGAATCACCTCGTGCTGCAGCGACCCGAACCACGCTCCGAGCAGCGCGAGCGCCAACAACAGCAGGGGTGTCGGGACGAAGGCGTGACCCGCCGCCAGGCCAAGCCAAAGCAAACCAATTGCAACTGCAACTACCACAGTCGGCCATCGCGATACTTTCACCACCCTTTACTCTTCGGCATGTCAGGTGCCCAGACAAGGGACTCATCCGCACGTTGGCGTGACATAGCGCACGTATACACCTCTTCTGTGATGAATACGCAACAGTTGCAGTAGATTCACAACATGATTGACCGTGCCGAGTTCCTGTCCGACTTCCGCAATCGTCTCTCTGAGGTCATCGCCCATTCCGGTCTGAGCCGCCAGGACTTCGCCGCCGCCGCCCAGATCGACCGCTCGACCCTGTCCCAGTTGCTCTCCCCCACCAACCGGCGACTCCCCCGTTTGGAGACGATCACCGCCATTGCCCAGAGCCGTCAGGCGTCCATCGATTGGCTGCTCGGCCTCAGCCAGCAGGGCCCGCTGTCGGCCGAGGTCCTGCGTCAGGAGCTAACGCTGACACCCAAGGATCTCGCGCCCGATGACGAGCAGTTGGTGGCCTGGTTCACCGAGGCTGCGGGCTACCGGGTTCGCCTGGTGCCCTCAACGTTGCCCGATCTGTTGAAGACGCAGGACGTCATCCGCCACGAGGTCGGTGACTTCACCACGGTGCACTCCGAGCAGCGCATCGAAACCGTGGCGACTCGCCTGACCTGGACCCGCCAACCCGACACTGAGATGGAGTGCTGCTCCAGTCGACAGTCCCTCGAGCTGTTTGCTCGGGGCGAGGGCATCTGGCGCGATCTCGCGTTGCCGGCGCGGCTCGCTCAGTTGGATCAGATGATCGAGCTCACCGAGGAGTTGTACCCCGCGTTCCGTTGGTTCCTCTTCGATGGGCTGCAACGCTACGCCGCGCCCATCACCATCTTCGGACCGAAACGGGTATCGCTCTACCTGGGCCAGATGTATCTCGTGCTCACCTCTACCGAACACATCCGCATCCTGAGCGCGCAGTTTGACGACCTCATTCGCGGTGCAGTCGTGCAGCCGAACGAGATTCCGAAACACCTGCGCGAGCTGCATGCCATGGCCCGCAAACGCGGTCGCTGATGTTCAGTCGAGCACGTAGAGACGTTGTTCGGTTCCGTAGCGGCGAAGGTTGGATTCGGCGGCAAAGCCAAGTTCTTCGAGCACCAGACACGAACCCAGGTTGGCCGTGCGCGAGAGCGACACCACCGGTCGTCGCCTTCGTCGACTGAGCGCTCCGGTGATCACGCGAGTGGCCATCTCGGCGGCCCAATGGTCGTGGTGTATCCAGTAAACCAATTCCGGTCGGCCGTCCGACCACCGCCAAAACCCAACCGAACCAATCGGCCGTCGCGCACCGACGACAAAGATCGACCAGTGCCGCCGGCCGAGACAGCCGAGCGACAGCCGTCGATACGCCGTCGGCAGGGAGCTCGAGCCGCCCTCTTGCGTCACGGTACGCGGATCGCGATAGATATCGACGAGTCGCGGCACATGCCAGAGCCTCCGTCGCTTTAACAGCAAGCGATCGGTGCCAGTGCTCACCATGGGTGGTGACCGTGTTGCACAGTTCCGCCGAACAAAACCACATCACAAACGCTAGCTGTGGTTGCACCCCTACATGGCGCGTGTGGGTCACTCTGGGCGAAGAGGGTTCTTATGACTTACTTCGGCTGCAGCCGGGCGGCTCCGTCGACCCGGATCGTCTCGCCATTCATATAGCTGTTGGTGATGAGTTCAGCCACCATCGAGGCCAGTTCCGACGCGTGGCCGAGCCGCTTCGGGAACACGACATCCTTCGACAGGCTGGCCTTGAACGCCTCCGACGCCTCACCCGTGCCGTAAATCGGGGTGTCGATCAAACCAGGCGCAATGGTGTTGACCCGAACGCCGATGGCGGCCAGGTCACGAGCGATCGGCAGGGTCATCCCGACCACGCCGCCCTTCGAGGCCGAGTAGGCAGCCTGGCCGATCTGACCGTCGAACGCTGCGACCGACGCCATGTTCACAATGGCGCCACGCTCGTTGTTCTCCAGCGGTTCGGTCTGCCCCATGGCCGTGGCCGCCAGGCGGATGCAGTTGAAGGTACCGATGAGATTGATGCCGACCACCTTGGTGAAGATGTCGAGCGGATGGGCCGACGCATACTGCCCGTCTTTTCCGACTGTGCGGGTCGCCCAACCGATACCGGCCGAGTTCACCAACGCCCGCAGCGGTCCCATCTCCTTGGCGGTCTCCACCGCGGCAATGACATCGTCGGTGTTGGTGACATCAACGCGGCAGAACGCCCCGCCGATCTCAGCCGCTACAGCTCGGCCCCTTTCTTCGTTGAGATCGGCGATCACTACCTTGGCACCGCGTGCCGCCAGCGCCCGCGCTGCCGCCTCGCCGATGCCCGAAGCCCCACCCGTCACAATTGCCGATGCCTGGTTGATGTCCATGCGTGCACGATAGGTGAGGAGAGCCGCCGTGAGGGAACTTCTGCGGCGTCAGACCGAAACGCTGGCGGCCGGGCTGTGCAACGCTGTGATGGTGTTCGCCACTGCTGGTTCCGACGCCGTCGTTCGTTTCATCGAACGCTTCACCGGACCGTGGCTCTATGTCGTGGCGTTCGTGCTCACGTTCGCCGAGACGGGCACCCTGTTCTTCCTCGTCCCCGGTGAGATTGGGCTTTTCGTCACCGGTGCGGCAGCGGGTGCTGGCAGTCTCAACATCTACATCCTGGTTGTGGTCGCTTGCCTGGCGGCGGTGCTCGGTGACGCCACCGGCTTCTACATCGGAGACCGGTTCGGGCATCGATTGCAGCGCAGCTGGGTCGGGCGCAAACTTGGGGAGAACAACTGGGTGCGCGCACAAGATCTCATCCGTCGCCGCAAGGGTCCGGTAATTCTCATCGGACGATGGATCGGCTTTCTCCGCGCCATCATGCCCGCCACGGCGGGGATGTCAGAAATGACCTATCGGGAGTTTCTTCGGTGGGACGTGTTCGGAGCCATCAGTTGGGCAACGGTGTGTTCGGTCGGCGGCTACAAGCTGGGAGCCAACTGGCAGGATCTGGCTGACAAGCTCACCCGCTACGGCACGTACATTGCGGCAGTGTGCGCAGTATTCATCGCCGCGTACATCGCTGTACGTCGAGGGCGCGGTCGAACCGCAGTCTGACGAGGTGACGGGTCCGGTCAGACCACGGCGACCGAGTAGATCTAGACACCGATGTAGCTGCCCTTCGTGGAGGCGAACGCATCGAAGTACTCGGTGCCGGTCACCGAGCGACTCAGGTTCTGCGGTCCAAGCCTGGCGTCTTCGAGCCGCTGGGTCCCGTTGGTTAGCGCCGCCACTGATTGCTTGAGTGTGCCGTCAATCCAGATCGAGGCGAGTCCGTTCTTTCCGACGCTGGTAGTGGCTGCCTGCCAGCTGACCTCGATGGTGTGCGCGGCGTTGGTTACTGATGTCCACGCCGAGTACTTCACCGTGCCGCTGCTGTTGGCACCGACTCGTATCTCGTAGCCGCCTGTCGCGGCTCGCACCTGGGCGACGATCAGTTTCCTGCCGTTGGCGTCAACGCCGGCGAAGATGTCGTGGCCGTTGGTGCCGCCGACAACGGCACCGTTCGGTGAGTAGCGGAACCGGGCGTGATAGCCCGGTAAGGCGACCGGAGTGGAGTCGGTGACGTACATCGACGTGGTACCGGCCATTACCGCCTGCATGCCGAAGGAGCCCACCAGGGCCGAAGCCGCCGATACCGACAGCTTCCCGTTGTTCGTGGTCGACTTCGTCCATCCGGCCAGCGTCCCTGCCTCGAACCCGTTACTGAACACCGCGTCGGGCGCAACTGGCGTCGTCGTGGTCGTCGTTGGCGCAACCGTGGTCGTCGTTGGCGCAACCGTGGTCGTCGTTGGCGCAACCGTGGTCGTTGTGGTGGTCGGCACCGTGGTCGTGGTCGGTGCCACCGTCGTTGTGGTTGTGTCTGGCGGCGCGGTCGTGGTGGTCGTTGCGACCGTCGTTGTCGTGGTCGTCGTTGCGACCGTCGTTGTCGTGGTGGTCGTGGCAGCAGCCAACTGGCGCAGGCGCTGGTACGCGGCAAGGGTGTTGATGCGACCCCGGCCGTAGACGTTGTCCGGTCCGACCGCGCCGAGGTCGACGGCGGTGTCCAATAGAGCCGCCTGCACGTCGGCATCGGGCGCCACCTGGGCGCTCATGAGCAACGCAAGTGCGCCGGAGACACTGGGTGCCGACATCGACGTGCCGCTCCATGAGCCGTAGGTGGCGTACAAATCGGTGCTCACAACATTCATGCCTGGTGCAACCAAATCGGGATAGGTTGTAGCCGTCTCACCGCACGAGGACGGGCCGTTGGCACTCATGGCGTCAATCACGTCCGTAACGTCGGTCACGCCGACCGCGAGGGCCTCGGGATAGTTGGCCGGGCTCACGCTGGTATTGGGCCCTGGACCCGAATTGCCGGCGGCGAAAACCGGGATGATGCCAGCCGAGCGCAACGCCTGGATGTCGGGCTGGAACTCGAGGTTGCAACCCGGGTTTCCGAACGACCATGAATTGTTGACGACCGCCGGAGCATCGGCGGTGGCCGGGTTGTTGTCGGGGTCAAGCGCCCACTGCAGAGCGAGGTGGATAGCCGTCGCCGTCGCCCGTCCCGCGTCGTTGAATACCCGAGCTGCAATCCACTTAGCGTCGGGAGCCGAACCGAGGGTGGCACCACTTGCGCCGCCGGCCACGATCGTTCCGGTGGTCGCGGTGCCGTGACCACTGAAGTCGGTGGGCACTGTCGGGTGCTGACCATAGGGGTCGTACCAGGAGTTCGTTCCGCCTCTCCATTTGCTGGTGAGGTCAGGGTGGGAGATGTCGACGCCGCTATCGAGGTCGGCGACCACCACGCCCTGACCGGTGTAGCCAAGGTCCCACATCGAGGATGATTTGGTGACCTCCGCGCTCAGCGTTCCCATGGCCGAGGTCAGACCGGACGTGGCGACAGTGACGATCGAGATGTCATCCGGCGTCATCGATTCCACGTCGGAGCGATTCGCAATCGCGGCCAAGACATCGGGTGTGGCCGTCACCGAAATGGCGTTCAGCACCCACAGCGGCTGGATGTTGGTGATCTTTTTCTGGCGACCCAGGAAATCAAGGTTCAAACGAACGTTGCCCTGTGTAGTGGCTGCCTTCGTTTTGAGTTCGGTGATGACCTCCTTTTGCCGCTTGGCCCGCGTGCCGGTGCGGCCTTTGCGCATGTCGGCCTTGTCCTTCATACGGATGAGGAAGGTGAGCTGCGCATCCGGCGGCGCAGCGGCCAGCGTGGCTTGCAGCACCGGGTCGGTCTGCAACAACGATGCCGTCGGCCTGGCGAAGGCCAGATCGGTCTGGGTGCCGATGCCGATGCCGACCAGACCAACGGTGAGCACAACTACAGCAACGCGGCGAGAGAGTCGGGGCATGATCAGGCCTTTGCCGTGAGGTGCTCAAGCCGAATATCGCCAACAATCACCGAGATCTTGCTGCCCTCTTTCACGTGACCGCCTCGGTTCCCGTAGAGAATGAAGTACGAGCCGCCATTCACCATCTTCATCGAGTGCTTCATGCCCGGCGGTGGGTCAAGCGTCTGGCCAACGCCTTCCACCAGCAGCCGTGGCATCTTGTCCGGATCGTGGAACAGGGCGTCGGCCTTCTTGACGTCGAGCACGGTAAAGCGGAGCTCCACCATGCCACCAAGCGCGGCGGTCGCGACCAGATCGACGCGAGCGCCGTACCGCTCCTCGAGCACCTTGGCCGACACGGCGTTGGCGCCACGCTTGGCCTTGCCCGCCGACGCCGCATAGACCGCGGTGGAGCCGATGACGAGAAGCGCGACCACGAAGGCCATGCTGCGAAACGACCATCGCTTGGCCGGGGTGACGACCGTGGTCTCGATTTCGGTTTCAAGGAGTTCGATGCTCATGTTGTTCCTTTGCGTCGGTCCGCAGCCCCCAACGGGGCCGCGGACCAGGGTGAGTGTTAGTTACCGATGACCGTCGTCTTGGTCGAGACGAAGGAGTCGATGCGGATGGTGCCGCCGATGTTGGCCAGCGTTCCCTGCAAGCCGAGTTGCACCGACCCCAGCGTGTTGGCGCTGGTGTCCAAGGCAGTCAGGTTCTGGCGAACGGTGCCGCCGGTCGAGATGCTCGACGTCGCCGATACACCAGAAGCCCAGGCCACTTCCACCGAGGTGTAGGCGTTATCAGCGATGTTGAACCAGTTGGTCGACGTGGTGCCACCAGCACGGTTGACCGTGAGGCGAACCTGCGCCCGATTGTTGTTCGCACCGGTGACCGTGCTGCGGCGGTACTGCACCGTGAACACCGTGTTGCCGATACCGTCACCAGACAGACCCTTGAAGAGGTCGATCGCCTGCGGATTGGCTCCCGTACCGGTGACGAGACTCTGCGGATTGATGTAGAACCGACCGTGGTAACTGGCCTCAGCGTTGGGCGAGTTGTCCTGCACGAATCCCGACGTTGCCGCGGCACCGCCCGCCACGGTCACATCGAGTCGTCGAGCAGAACCGCCCTGCGCTGAACCGGCGTTCACTGCCAGTCGAGCGGTGGTGCCACCAAGGGCGCTCCAACCCCACCTGTTGAACAGCGTGCCCGAGTCGAACCCGTTGATGAAGATGTTCGGGTAGACCACATTCACGACGACCGACACTGGGGTGCTCCAACTGCCCGCCGCGTCACGGCTTCGGACGAACACGGTGTGGTTGCCGCTGGTCCAACCGAGGGCTACGAAGTCAATCGTGGCGTTGATCGGCTCCACCGACGAGTTGAAGGTGCCGTCACTGGCAGCCATGGGGGTACCGGAGCCAGCGGCCGGAGCCGGGTTCTGGTACCACTCGGCGGCGGTGATGACGTTGTTGCCAGAGGCAGCATCCGTGGCGTTGGCGGTCAGCAGGAACGATGTGTTCGTTCCGCCGCTCACGTTGGTGGGGTTCGGGGCCGCCGCAATGGCGTTGGTGGTCGGCGCAACTTTGTCGACGATCAACACCGTGGAGATCGCGGCTCCCCAGTTTCCGGCGGCGTCCTTCGAGCGGACGTAGATGGTGTGGTTGCCGTTACTCAGGCCCTTCACCGCCGTCAGCTGGATGTCGTAGTACACCGACTCCGAGAGCGAGTTGAACAAGCCGTCCGTCGGGAAGAAGACAAACCCGCTACCCGGTGCACCGACGGCATCGATGAAGCCTTCAGTCGCCACGGTGTTGGTCAGCGCATCACTAGCCGAGGCCGATACCCGCACGGCGGGTGTGGACGAGTTCACACCGATGGCACCGTTACTGAGACTGGGCGAAGCACTGGCCGCCGCGGTGACCGGGCCAACCGTGTCCTTCATAACGTTGATCGTGGCGAAGAGACCCCAGTTCCCGGCGCTGTCCTGGCTGCGAACCGAAATCACGTTCACACCAGGTACGAGCCCAGCAAACGGTATCGTCGCTCCGGCCGACACCGTAGCGTCGATCGGAGGTGTGATTGCCAGTGCTGCGCCCGATCCGTTCGGTCCCGTCGCACCGATGAAATATTCGATGGCATTGATACTCGAGCCGCCTGTTGTGGAGTCATCACCCGTGGCGTTTATGATCGGGTCAGCCCCATTGGTCAGCGCTGGCGTGACAGAAAGGCCAGACGTGATCGGTGCTTGCGTATCAGCCGGCGTGACGGTGAGAGCGGTCGAAACGGCCGCTCCCCAGTCGGTACCGATCTTGCCATGCAGGTAGATGCTGTGGTTGCCGGCCGACAGTGACACCAAACCACAGGGCGAGGTTCCACCAATGGTCGTAATGACGGCGCTTACCGCAGAGGCTGGCGTTACCACACAACCGGTACCGCTGACACCAAGGGTGTCGATGAAGTACTCGACCGCGTCGGGTGCCGGCGTGATCGTACCGGTCAGCGTCACGCTGGCCGTGGTGGTCAGCGCCGGATTCGGCGAGACAGATACGTTGGTGGTGACCGGGGCCGTGTTGGCCGCACCGGCGGCCGTGGTGATGAAGGTCAGCATGCCGCCCGAACCGCTGGCACCGGCATTGTGCAGGCTGGCGCTGGCGTCGTAGAAGGCAAACTTGCTGCCCGCAGGCGCGCCGGCCGGGATACTGATCACGGCATCGGCTGACTGGCCGGGCCCGACGGTGTCAGCCACCACGTTGTGGCTGTAGCGGAGTTCGCTGCCGTCGATGGCAATCACCGTCTGACGGAGACCGAGCAGACCGAGCGAGTGCGGTTGCGATCCGCCATTGACCATACGCAGCAACAGCTTGTGGCCAGCCACTGCTGGGATGGCATCGGTAAGGGGGCTGGCCTTGCCGTTGATCAAACCGAAGGTCGGCTTGAAGGTGCGCATGTCGAACGCAGCGGGGGTGGTCGTATTGTTCAGCATCGGATCAAGCTCGCTGACCACGACCGCTACTTCATCGTCGTATGCGCTGGACGGCTGTACGTACGCCTGACCTGCGGTTGCGGACTTGACGACCAACGCACCGACGAGGCCCATGGCCGATTGATGTTGGGCGCCAGGCAGCAGCGCCGCCTCATAAATCGACGTGCCGGTCTTCGCCGTGAAGGTGTAGTTCTTCATGCCGCCAGCAGCCACACCAACACGATCGGGCACCATTGTCTGGCCCTGGAAAAGAAGGCCGGTAGCTTCGGTCAGGTTGTTGTGAAGTGTCACTGTGACCGTGTCGCCGTCGTTGACCACAATGGCTGGTCCGCCCGGGGCGCTGACGGTGTTGATGATGGTGCAGTCGCCCAGCACATACCCCAACACCGGCACCGTGATCGGCACTGTGCCGGGAAGCGTGGTCGTGCCAGTGGTTGCGCACAGGTTGATGCTGACCGGGCCGCCCGCTCTCGGGAGAGCAAAGGCCGGGGCCGCGGCGGCAACCGTTGGAGCCGCTTTTGAGGGAGCAGCCTGAGCCGGGGCAATACGCGCCCCTGCCTGGGTGGCCCCTGCAAGCGGGAGGGCGATGGAGGCCACCAGGGCCACCGGCAATCCCGTGCGGAGGAGTCGTGCTCGTGTCATATTCCGTGTCCGTTCCATGTGGCCGCTCATCAGTTCGGGCAGCTGTTGGGTAGAGGTGGATCGATGCGCATGTACGTAATGGGGCCGGTCATGGTGACGCCCCACGAAGTGATTTGGTACAGGGCGTGGTTGTGGGCGATGACGTAGAACTCGCCGCACTGGTTGAGGGTGTTGGTACCGGGCGGCAGCGTGCCGTTGTTCCCGAGGTACGGGCTACCGCTGTAGAACATGCCGAATACCTGGTTGTTCACACTCGGTACCACGACGGGCACCGGGTTGGTGGCGGCGTTGTAGTGCTCGGCGTCATACCAGCGCACCAGCACGTCCCACGTCTGACCGGGGCCGACGTTGATCGAGTACTTCTCAAACGAGAGATCAGCACCGCCGACCGAAGCGGGAGCGGCCAGGGGCTCACCGTCTCGTCCAACCACGGCACCGTTGTTGCCGTGCGGGTGGAACGGGTAGTCCTCGGAGCCGACGTTGATGTATCGAGCCAGACCGGGAAGCGGGTGGTAGTTCAGTCCGGCGGCCGGGTCCGGGTTGAACTCATGGATGCGGGCGAGCGAGCCGTAGGGCTGGCTTGGCAACCATGATGCACCGTTGTCGGCGACACTGTCGGGGAAGCCTCGACCGTTGATCAGCCAGTAGCGAGGCTTGTACTGGGTGAGGTCGAATGTCAGACCATTCTCCACTGCTTGATGCTGGTAGGGGTCAATTTCGGAAAGCAGCACCAGGAACTCTTCGCTTGGCATGAACTGACTGTCGACCCGGTTGTACGAGTAGCCGGCACCCATCGCCGGGCGTACGATGAAGGCCCCGAAGAGACCCATGCGGATCTGATTCTCGGGGTCGGTACCGGACTGGTAGATGTACGTGCCCGGCTTGCCGGCAATGAAGTCGTACGTGACGGCCCCACCGTTGGCGGCGGCCGTAGTGGTAAGTGAGGTCACGTTGCCGCTGCCGTCGATTTCCGGCTGGGAGTAGGCTCCGTTGGCCATCACATCGGCCTGTCCGGGGAACGCAATCGATGCAGCCTTGGGCAGGTTGTTCTGCAGGTGAACGGTGACGTGATCACCCTCGTTCACACACAGAACCGGTCCGGGATGCTGGAACGGTTTGCCGGCCTGCGAGTAGCCCCACATGAACATCGTGTTGCCATCAGGAAGGTCGATGTAACCGGTGGATGTGGTGAGATTGAACACAGGGCTGGGGCTGGCGTCTGATGTACAGACGATGCCGACTTTGTTGGTGGTCGTCGTCGTGGCGCTCGCTGCGGTGTGCGTAGCGGTCACGCCGGCTGTTGCAACAGCCAACATTGGGACGATCATCAGGCTGCGCTTCATCGTGTGACGGAAGCGGTTCTTCTTCATGGGGATCCCTTTCGTCATCACGGTCACGTGTTCGGAATCAATTGTGCGGGGCGGGTACCGGGGTAGACCCGGATCTCGGTGGTCTGGCCGCCGAATCCGCCGGTCGCCAGGTTGTCCACGTGGGTGTAGTTGCGGTTGTAAAGCATGTATGTGTCGGGACCTACGCCACCGGAGTGCGGCGGGATGTCGAGAATGACGTCGAAGCTCTCGCCCGCACCGATGTTGATGGTGTTGGTCTCGTAACTGGTGTCGGCGCCGGTCAACGGGTATTGCCCTGTCAACGGATCGATCGCGGACGCTCGACCTCGCATTGGGGTGGCATCACGACCGACTACCCGCATCTTCATACCGGCCGTGGTCATCGCCCCTTCCTTGAAGCCAAGGTTGGCGAAACGCAGCAGCACCTTTTCACCGGCGTTGCATTCGATGAGTGACGAAAGCGGCTGGTACTTCAGATGCTCGTAGCCCGGGGTAGCGATGAGGTCACCATCGACATCGCGAACAGGGTGGAACGGATCCACCGAACCACTCGGCGCAATCGTGTCGGGATAGACCCGGCCGTTCAGCAGGCTGAAGTCGGGGTGGTAGTCACTCCACTCGGGCAGCTGAATGTGCGCATCGGCCCAGTGAGCCTCGGCCCACACTTCGCTGAGGAACATCGAGTACTCACGGTCAAAACCGGTCGAGCCGTCACCGTCGTTGTAGGCGTACTTACCGCTTGGATAGAGGGCCGTATTGCCGTCCTGCAGCGGGCGGACGAACACCAGGCCGTTCATGCCCATGTGCACGTGCTCAACGTCTTCCACGTGGCAGTGGTACATATAGGTACCTGGCTCACGAGGCCGGTAGATATAGCTGAACACCGCGCCAGCTGGCACCGCCACCGAGCCGCTCGGCTCACCGTCGAAGAACGGGATGACGTTGCGGAATCCGTGCCAGTGCAGGGTATGGGCGTCGAACAGGTCAGGCCGCTGCCGGAGACCGAGGTTGGTGATGTCCACCCGGAAATCCGCAGGCGCAGCGGGGTTGAACTGATTCACCCAGAACAGCGGCGCGTTGTGCTGCGCCTTGTTCTTCTGCTTGGTCCGTTGCACCGGGTCGAGCCCGGTGATGTTCCGGAAGCCGAAGATGTACGTCGTGAACGGATCCGGTGCATACGGGTCGGGATGAAACGGCGCGATGGCGGGGGTCTTCGGCAGGGCGATCCAGCCGTCGGTGCCACCAAGCATCAGGTCTGGTACGCCTCCGGCGGCATCGGCCGGGCTCGCCGAGATGGGCGCCAGCGTCTTGCCCTTCCATGGGGCCCCAAGGCCGACCGATAGCGCCGCAACGCCACCGGCCACCTTCAGGAACTGCCGCCGCCCGACGTGGTTTACGTTGGGTTCACTCATGCCACTGCCTCCTTTTGAGGACGTTGATGAAAGATCTACTGGCCGGTTCATACGATGGTCCCGGCCCGGAAGTCGTCGACCCGCTGGCCAACAGGAACCTGCAGTCCGACTCGACCGCCAACCGTTGCTGGCGCCCATGCCGATGCTCCGACAATCGGGATGGCAACCACACCGATGTAGGCCGTGTTACCACTGCTGTTGGTCCGGAACAGGAACACGTTGCCGAGACCATCGGCCAGGGCCGTGAGCCGATCCCCGTTCACCAGGGTGAACGCCTTGGTACCTCGCGCTACTGCAGCACCGCTGGTCGTCACCGTGGACACCGTGACCACACCGGTGTTGTACGTGACCGAGGCGTACGTGGCAGGCACGGCCAGCGTGCCGCCGCTGGCCTTCAGCACCAGGCCCATGGGGTACGCCGCGTTGTTGACCGGAGCGTTGCGGTAGACGAACGCCGCCGCCTGCTTCGCACCGAACGGACTGGCTGCACCGTTCCACATGATCTGGCTGTTGGTGAAGCCCTGCACAGCATCGCCGATGATGCGGGTGTTGGTTCCCGTCACGCTCCAGTTGACACCGAAGGCCGGGCCGTCGCGATCAAAGTTGTCTCGCAGCGCAACGGCCGGGAGCGTCGCGTTTCGCACCAGGTTCGTGTCTACGGCGCTGTTGTTTCCCGGCACCAGGTCAAGCGTTGGATCACCGGCAGCTACCGCTACCCGCACTGTGTTCGTGACAGTGGTGAGCGGGGCCGTCGGCAAGACGGTAACGGTGGTCAGGTACGTGGCTGACCCACCAGCCACCAGGCTGACTGTGGTGTTGAGCGCTCCCGTTCCCGATGCTGTGCCGCATGCTCCGGCGGTGCACTTCCAGGCCAGGCCCGTCATGGTGGCCGGGAGGGTGTCGATCACGGTTGCGTTGTTCACCAGACTTGGTCCGGCGTTGCTCACCACGATCGTGTACTGGTTGGTCTGACCTGGCGCAACGGTGGTGACACCGTCGTTCTTGGTGATCGAGAGGTCGGCCACCGGAATGATGACGTCACTGTCGCTGGCCGTGTTGTTGGCCGTCACCACGTCGTCGGTCCCAGCAGGAGGAGTGACCGTCACCGTGTTATCCACCGTGCCCAGAGCTGAGCCCGGCACCGTGGCGTTCGTGGTGTACGTCGCCACACCGCCAACGGCGAGGTTGACCGTTGTGTTCAGCACACCGGACCCGCTCGCTGCGACGCAGCTTGACCCGCTCGTCGCTGAACAGCTCCAAAGGCCCGCCACGCTGTTGGACCCCGGTACATCAACGACAGTGGCGCCGGTAACTGCACTTGGCCCGGCGTTGGTGACCTTGATGGTGTACACCAGCGCGCCGTTCGGACGAACCGTGCTTACCCCGTCGGTCTTGGTGATCGAAAGATCGGCCAGCGGCACGAGCGTGTGGCTGTCGGTTACCGAGTTGTTGCCGGGGACCGGGTCGGTGTTGCCAACCGGAACAGCGACGGTGGCCGTGTTATCCACGTTGCCCGTTGCTGTGACCGACACCACTGCGTTCATGGTGTACGTAGCCGTGCCTGCGGCGAGCAGTGTCACCGTCGAACTGATCGCACCGCTTCCGCTCGCCGAGCCACACGACGAACCTGCCGTTGCCACACATGTCCACGCAACCGAACCGAGCGAGGCCGGTGGGTTGTCGATGACAGATGCTCCCGAGACGTTGCCGGGACCGTTGTTGGTGACGACGATGGTGTACGTAATCGCATCGGTCGGATGAAGCGTTGGACGGTTGTCGGTGATGGCGACCGCGAGATCAAGAGCCGTCTCCTCGATCTCGTCGGCACCGATGTCGAATGCGCCGATGGCCGGACGACCCTGTCCGTCGAAGTCGACGCTCGGAGCACTGATGGCACCCTTCGACGCAGCGCCCTGATTAATGGCGGGCGAGCCGGGCAGGATGTGGTAGTTCCCGTCCAGGTTGACCGGGAGCTCGACCGCAACCAGCGTGGCACCGACGAAGGCCGGGTTGTTGCGCCACACGTTGAAGGTGGCCGACACGTCGTAAGCACTGACCACATTCGGGTTCACGCCAACCGTATTGGTTGCACTGGCAACTGTTCCGGCGGTTGTCTGAAGCAGCGTGTTCGTCGGTGCTAGTAAACCAGTACCGTCGGCCACGCCGAGATCCCAGTAGTTGATGGGCGAAGCGTCGCCGTTCAGGCCAAGGCCGGTCACCGTTGCTCCGGCCCGAGTGCCTGCTCGGTTGTCCCAGAAGATGTTGTTGAAGTTCAGCGGATCGCTGAAGATCGACGAACCGAGCGGCAATGTGGCCTGCAGGAGGCTGCTGTTCTGCGAGGTTGAAAGGCCGGCCGGCGCTGGCAGGCCGTCACTCGTGACCGCAGTAGCCGTGGTGAGGTTCTTCATGATGGTGTTGTTCACTACTCGCACGTCGGGTGCGTCGTTGATCGCAATGCCGCCGCCCTCATGGGTGGAGACGTTGTTCACAATCATGTTGTTGGTGACGTTCATCGGGAAGTTGCCCGCCATCAGGAAGCGCAGACCGCCACCGTCGTCGTTGCCGAGGTTGGCTTGAATGAGGTTGCCGGTGATATCCATTGGTCCGGCACCAGGCGACAGTTGCGTCGTGTTCGCCGGCAGTGTGCCAGAGATCATGACGCCGCCACCTTCGTCGTAGGACGAGTTGAAGTAGATGCGGTTGTTGCGGATCTTGCCGACCACAGCCGGGTTGAATGCCGGTCCTGTGGTACGGCCGTACACCGTGACGCCGCCGCCGTATTCGGCGGAGAAGTTGCCGCAGATGTCGTTGCCCACGATGTCGAAACCGTCGCTACCGGAGAACATCCCAATACCACCGGCGAGGTTGGTGCCGGCATTGTGGATGATGCGGTTGTTGGCAATGACGATGCCCTGGTTGTTGGCATTCGCAGCCCCTCCCGTGAGGTCGGGAGTACCGATGCGAATCGTGCCGTACGCACCGCCGTTGTTCTGCACCACGTTGTTGGTGATGTGCAGATTCTTGGCGTAGCCGTTGGCGAAAATGGCGCCGCCCTGGGTCACCACGCCGGCGGGCAGGCCCGTGGGGGTACCGCCGATGACGTTGATGTTGTTCGGGAAGCCGGTCTGGTCACCGCCTCGGAGGTCGAACCCGTCGATGGCGGCCGTGAACGTCGAGTCGAAGCGGCCGTTGCGGGTGTAGATCGAGATGACCGCACCGTCATTGACGTTCTGATTGCCTTGCCAGGTCGTGGCCGAGATGCGGTCAAGCCAGTCGGCTGCGACGGGACTGTCGCCACCGAAGGCCGAGCCGTCGATGATGACGCCGCGCACCGTCGTGTTATCGGGGTAGATGCCACCAGGGCCGGTGCCCTGCAGCTTCACGCCGGTCGTGACGATGAGGTTCTCGTAGTAGGCACCCCGCGGGTTGTTGCGAGGATTCGCCAGGTCTTCCACACCGGGGTACACCACCACCAGGTCGTCACCGACGCTCGCAGCAGCTGCGTCGAGCGCGTTCTGAATGGCGTGGTCGGCAATGTCGGGCAGCGAGTTCACCGGAGCGAACGGCTTTCCAGGACCGACCTCGTAGATGTTCGGCGTGTAGCCCGCCCCGATCACATGCATGGTGATCCCATCCACCGTCGACTGGCCGTTGCTGGCCGTGATCGACAGTTGATGCGGGCCTGGAAGCGCTGTTGCCGGCACAGTGAAGTCGATCTCCCGGTCGTTCCAAACTGATGCCGCCCCCACGGGAACGCCGTCGAGCTTTACCTGACCGGCCGTGCTACCGAAGCCGACACCCTTGATGACGAAGGAGTCGCCAGGGGCACCGAAGGGCTTGTCGATGGCGAAGAACTGCGGCGTCACGTCGGACTGCGCACACTTCACCCGGTTGGTCTGTCCACCGGGAACCTGCACCGACACGCCCACTTGGGTGGGGGCAAGGTCGGCGGGAACGATGAGGCCCGGGAGGGCTTCGAACTCGGCTGCAATCGTGCGGAACTCAGGGTGGTAGTTGAGGTTGAGCCTGCCCGGTACGCCGGGGTCGTTGCCGACGAAGCGGTAGAGGTTGGCGCACACGCCCGACGGCGTGGGGCAGTTGATGCGGTTGGTCGACGGCATGAGCACGTCGAACAGGCCGTTGTAGTCGGACTCGGTCGTGTGAACGAGCTTGTTGGAGTAGTCGTAGATACCGACCGGGGCGAAGGCGACGCCGGCCTTCTCACCGTATGCGAGCGATTTCGGGTCACCCGAGAAGTTCAGGTCGTCGACAACCAGGCCCCAGAAGCGACTCGGCAGCGGCACGTTAGTGAACACGTTGAACGTCGGCACGACCGACTTGCCCTGGTTCACCTGTACCAGCTTGGTCAAGCACAACGGCTTGGCCTGCCCTTCGTAGGGCGAGCCGCCGGGCGGGAACCCCGCGTTGGATGTTGGCGTCGAGGCCGGCACGACGACACCGTTGGCCAGTGTCACCGACGGGTAGTTGTCACTACCTGAGTCGGCCGGGTTACTGGTGCCAGTCAGGTCGACGGTGTGCAGGGCGCCTGCACAGGCCGGCGGCGGAACTTGCGGAATGAATTGATCACCGTTGCCGATGTTGACGTCTTCTTCCCGGGTGACTTTGTAAAGATCCTTGCCAAAGGAATCTTTAGGGATCTCAACATCAACCAGGTAGTCCTTGCCGCCAGGCAGAACGGTGGTCGGAACCTCGGCGCCGGTACCGTTCTTGCAGATGGGCGCGCTTGGGTTGGTGTCGTCGAGGGTGTTTGGTGCGAAACATCCTTCGCTGAAGCCGTAGTTGCCATCAACCGCAGCGAAACCGGTCTCATACTGCACACCCATCAGCGGGCCTTCCAGGCAGGGTTCTTGACCGTGCACGGGGTCGCCAGGGTTGGCGGCGACAATCGGGTAGTCGGGCAGGACCTGCTGCTTGGCGGGGTAGGTCAGCGCGTCACCGTTCACGTCTCGAGCGGTGCAGCCCACGGGCTGCTGCCACGTTTCGGTGACGTAGGTGTTGAGGTGCTGACCCTTGGTGTACGCACCAGCGGCGTCGACCTTGTAGCGGCGTCCGGCATCACAGCGGGTGTCGGCTGCCAGGCATTTGGCTGGCTCATACAGCTTGACGTTGATGCCAGAAACACCGGGCTGCCAGTCCTCCACCGCGGCGTACTGCGGGTTGAGTTCGTTGCGGGTGGTGTCGTAGCTGACGGTGCCGACGATGCCGCCGTTACGGGGGTCGATCCCGCTCGTCGCGCCGGTTGCGTCATAGGCGTGCACGCCCCAGTCCATCTTTCCGGAGAGGCCGATGATGGGCAGCGTGCTGACGTCAACGCCACCGCCGACGAACTTGCCGGCTGCATCACGTTGAATGGGAATGGTTGTCGCGGTCGGTTGGTTGTCGGCCTGAAAGGTGGCCCCCGTGGTGTAATAGCGATCGTTGTAGGCCTCCATCACCAACCACTGCGTCATGGGGTAGGCACCCTCGAACTTGTAGTAACCGGTGCTGTCGGTTTTCACCGAGGTGGTACCGCGATCCATGAGAGAGTTCTCTCGCTTGCGCATGGTAAGAGTGAAGTTGGGCACGCCTGGTTCGCCCGGGTCTTTCACACCGTTGCGGTTGGTATCGCTGAAGACGTAACCATCGAGAAACGTCCACCAGCCGTTGATAGGAACAATGCCCATGTCGACGGTTTCGCCGTTGCGGACGGTGACGTTCTGCAGGTCGAGGATGTAGTTCTGCGGCTCGTCCCACCAGGCCAGCGTGTAGTTGCCATCGGGAACGTTCGGGATGTCGAAGGAACCGTCGACGTTGCCCTGGCCGATCCACACCGCGGTGTCGCCGTTGGTGAGGTCGGTGAGCGAAAGCCATGGCTTGGCGATGGCGTGATCGATCTTGGCACCGCCAAGGCCGCCGAAGATCTGGCCGGTTGTCTGGGTGGCGCCACCGGTGGTGGGCACGTACACATGAACACCGTCAACAACGCCCTTGATGTGCCCGGCACCCGCAGCCATTGTGTTGGTCTGCTTCACGAAGCCGAACACAATGCCCGGGAACGGCTCGCCGCCCTTGACGAATTCGGTGTCAAGGCCGGTGGAGCCTTCCATCACCCAGGCGTCCCAGTCATGGTTACCTTCAAGGGTGGTGGTCTGGATCCACGGGTTCTGGCCTGCGCCCAGTGCGGGTGGAATGACCTGCAGCGTGTAGCGGTTCGGTCCAAGGTTGGGGATTGAGAGCACACCATAGAAGTCGCTGAGGCAAGCGCCGCCACTACCGACAATCGGCGTCGGCGCGTTGCTGGCATCAAGGTCGATCGGGAGCGCAAGGAAGCGATCGTGGGCCAAAGGCTGAAGCGGGGTGGTGTGGCCGATGTCAGCCGGGTCGTAGTTCTCAGTGAAGTTTGCCGGCGTCTGTCCGCCACCACGCAGGTAGTCGGTGCACATGGGGTTGCCGAAGACGTCGGTGATCACCTGGCCGAGGTAGTCGGCAATCTGACCGCGGAAGCCAGGCAGGCCGTGTTCGGCCGGAAGGTCAGGCGCGCTATTGGTGGGCGAGATGTCCTCGAACACCTGGGCCTTGATGGTGGCCGTCGGTAGCGGCGTCGGCTGCAGTTCGACAACGAGCGGCGTCGCGTCGGGGAGCGGCATGGTGAAGTGGATGCCGTCGAGCTTGAAGCCGTCGGACATCACCGAGATCAGATAGCGACCAGGCGGCAGATCAAGGCCGTTGGTGAAGTCGCCCTGGTCGCCTTGGGTGAAGATCGGTGCGGAACTCTTGATCCCAATCGATGTCCAGGAACAACTGGAGGGATAGCTCGTGCCCCCGGCCGGTGAGCAGCCGGCGCTGGGCGTACGCTGGGTGGTCTGGCCGGTGTTGTCAACGTTGATGATGTACTTGAACGACGTCAGCACGTCGCCCTTCACCACCGCACCACCGGGTCGACGCGGCTCAGTGCGGGCGCTGACGACTTCGATCTTCAGCGTGTTCGTCGCGGCCGACGCTCCGGGCGACACCACGTTCTGCACGACCGTCAAAATCATGGCCAGCGACCCAACCAGCGCGGCAGCCTTGCGCCACAGTCTTGGTCGCCCTTGGGTGAAATCGGTATCGCTCACGTCGTCTCCTCATCGAATGGGCGCGTCGATAGAGGGGGTTTTCCGGTCGTGTTTCGCCCGATTTCTCCCGTCATGCGCCCGTTGGTCACGGTTACTACTTCAATGCTCGTGAGCAACCTCAGATCGAGGATTCCTCACGAAGAATCGTGAGGCTCATCTGAACGTGACGACCTTTGAAAAAGGTTTCAAAAGGAAACACCCGGTTAATAATGAGCCAATGGGACCACCCCATGAACTTATCCAGTGGTGGGGGCTCTACGCTGAGTGGCGTAATGGCTGCGATGTCGTCGCAGCCCATCCGGGCGATGTACCGCCGAACGTGGTGAAAAACCGCCGGGTTATGGCGTCTCCGAACGAGTAGCGGCCCGACCCATGCGGCAAAAGAACGCTTCCATCATCCAATCGAGTGAGAATTACACCACAGAGAGTAGGCGAGACTCCGGTGCTTCGGGCAGCATCGAGCGATGAGAACGGTTGGCCCAGCGCTGCCGCGGCCCGCAGGAAGAGCGTGGCCGACGGACCGGCTGCCTCGCAGCGGGCCAGAATCCCGCCGATCGCCGTGCTTGACAAAAAGCCCGAGCCGACACAGGCCTCGAATACTGCTGCGACCGTGCCCGGATGCCCGCCGGTTTCCTCGAGCGCTTGCGACAGGCCGAGCTGGCCGAGCTCGTGGCCGCTCAGTGGTTGCAGCGGTGGCCAGACGCAGGGGTGGAAGCCTCGCATGCCGGGAATCTCACGACCACGCTGCACCGTGGCGACAATAGCGAACGATTTCGCCATTCCCGGCTCGGTGAGTGCAGCCAGGATCGACACCGACTGCGGGTCAGCCCAGTGCAGATCATCGATGAAAACAATCATGGGGCCGCCGTCGTTGACGAGGGCCACCAGTCGCTCAAGCAGTTCGGCCGCGGACTCATCACCCTCGGACAGCAGTCGGGCGTGTCTGCGGCCCGCGCTGTTCTCGAGGAGTGCGTACAGCCGTACGGCTGAGAAGCGCGAGAACCGTTGGGAGCTCTCGGCGCAGGAAAATATATGCGTGCGCATGGCGCCGCAGGACTGCGCGAGTTGGCTGAGGAGTGCACTCCTGCCCATCCCGACTGATCCCTCGATGACGGCAAATGCACTTCCACCGTTCATCACCTTGTCCACCAAGTGACCAAAGCGTTCCCGCTCTTCGGCTCGGCCCACAAAGGCAAGGGTTCCGGCCACCTCTGGTGTCACCGAGACTGCGGTGTCAATCGACAGCACGACGTTGCGGAAGTCCGGCGTCGGTGGCGAAGTGATGTCGGCTCGAACGGCCAGCGTCTCGCGGGAAAGTCCGATGCCATACGCGGCGTAGACCTGCTGCTCCAGCTCGTTCAGCAACGCCAAAGCTTCGGTGCGACGTTCGAGCTCGGCCAGGGCGGACGCCATGAGGCGACAGGCCACTTCATTCGGGAGGGCCGATCGACGCTGGGCCTGCTCACCGAACCGCAGCACTTCCGCGGGGCGGTCGGTCGCGAGGGCCAGCTTGGCGGCTTCGAGGAGGTAGTCGTTGTAGCGACGCTCGTAGTACTCCCGTGCATTCGAGGACCACTCGGCGTACTGCTCGTCTTCCAGGACGACACCGTCCGCGATGGCCAGCGCCTCCTTCAGGAGTCGCAGGGCCTGCTCGGCTGAACTGTTCGCCGCCGCAAGGGTGAGCTGATCGAAGCGATCAAGATCGATGTCAACCACGCAACTGTTGAGGGCGTAGCCGCCTGATGACGTGAGCACGATGGGTTCGGGCCAGAGTTTGGCCAAGAACGATCGGAGCACCGACACTGTCTGTTCAACGGTGGAAACGGGATCTTTCGGGAGCTTGGCGCCCCAGAGCGACTCGATGAGGTGATCCACCGACACCCGCTTGCCGCGGGCGAGGGCAAGCATAGCGAGAAGCTGCTTGGCCTTCTTACTGGGAAAATCGCCAACACCAACGGTGCGGCCATCAAAAACGACGCGAAAGGACCCGAAGGTGTGGATCTCCGCCGTACTCATTCGCTGGCTATTTCTGGTTTTTCATAGGGAAGCAAGAGCGCTATCGGCAGTATCCGAACCCATTTGGAGAAGAATTGCCTTCTCTGAACGATCACTGAATGCAGACCAGACGAAGTGCGCGCACGTGCCAGGCAGTAGGTTCTCCGGGCGATGAATCAGATCAAGACGCAACTTGCCGCCGCTGCCCTGCTCGACCGTGCCCTCAACGCCGTCACCGACGACGAACTCCGTGTCCTGCTCGACAACGTGCCCGACGATGCGGCCATTGCGGTGAGTAGCGAGATCGGCGTGGAATCCCTCGCCGATGCCAAGGCCGGTCTAGCGCTGCGCCTGGCCGCAAGCAAGGGCCGGGTGAACGGCGTGCTGGGTCAGTTGGGCATGGTGCTAAGTGAGGCTTGCCTGAACGACTGCGTCGAGGCTCTCGGCGAGTCGGCCGAGAATCCAAGCGAGGACGAGCTGCGCACAGTGTCACACCACCTGGTCGCCAGCCATGGGGTCGGCGCCGTACGGCTGATGCTGGCTTCAGCGGTCGCGGGTGAGGCACCCGCCTCGGTCGCGTGCATCCACCTGCTGAAGTCCGACGAGATACTGGCTCTTCCTCCCGTCGCGGCCGTCGAGCCCATTGCTCCCACGCCGCTCACCGCAGCCGAGGTGGCTGACCGGGAGGTCGTTCGGCAGCGACGGAAGGTTGACCGCTCCCGCAAGCAGGCCGAGGCTCAGGCCCGGCGCGACCAGATCGCGCAGTCCCGCAGGAAGAAGAAGTAGGTCGCTACTCGGCCGCCATGTCGGCCGAGCTCTTGCCGTTGACCACGACCACACTCGGACCACCGCCGGGCGGAGCGGGAAGTTCGCCGCGCTGCACCGCATTCACCAAGGCGGCCCGAAGTGATCGGCGTACGGCCGACTGCTCGCCCGGGCTGCAGCGAACCGAGATGCGCAGCTCGTAGCGATCATCGGTAAGCGAGTGCACACCGAGCACGGTGGGGCGGGCCAGCAGCTCGTCGTGTTCGAAATTGTCGAGCGTTGTTTGCAGCGCGTGTATGGCTTCACCGAGAGGAGAGGTGAGCGCAAACGGAACGTCGAGCACGGCGTTGGCGTACTCCTGCGACAGGTTGGCGACCCGAACGATCTGCCCGTTCGGCACAAACCACACCCGGCCCTCCCCGTCCCGAACCCGGGTGGCGCGCAGGGTGATCTGCTCGACCGTGCCAGCCGCGTGGCCGAGATCGACCACGTCGCCGACGCCGTACTGATCCTCGGCGATCATGAAAAACCCTGCGATGACATCCCGTACAAGGGTCTGGGCACCGAACGCCAACGCACCACCGATAATAGTTGCGGTTGCAACGAACGCGCCCAGGTTGACGCCAACTTCGCCGAGCGCGGTGATGGCCACGATCAACCAAATGGTGGCCACTAGGGTTGAGCGCAGCACTGTCGTCAGCGTGCGTCCGCGCTGATCGGCTCGAACGCGGTCGCGCATCATCGGAATGCGCCTTACGAAGCGGCTTACCAGCAGCCGGACAATCACGGTCGCCACCACGGCAGCAAGCAGCATCAGCGCGATCCGAAGCGGGGTGAGGAGATGGAGGCGGTCGAGGCGGCTTATCCAGAGAGCGCGGGCGGCGAAAATCATCGAACCCGACCGTAGTTGCCGGGCCATCTCGCTACCCGACACCCCCACTTGAGACGGAACATATACTGTTTGCCCACCATGTCAGCGCGGGTAGATGACAAGGACGTCCCTCATGGGCGTTTTTAGACGGCATCGCCTTCGGCGGACCTGGCCTCAGCGATTGTCGCTGGCCGCCTCCTCGGCCACCGGCGTCGCCTGCCTGAGCCTGGCCGCCGGGCTTAGCTACGCCAACCACCAACTCGGCCAGCTTCAGCGCGTCGACATTCACCAAGCCCCATTGGTCACCACGCCAATCGCTCCGGTCAGCACGCTTCCCGGTGAAACCACCACAAGTACCGAAGCCCCTCTCCCGGTCATTGATCTCAAGGCGCAGAACTACCTCATCGTAGGTTCGGACAAACGCGGTTGTTTGTCCCCTGACTCGCCGTACTACGGCGGTCTGTACGACGGACGCGACACCGGCGAAAACTCTGACACCATCATGCTTATTCGGGCCGACCCGGACGCCAGCCAGGCGGCCATCCTGTCGTTCCCTCGCGACCTGTGGGTCAAGCTGGCCGGGTCGAACAGCAGCGGCAAGATCAACTCCGTCTTCCAGAACGCCAACCCGTCACGGCTTGTCGCGACGATCAAGCAGAACTTCCAGGTGGAAGTCGACCACTACATCAACGTCGACTTCTGTGCCTTCAAAGAAATTGTCGACGCGGTCGGTGGCGTGAGCGTGCCGTTCGAATTCCCTGCTCGCGACCTCCATACCGGTCTCGACATCACCGTCGCGGGTTGCCACACCTTTGCCGGTGACGAAGCGCTCGCCTACACCCGCTCGCGCTACTACGAATACCTCAAAGATGGTCGGTGGGTGGATGACGGATTGTCCGACTTTGGCCGCATCGCCCGCCAGCAGGACTTCGTGAAGCGTGCGATCGCGAAGGCCATCGACAAGGGTGTGACCCGGCCATCGGTCGCACAAAAGCTCATCGACGCGGCGATCAAGCAGGTGAAAGTCGACAAGGATTTCACCATCAACGACATGCTGAACCTGGCCGGCAAGTTGCGCGGATTTGATCCCGCCAAAATTCGCAGCTATCGCATCGAGAGTTCCACTGACAGTGATCCGCTCTACTTCGATGCCAACTCGTCATATAACAAGAAGATCCTGACCGTCTTCCGTGGCCAGGCCCGTTTGGCCGACGCGCCGCTCAACTCCGATCTCGTCAGCGGAACCACCAGCACCGCGACAACCATCGAGAACACCACGACAACGAGCGGTTTTTCATCCAACACCTCCACTCCGTCGACAACGGCGGTGGTCGACGTGAAGGAAAACACCCTCGGCGTGGCCCCCACCAAAGACCTCACCTGCCGATAAGCCTGACACCGACTTCGGCCGTGTTCGCAGCCGGGTACTACTGTTGGTCAAGGGGTGGGTACGACGTTGGGTGATGAGAAACAACGACAACAGCCGCTGGACTGGATCCTGTCGGCCGAGGCTTCACAGACCTATCAGGATCTGCTGGCCGAGAAATCGGTGGACGGGCGCGGCGACGCGGCCAAGGAGCTTTTGGCGTCCGGTTTCGTGGTTCTTGACCCGGTAACCGACCTGCTGGTGGCGCTTCCGCCTGAGGTGCCCATCGTGCGTTCGTTGGCCTCCATGACGCACCTGTGGTTGAGTCAACGCCCTGACACCGCCGCGGTTGAACGCGACCTAGCCTTGCTGGCCCGCCAGGATCATCGATTCGCCCAGCGCACCGGCACGTCGGAAGTGGTGGAGGAGTTCAGCACCCGCGAGCAACGCTCGATGAAGATCAACGCCACCTTCACCGGGGCGCGCCTCGAGCTGAGCATCATGCAACCCGATAGCAGCCCCGACGTCGACAGTGACAACCCCGAGCAGCTCACCTTCGCGCCCAAGGATCTGGTGAAGCGGGGCGTCACCATCCGCTTTCTCTACGAGCGATCGGTGCTCGACGACGAGTTGTTCCTCCGTGCGGCACTCGAGGAATCCGAGATCGGTGTGCTGGCGCGGGTGACCGCCACCATTCCGTCCCAAGCGGTACTCATTGACCGCTCGGCGCTGTTGATTATGAATTGCGACGCCCAGGCCACTGCCGTTTACACGACAGCCGAGCCAATGGTGAAGACCTACCTGCATCTTTTCGAGACGATGTGGACCACGGCTATTCCGATCGGCATCACCAACCTCTCGCCCGGTGACGACCTCAGCGAGTCACACAAGATGGTGTTGTCCAACGTGATGGCTGGTCGCCCGAACGATGTCATTGCCCGCATCCTCAAAATGCACCCCCGCACCGTGCGCCGTCGGGTGGACGAGCTGTGCCAGGTGTTCGGGGTGGACAACCGCGCCGCCCTCATCAGCGCCGCCCTTCATCGCCTCCGCGATTAACGGGAAAAACCACGAATCCCGCCTGCGTTTGGGTGGCCGCTGGCGGGATTCGAGATTGTGTTACCGAGCGAAGTGGGCTCGGCGAGAACTTTTCAGAAGTGCTTCATTTCCGCTGGAACCTTTCAATGTCCGTACTTTCGTTTGCTGCGAACCAGCAAGTTCTTGATGTTTCTCATCTTCGGCTCTTATTCCCGCACGCGCAATGCCAAAATGTGGACATGTCCACAAGTGGACACGAACCTGAGGGTTTGCTGTAGAAACGACGACCGCGCGAGGAAGGCGTTGGAATGCTCAAACCAGACCGCCTTCGGCCGAAAGATCACTGATGACTCGCTCGCCGCCGGATCCGTGGGCTCCCCCGACGTGGGCGCCGCCACCGAGGCATTCGCTGCCCCCGCCCCCACCACCCGGCTGGGTGCCGACGGGCTACCCGCCCGCGCCGATGAAGAAGCACAACTGGCTGCCTCTCGTCGCCATTCTGATTGTGGGTTGCTTCCTGTGGGTCGTCATCAGCCCTCGAACCCACCGGGCCGCTGTCCCCAAGGCGTGGGACCCGCGGGTGACCGAGCTGGCGACGTTCGTGGAGAACGAACGCGGCCTGAAGTTTAAGCATCCGGTGCCGTTTGAGTTCATGACCGAGCAGCAGTTCGTGGCCGCCATTGCCGGCATCCGTCCGCAAGCCAACCCGGCCCGCGACAAGGTACATGAGGCCGTGCTGCGGGCACGCGGTTTTGTGGGGCCCGGCTACAGCAGTGTGAAGGCCGAAGAAGACTTCGTGAGCAACGTCACCGGCTACTACGACGATGTCGACAAGAGAATGCGTGTCCGCGGCACCGAGTTGACGCCGTACGCAAAGGTGACCATCGTGCATGAGCTCACCCACGCGCTGCAGGACCAACGGTTCTCCATCAAGAAGGTGCGCAATGGCATCGAGAGTGACGCGCAGGACTTCGCCGTCAAGTCGTTACTAGAGGGCGACGCCCGCGACATCGAGAACGCCTACATTGATTCGTTGTCCGAGACCGAGCAGAAAGCCGTCTACGACGCCGAACACCCTGCCGGTTCAAACGCGCTGGACAACACACCCGATGCGCTACAGGTTCAGTTCGGCGCCCCCTACGAGTTGGGTGCGCTGATGGTTGGCACACTGCGCCACATCGGCGGCATCGACCGCCTCAACGCCGCCTTTCGCACGCCGCCACGAGACGAGGCCGCCGTCGTCCTACCGTTCGTTCCCGAGACTCAATCGAACGTTCCCCTTTCGCCGCTCGAAACCGATCTTACGGCCAAGGCATTGCCGCCAGCGGATCTCTTCGGCTACCAATCGGTCGGCACGCTGTCGACGTTCCTCACGCTCTCAAGTCGACTCGACCCAATCGACGCGTGGCGGGCAGCCAGCGGGTGGGGCGACGAGGTCATCCGTGTCGTTCGACGAAACGACCAGATCTGCGTTGACACCCGAGTGGGCGGCAAGACCGCCGCCGACACCTTGCTACTCGGCCGCGCCTACGAGGAGTGGGCCCTCGGCTCACTCGCCACAGTCACCGCCGACACTGATTCGGTGCTGGTGGAATCATGCGACCCGGGGGCAGCCGCACCGGTTCCCAAGACCGGCATCTTTGAAGCCATCTACCGGTTGAGTCAGACCGATCAGGTGCTCTACCGCCATGCCGAACGTGATGGTCTGAAGGATCAAAAGCGGGCGTCATGCGCGGTGCTCGGTGGTCATCTCGTCATCGATGGCACCACCCTTGACGACGAGGTGTTCCGCACGGGCGATCTGCCGCCAGAACTGGGCGCCCAGGCCACGCAAGCAGCCCAGGGTTGCTGAGCTTAGCCCGACGAGAGCGACGCGAAATCACCTAGGCTTCTGTGTGTCGTGCGACACATCTATTCCATTCGGCCGGAACGTAGAGGACAAATTTCATGGACATCAACATCGGCGGCCTGCTCACCAAGCGGGCTTATCTGAGCCCACAGCTGGAAGCCATTGTCGAGCCCATGAACGGTCGACGGCTGACGTACCGCCAGCTCAACGCGGCCACCAACCGTGTCGCGAATGCATTGCTTGGGCTGGGTGTTCGCAAGGGCGACCGGGTGGCGCTGCTGTTGATGAACGGCGCCGAATTCGTTGAGAGCTTCTTCGGTGCGGCCAAGATCGGTGCCGTCGTCGTACCGCTCAACTGGCGTCTCGTACCCGACGAGCTTGAGTTCATCCTGGCCGACGCCGGCGTCAAAGTTTTGCTCTATTCCGAAGAGTTCGCCGCGATGGCGGCCGAGCTCAACAGCCGCGGCGACCGCACCGGAATCGAAAGCTGGGTACAGGCCGGAGGAGCAGCCGGTGACTTCGCCGCCAACTTCGACGCCTGGATCGCCATGGCTTCCGACGACGAGCCGCCACTGCGTGGCGCCGACGAAGACCTTCTTTTCATCATGTACACCTCTGGCACCACCGGCCTACCCAAGGGCGTCATGCACTCGCACGACACGGTGATGTGGTCGATGCTCACTATCGCCGCCACGGCCGACATCCACTACGCCGATCGTTACCTCATCTCACTACCGATGTTCCATGTCGGTGCGCTGTCGCCTGTGCTTGGTTCGCTCTACCGTGGCGTCACGCTCGTGGTGCTGAAAGCGTTCGACCCGAAGCTCTCCTGGGAAATCGTGGGCAGCGAAAAGATCACCACCACGCTCATGGTGCCTGCCATGCTCCAGTTCATGCTGGCTGTCTATGACCCCGACAAGCACGACTGTTCCTCATTGCGTTGGGTGATGAGCGGCGCTGCGCCCGTGCCGGTCAGCCTCATCAAGACCTACCAGGGCATGGGGATCGAGATTCATCAGGTGTACGGCCTCACCGAAACCTGCGGACCCGGCTGCCTCATCATTGGCGATGACGCAGTCGAGCGCGCCGGCTCGTGCGGCAAGGGCTTCTTCCACACCGAGGTCCGCGTGGTGGATGAGGACGGCAAAGACGTCACTCCGGGCGACACTGGCGAGGTTGTCATCAAGGCCCCGCACATCATGCTCGGCTACTGGAACCGCCCCGAAGCAACACAGGAGACCATCATTGACGGCTGGCTCCACACCGGTGACGTGGCCACCATCGACGCCGAGGGTTTCGTCACCATCATGGACCGCGTGAAAGACATGTTGATCTCCGGCGGAGAAAACGTCTACCCGGCCGAAATCGAAAACGTCGTCCTGTCCCACCCGGGTGTGGCTGACGTGGGCGTCATTGGTGTGCCGTCGGCGAAGTGGGGCGAATCTCCGCTGGCCGTCGTGGTGAAGAAGGATGACTCGCTTACCGAGGCCGACGTAATCGAGTGGTGTAAGGGCAAGTTGGCGCCCTTCAAACTGGTGAAGGCAGTAGTGTTCGCCACGGAGATCCCGCGAAATCCGAGTGGGAAGATTCTCAAGCGGATGCTGCGCGATCAATACAAGGTCACCGCCAACGAATAGCCTCGCTCCTGTGCGTGTTGCGCGGCTGTTCGCCATCGATCTACTTGTTGTCATCGTGTTCGTGTTGATCGGACGGCGCAACCATGGCGAGGACGGCACAGTTGACGGGTTTTTCCGTGTGGCCGCGCCGTTCCTGCTTGCTCTGACCGGGGCCTGGGTGTCGGGCCGCAAGCGATGGTCGAGTGCATCGCACTGGCGCTACGGCATCGTCATCTGGGTGTTCACGGCTGCGATGGGCCTGCTCTTGCGACGGGTTGTATTCCACAACGGCACCGCGATTGCATTCGTCATTGTCGCCACGTTGTTCCTCGGCCTGGGTCTTGTCGGCTGGCGCGTGGTGTCCAACATGATCGCCAGCAAACGGGTCGCCTCATCGTGAAGGCGTGGCGGCCGGCGCTCCTGGCTTCGATGCTCGCCCTGGCCGGATGCGGCGGCTCGTCCGTCACCGCAGCCGACAAGATGTTCGTGGCCGACATGACCCCGCATCACGCGCTCGGGGTGCGCATGGCCGACCTGGCGTTGGCGAAGGCAGACGACGTTCGGGTGCGCGAGTTCGGTTTCACCATGGGTCGTTACCAACAGGCCGAGTTCGATCAACTCAGCGCCATGGCCACCTCCTGGAAAGCAACCGCATCAGGCCATGCACAAGGCATGCTCACGCCCGCTGATGAGGACGCGCTCGCTGCGTTGGACGGTCGGGCCTTTGACAAGTCGTGGCTCGCGCAGATGATCATCCATCACGAAGGTGCAGTCGCCATGGCAACGTCGGAGATCGCGACCGGTTCCGATACCAAGGCCAAAGCCATCGCGACGAACGTGGCTACGGTGCAGACCAAAGAGATCACCAAAATGAAGGCCGTGCTCGCCGCCCTGTCTACGTAAAAATCGCCGACACGTCGATAAGCAGATCGACCGGTTTGGAAGAGGTCACGTTGATCTCGCCGTCGCTGCCGTTGCCCATCAGGAGTGCATTGGCGAACGCCTCCCCCAGGTTCGGGTCGGGGTTGGCGACCGAGGTGTTGGGCGCTGCTCCACCTGTTGGCCACACCGTGATGAACCCGATGTCTTTGGCGAACAACCAGGTGAGGTTGCCAACGAATCCGGAACCAGCGCCGATGGTGACGGCAGTGCGACCCGAGAGGAGTCGGTTGGCCCCGACCGACGAACGGGAATCCACAATGCGTATCGGAGCCACGAGCGGCGCGAGCAGCCCATCGATGCCCGCAGCGTCGGAGGCGCCCGTGTACCAGCCCACCACATCGACCAGGACGTGACCACCGGACTGGCTGTAGATCTCGATGTTCCCGTCGGCACCCGGGGTGACGATGGAGGTGTTGGCGATGGTGTCGTTGCGACGCACGTTCACGTTCGAGGTTTGGGGCTTGGGTGAGTCAGAACCCCACACGGTCCAGTAGCCATCGGCGGTGGCCTCGGTGATGGTCACCGACACGGCAACACCGGTTACGCCCAGCGGGACTCCGCCGACTCCAGCGACCTTGACCGACCGGGTGGCGTCCGCAATCAGACGGGACGCCGTCGAGCGGGTGTCCATGACGCGGGCGGGAGTGATAGGTCGAAAGCGACCGGCCGTAACCGGCTGACCGTCGACCGGCATCCATCGTCCGACGAGGTCAACAATAATGTCGGTGCGACCAAAGGTGTACACCGAAACCCTGCCGTCCGCGCTTACCGGCGTCACCGCAAAGTTGGCGACGGTGCGCTTCGGGATGACGTTGAGGTTGGAGGTCTGCGGTCGTGACACGTCGGTCGGGAAGACGGTAAGGAAGCCGGCATCGACAGGGTCAACCGCAGTGACGTTGAGGGCGACCGCGGCCGGTACGACACCTCCTTTGGCAACGTCGAGCACGATGACCGAACCGCTTGCGACGCCATGCACGGAACGGTCGCGGGTATCGATGAGGCGCACCGGCTTCATTGGTTCCAGAGCCGCCCGCACGTCCGAGGGGGCGGGTACCGACACGGTGGAGACAGCACGATACGGCAGCACGACATTGGCAATGTGCTGCGCCAACTCATCAATCAGATGCGTGTCGGATTCCGCACTCCACTCGTTGCCAAGAATGGCCACCGACCAGGCCCGTCCGTCTGCGGATTCGATGAGCCCCACCGAATTCAATCGCCACGCATAGGCCACGCCGTTGTCGCCCGGCGCGTTGTACCACCAACCGTTCTTCACCAGGGCTGACACGCCGTCACCGGACACCGAGCCGACACCCCAGCGCTGATCGTCCTGAACTCCGTTCAGGTATGACCGGGCGATCGTGCGTGAGGCCGAGGAGAGTGGCCCGCCCCGCACGAGCAACTCGGTCATGAGTGTCGTTTGATCGGCGGCGCTGGTGAGGGTGGAGCCCCAGTCGCCCGCCCAGAGGTTGTCGGTGTCAACAAGACCGAACCGTTCGCCGATCACCTGCAGCTGACCGAGCCCGCCCAACCAGGCCACCAGGTCATCCGCGGCCGCGTTGTCGGACGCACCGATCATAGTGCTCAGCCGCCCGTCGAGGTAGTAGCTGACGGGCTGGTCCGCGTCCTGCAACGTCAGCAGCACGCCCGCCATGATCTGCAGCTTCACGACCGAGGCGGTGAGGAATGGTTCATTCGTCAACGAACCGAATGTGCAACCGCTATCCACATCTACGACCGAGATGCCCACGTCGATACCTCCGGCCCGGGCCGTCCACGGCGCCAGGAACGACGAGGCGATTGGTGACGGGCCGCAGCCGGACACCGCTACCGGGTCAGGGGCTGCGGCCGAGGCCGGGTGTACCCCGACCGCGCCGCCGAGCACGAAAAGGAGCGCCACACCGAGGGTGCTAGTGAGATTCTTCTGCCACGAGGTTTTCCGCACTCCTTGAACGTAGGCGCTCGATCGGGCCAGCGGCTCGGAAGGGACCGGGTGTTTACACAATCCTCACCGACCGCTCGCGAAGCCCTCACACAAAATGGTGCGAAAGACCTATCAACTCTGTGTTCTCCACTTTTGGTGGATGAATTGTGGATAACTCAGGGAGCTTTCAAGCCGATCCGAGCGTGGCGGTGACGGTCTTCTTCTGTCCACCACGGTCGTAGGTGACCTGGATGTTGTCGCCCGGCTTGTGAGCGCGGATGGCCGCACCCAGTTCGGTTTGGGTGGTGATCGGCTTGCCGTCGACGGCGACGATCAGGTCCCCGTCCTGGATGCCCGCGGCCTCAGCCCCGGATTTGGGGTTGATACCGCTGACGACCACACCATCGACCGACGGGGTGGTCGTGACGCCCAGTATCGGCCGGGCCGCTGCCGGCGCGCCCGTCTTCAGATTTTCGATGAGCGGCTGGAAGGTCTTCGACCCAATGGCGAAGCCAAGGTTCTGCGCATCCGGAATGCCGGCTGAATTGATACCGATCACCTGACCGCTCGCGTTCACCAACGCGCCGCCCGAGTTGCCATGATTGATGGCCGCATCGGTCTGCAGCAAGCCATGGAGGGTGAGGTTGGCGTCGACCTCGAGGTCGCGATCCTTGGCCGAAATGATGCCCTTCGTAACGGTGGGTGTATTTCCAAGATCGAGGGCATTCCCAATCGCGACCACGTCATCGCCAACTTGCAGTGCATCGGAATCACCGATCTCCGCGGCCTTCAGGCTGGCGGTGTCATCAACCTTCACTAGGGCGATGTCGTTGTCGGGTTGACTGCCAAGAATCTTGGCAGTGCGTTCAGTACCGTCCGAGAGCCTGATCTTGACTGATGAGTTGCGCAGGGTACGGCCGAACTGGTCCGTGAGGCTGACCACGTGGGCGTTGGTGACGATGAGGCCGTCATCGGAAACGACCACACCTGAACCTGCGGCCACACGGTTGGTTCCCTGGAAAATTTCGATGGACACGACCGAGGGGCCGACCTTGGCGATAAGGGCGTGGATGTCGAGCGGCGTGCCGGACTGGGCCAATTTTCCGGTACCTGGTGTGGTCACCGGCGGCGCGGTGGCGACAGCGCCCTTCACCGTGGTGGCGGGCGTCGTCTTTGCCGGCGCGAGCGTCGTCGCCGTTGTCGCGGTCGTCACCGTCGTCGAGGTCGCCTTGGTGGCGGTGGGTTTCGAGTCCTTGCTGACGTTGTAGGCCATCAGGCCGCCGGCCAGTGCGGCGACCAGAAACGCCACGATCGCCCACGGCACCAGACTCTTGCGCTTCTTCGGCTCGGGCTCGGGCGACCACGGGTTCGGCGCGTGATTCGGTGAAGGCCACGCCGATACCGGATAGGGCGCCTCGGGTGCAAAGAAGTCGATCGGGTGCTGGTCATCTACCGTCATGCGACCCATTCAAGCGCCTCAACCCCCCAAGTTGGCTGATTGGTGGCTGGGAACTTCCTGTGAACCTTGCGCTGTCGTCGGCGGCCAGTAACCTCGCCATCATGCCCGACAAGCCCGAACACCTCGTGGAGGTCGACGGTCGCACGGTCCGTTTGTCCAACCCGGACAAGATCATGTTTCCCACCAACGGTGAGACCAAACGGGATCTGGCCGAGTTCTATCTCGCCATCGCTGACCCCTTTCTGCGAGCGATGCAGGGCCGCCCCACTATGATGGAGCGCTACCCCGACGGCGCGGCGGGCAAGTCGTTCTTCCAAAAGCGAGTACCGGCGGGTGCGCCTGACTGGTTGCAGACGACCGAAGTGATGACGCCGAACGGCACGCCGTCAAACGCGCTGGTGCTGCTCGATATGGCGCACGTCGTATGGGCCGTGAACCTCGGCTGTCTCGGGTTCCATCCATGGCCGTATCAATGGGACACACCCGAATTGTGTGACGAGCTGCGCATCGATCTCGACCCAACACCGGGCACCACGTTCGATCAGGTGCGCGAGTCAGCAGTGAATACGAAGGCGCTACTCGATGAAGTGGGCGTGCGCAGCTTTGTGAAAACCACCGGCAGCAAGGGCCTGCACATTTACGTGCGCCTGATACCCGGCTTCGATTCGTATCAGGTGCGTTCGTGCGCTGTTGCGGTCGCTCGGGAGTTGGAGCGACGCCATCCCGATCTGATGACGGCCGCGTGGTGGAAGGAAGAGCGGGGCAAGCGCATCTTCGTCGACTTCAATCAGAACGCCCCGCACAAGACCGTGTTCGGGCCGTGGTGCGTGCGACCTCGCGTCGGCGGCCAGGTGTCCACTCCCCTGTTCTGGGAGGAAGTCGAAACCGTTGACCCCGCCGCGCTTACGTTGTCGAACGTGCCCGCCCGCGTCGCGGAGTTGGGTGACCCGTGGTTGGAGATGAACGACGACCCGCAGTCACTGCTCATGCTGCTGGCGATGCACGAGCGCGATCGCGACAATGGTCTGCAGGACGCCCCGTGGCCACCCGTCTACCCGAAGATGCCCGATGAACCAATGCGGGTAGCACCCAGCCGGGCCAAGAAAGTGCCCGAGGCTTAGACCTGCAGCGCGTGGAGCAGGGCTTGCTCGATCTCGGCCACGTCGTCGACGTCGGTGATCTTGTGGCCGTTGGCATCACGAACGTAGAAAACGTCCACCACATCGCTGCCCATGGTGACGACCTTGGCGCGACCGATGTCCACCTCGAGTTCGGCCAGCGCTTTGGTACGTCGGTACAGCAGGCCGATGCTGTCGGGACCGGTCGCTTCAATGACGGTAGCCTCGTCGGAGGCCTCGTTCAGCACCCGCACCCGGGGTCGCAGGTGGTGCGCCTGCACTGCGGGTTTGGCGTACGTACGGGCCCGTTGCGCGAGTCGGGCGTCAAGCGCTATGCGTCCGGTCAAAGCCTTGAGCAGCGTGCGTTCTACCTTGGTCCAGGCGATGTCGCCGCCAAACGATGACGTGACTCGGAAGCGGTCGATCACGAAGCCGTCCGCGCCGGTGGCCGACGCTTCGGCCACGTCGAGGCCACAGGTTGCCAGCACGCCAGCGATGCGGCTGAAGAGCCCAGGGCGGTCGGCACACACCACGATCAGCTCGTCGCCCCGAGCCACTAAGAGGGGCCCGTCGTGCGCTCGTGCTTGGTCGAGCAACCTTTCCTGCTCGGCGCGCTGCTGCGGTGAGTCGGTCATCTCGGCCACGTCACCGCCCGCAAGATCGTGCTCGGTTCGTTCCACCAACGTGGCGACCAGACCGGCCTTCCATGTGCCCCACGCCGACGAACCGGTCGCGATCGAATCAGCCTCGGTAAGCGCGTGCAGGAGATGCAACCGTTCGTTGCTCCCCGCGCACGCGGCGACCCATCGGATGGTTGCCGGGTCATCGAGGTCGCGACGGGTAGCGCTGTCGGGCAGCAGCAGATGATGCTCCACCATGAGCACAATGGTCTCGACATCGTCGTCATCGAAACCGAAGCGGCGGGCGATGGTGTCGGCCAGCACCATGCCGACCTCGGTGTGGTCGCCCGGGTAGCCCTTGCCGATGTCGTGCAGTAGCGCGCCCACCAGCAACAGGTCGGGCCGCTGCACTCGGCCGACCAGGTCAGAGGCGCGAGCGACGGCTTCAAGCAGGTGACGGTCGACCGTGAAGCGGTGGTAGGCGTTGCGCTGTGGCTTGCAACGGTTGGGCGTCCACTCGGGAATGAGGCGGGACCACAGCCCAGCCTCATCGAGGGACTCGATAACCGATACCGCCCGATCACCCGTCGCGAGTAGTTGCACTAGCAACGATTGGGCATCGGGTGGCCACGGGTCGGAAAGCTCGGGGGCTTCGAGCAGCGCTGCGACAGTGGCCCGATCGATGCGGGCCTCGTTCGTTGTTGCGGCGACCGCGACCCGCAGCACGGTTGCTCCATCGAGCACCGCTTGTGGTTGCAGCGCGATGCGGCCAGCGGCCAGTTCAAGGTTGCCGTCGAGCGTCTTGCTGCGTTCACGTCGGCTCCAACGACCCACGCCGAGTTCGCGTCGAACGTCGAACCAGTACTCGTCGGATGCCAACCCGATGGCCTTGGCCGCGGTGGCGAGCCGACCCATGAGTTGGTCGGCTCCGGGGTCATCGAGACGCTCGGCCACGTCGTCCTGATGCTGGAGGAGAAGACGGTCGCCGGGCCGCCCGGTCGATCGGTGCACCTCCACCCGCGCTTGCATCAGCACCTGCGCAGGCTGAGCCAACGGATCGAGTTCTGGCGGACGGCCGAACCCTGCCACGCTCGCCCATCGCAGAGCCTGGACGTCACGGAGTCCGCCTCGGCCTTCCTTCAGATCGGGTTCGAGCGCGTAGGCAACGTCGCCGAACTGTCGATGGCGCTCATCGATCGATTCGGACAGCTCAGCAAGGCAGCGCTTGGCGTCGGTCCGCCACTGACGGATGCCCTCGGTTCGCAACGTCTTCGCGAGCATCGCCTCACCGGCGAGCGGGCGCGCGGTGAGCAGCGACGTGGCCGTGGCCAGGTCGGTGCGAGCAACGTCAAGCGCCTCGGCCACGGTGCGCACCGAGTGACCGAGCTTCAGTCCGGCGTCCCATATCGGATACCAGAACCCGGCGGCATCGTCGGCCGACAGGTTGCCATCATGCAGAAGGGTGAGGTCAAGGTCACTGGCCGGTGCCAACATTCCTGCGCCGTGTCCGCCGGTTGCGACCAGCGCCACGCCTGCCGCGTCGCGGAAGGTTGCTTCGAACAGTCCGGCCAGCCAACGGTCGACCAGCGCGCCGTACGCGGTAGCGAACGACTCGCCCCGCAGCGCCCGATCGCCGAGCAGCCCGGAACGGTCGAAGGGCGCGCTAGATGGCGTCGCTGTCACGTTCCCCGGTGCGGATGCGAATGACACTTTCCACGGAGGTCACCCATACCTTGCCGTCACCGATCTTTTCGGTACGCGCTGCGGCGACAATGGTGTCGACGACGAGCACAACATCCTCCGCGGCGACCACCATCTCCAGTTTGATCTTCGGGACGAAATCCACCTTGTACTCCGCGCCGCGATACACCTCGGTGTGACCGGCTTGACGACCGAAACCCTGCACCTCCGAAACGGTCATGCCTTCAACGTTGATCGCCTTCAGCGCGTTCTTCACGTCGTCGAGCTTGAAGGGCTTGATGATGGCGGTGATGAGCTTCACGACAGTCTCCCCATAGAGCGCTCGGTCTGGTGGTAGGCAGTCTCGCTGTGTTGCGTGATGTCGAGACCTTCGCTTTCGTCGTCGGCCGTTACTCGCAGCCCGATGGTTCGGTGCAGCACTGTAGCGATGGCGAACGTGATGATGAACGAGTAGGCCAGAGTGACGCCATTGGCCAGGAGTTGTTCGCCCAGCAGGCTAAGGCCACCACCATTGAAGAGACCGGCGCTGAAGTCGAGGTTGAATGCCTTGGGGTCGGCGAACAGGCCGATGAGCAGCGAACCGACGAGTCCGCCGACGAGGTGCACACCGATGACGTCGAGTGCGTCATCGAACCCAAACTTCACCTTCAGGCTCAATGCCAACTGGCATACCACGCCAGCCACGAGACCTATCGCTAGAGCTGACATCGATGTCACGTATCCGCACCCGGGCGTGATCGCAACCAGTCCGGCGACGACACCAGATGCGACACCGAGGTTGGTAAAGTGGCCGTGCCGCAGTCGTTCCACCAGACACCACGCCAGACCGGCCGCAGCGGACGCGAGGAAGGTGTTGATGAACGCTTGCACGGCGCGACCGTCGGCGGCCAACGCGGAGCCCGCGTTGAAGCCGAACCACCCGAACCACAAGATGCCGGTGCCGATCATGACCAGCGGCATGGAGTGCGGTGGTGATCCTTCGCTCGGCCAGCCCTTGCGCTTGCCGAGGACCAAGATGACGGCCAGCGCGGCGATGCCGGCGTTGACGTGAATGGCGGTACCACCGGCAAAGTCGAGCGAGCCCCGCTTCAGCAGCCAACCATTCGGTGAGAACACCCAGTACGTGACCGGCACGTACACGAGCAGGCTCCAGATCGGCACGAAGATCGCCCACGCCGCAAACTTCATGCGGTCAGCAACGGCACCGGCGATAAGCGCCGGTGTAATGGCCGCAAACGTGGCAAGGAAGATCATGACCGCGGGTTCCATGGTGCCGATCGGCAATCCACGTCCGAACGCCTTGTCGAAGTTGCCGATCACCGGACCCTTGCCGCTGAACGCCAACGAGTACCCAGCGACGGCCCACAGCAGCGGCACCACAAGCAAGCACCAGAAGTTCATCATCAGCATGTTGAGCATGTTCTTCGACCGGACCATGCCGCCGTAGAAAAACGCCAACCCCGGCGTCATGAACAGCACGAGCGCGCCGCTCACCAAAACCCATGCAACATTGCCCGACTCCACAACGCTCCCCCTCGGTCGAGCACACCGGCTCGAAACACGGTCGATACGTTAGGGACGCAGTGTTTCGGCAATGTTTCGTATCTGTATCGCCTCAGTTATTCCACGGCCGATCAGATGCGGAGTGCGGTTTGCCGGCGACGTTGGAAGAAAAGACCGCCGACGGCCAGCGCCACGCAGACCAGCAGGATGAGGGTACCGAACACATTCAGCTGCGGCGGGATGGAGGAGCGGCGCACATTCCAGATGCGAACGGGGAACGTCTCAACCCGACCCGAGTTGAAATAGGTGATGATGAAGTCGTCGAGGCTCAACGCAAACGTGAGCAGTGCAGCGGCCGCGATACCGGGCGCAATCAACGGCAACGTCACCTTGGTGAACGTGCGGGCCGGCGTAGCCCCGAGATCGGCGGCAGCCTCTTCGAGACCCCAGTCGAAGCCTCGGATGCGAGCCTTTACCGTGGTGGTGATGTAGCTCACGCAGAACATCACGTGGGCGATGATGATGGTGACGAAGCCGCGCTCGACGTTGGCGCTGGCGAACAGCGTGAGCAGCGAGAAACCGAGTACCAGTTCGGGCATGGTGAGCGGCAACACCAGCAATGTGTTCACAATGCCCTTGGCCTTGAAGTCGTACTTCACCAAGGCCAGTGACATGAGGGTACCGAGCACGACCGAGATGGCCACCACAGCCAGAGCGATCAGGATGGAACGGACGAATGCCCGTGTCAGGTCGGGGTATTGATTCCAGTTGAGCCACGGGTCGAGCGAGAACTTGTCCCACTGGTAGTTATAGCGACCCTGGCTCCATGCGCCACTTTCGGTCTTCGAACCGTTGAACGAAAACAGCACCACGACGAGAATCGGCGTGAACATGTACGCGAACACGACTGCCGACCACACACCAAGGAACTTCGAGCGCTTCTTCATCAGGTGAGTTCTTCCGTGCCGAGCAGCCGGGCGTAGATCAGGACACCGGCCAGGATGAGCACCATCAGCACGAACGAGATGGCCGACATCTGGGGGCGCAGTCCTTCTTTGAGGAAGTTCTTTTCGATCAGGTTGCCGATCATGCGCTGCTTGTCAGAACCCAGCAGTTCGGCGTTGATGAAATCGCCGCAGGCCGGGATGAACGTAAGCAGCGAACCGGCGAACACGCCGGGCATGCTGAGCGGCAGTGTGACCTTGCGAAACGTGGATCGCCCATTGGCGTACAGATCCGGAGCGGCTTCGAGCAGGCGACGATCGACCTTGTCGAGGCTGACGAAGATCGGCAGGATCATGAACGGTAAGAAGTTGTAGAGCAGCGCGCCGATGATTGCCGCGTGCGTGTTGAGGATCTCTCCATCTTTCGACAGCAAGCCTAGGCCGCGAAGCACACCGGCCACCGGACCACCACCGAACAGCAGGATCTTCCACGCCAGTGTACGGATGAGGTAGGTGACGAAGAACGGCAGCACCACGCCCGCCAGGAGCACCGGCTTCCACCGGCCTGCCTTCATGGAAATGAAGTAGGCCAGTGGATATCCGATGAGCACAGCCAGCACCGTGACCACGAGGGCGTACAGGAACGTGCGCCCGATCACTTCGCTGTTGTTGCGGAACACCTTGCTGTAGTTCGACAGTCCACCGTTTTTTAACGACGTCCGACCTAGTTCGAATAGAGGAATGACGAAGAAGATGGTGAGCCAAAGCAGGCCGGGGAACAGCAGTGCCCACGGCACCCAGGGACGCGAGGGACGCATGCCGTCACCCGATTTGACTTTGACCGCAACTCCTCCGGCCATGATGTCTACTGCTGGGTCGCTGCAGCGAAGGCTTCTTCAACCTTCGTGGCTTCGTCTTCGGTCAGCGAGCGGAACTCGTGAATGTCGGCCGTTGCCGGAGGGTTCACGAGCGGGCTGTTCTTGCCCTTGCCGCTCATGGAGTCACCGGCGCCCTTCACGGGCGAGGCGTAACTGATGGCTTCGAACAACGGGCCGGACACCTTCGGGTCATACAGATAGTTGATCCATGCGGCGCCTGCGTCGACGTTGCCGCCCTTGGGGATCATGAAGGTGTCGACGAAGCTCATCGCCCCTTCCTTGGGCAGCACCCACTTGAGCCCGGGCTTCTTTTCCTGAATGGCCGCCACGTCACCGGACCACGCAATGGCCGCCCATGTGTCACCCAAGTCGAGGTCTTCTGTGTAGCTGTTGCCGGTGATCTTCTTGAAGTGGCCCTGGTCGCGGTACTTCTTGATCTCGTCGATGGCCTTCATCATCTGATCGACGGTTGCCGTCTCTGGCTTTACGCCCTGCATCAAGAGGAACATGCCGGTGGAGTCACGCATCTCAGACAGGATGGTGGTCTTGCCTTTGAGTTCGGGCTTCAGGAAGTCGGCCATCGAGGTGATCTCGAAACCGATCTTGTCGGGGTAGTACGCGATGCCGACCTGGCCAAGCGCATAAGGCAGCGTGAACTTGCGGGTGGCATCAAAGTCGGGCTTGGCGAGCCGGTCGAGCAGATTCTTTTTGTTTGGCACCTTGGCCGCCGGAATCTCAGCAGCCCAGCCGTTCTTGATCCAGTTGGCGCACTCCCACGAGGTGAGCACGACAACGTCGAAGCCGATGGCCTTCTTGTTCTTCAGGTCAGGCGCATACTTCTCGGTGAAGCTGACGTTATCCTCGACCGCAATCTGGTAGTCAACGTCGTAGCCAGTGGCCGCGGTGAAGCCCTTGATGGTCTCGCCGCTCTTCGGGTCTTGGTCGTTTTCGATGTAGAACGGCCAGGAGGCGATGCTGACCTTTTTGCCCTTGCCGGACGCGGCGCCGCCGGCAGACGTGGTGGTTTTTGATGAACCGCAGGCGGCCAGCAGGGCCGGTCCGCTGAGGCCGAGCAGGCCAGCCTTGATGAGGAAGTCGCGGCGGCCGACTGATTCGTGGGTCATGGTGTACTCCGGGGGTTTTGGGGTTGGGGTGATCGGCTGGCGACGCCGACCGGGTGGATCTACAGTTGTGCTTCGACTTGATCGACGTTGGTTGCTGTTGCACCAAGCTGATCGGTGACTTCCGGCAGGATCCAGGCGCTGCCCGACGCCCAGCTCAGCCAGAGTCGTTCGCCCACCTTGCACGAAAGCCCGTCGTCGGCTTCAAGGTCGGCGACAAGCTCGGTGCCATCTTCGGTTCGGACAAGCACGTCGGATGACGGTCCGTGGAAGATGCGATCGGTCACCGTTGTCCAGATACCGACGCGGCCATCTTGCTCGCGATCATCAAGCGCGATGCGTTCGGGGCGAAGCATGACGGTGACCTTCTGGCCAACCGCGAACTCACGACCGACTCGCAGTGAACTGACCGGGGTGCCGCCGATGATCTGAGCGGTCACATGATCATCGTCGATCGCCGACACCGTCGCGCCGAGCAGGTTGGCCGAGCCGATAAAGCCCGCAACGAAAACGGTGGCGGGTTGGTTGTAGATCTCTTCGGGCGTGCCGATCTGCTCGACGCGACCCTGGCTCATCACCGCGATGCGATCGCTCATGGTGAGCGCTTCTTCTTGGTCGTGGGTGACGAAGATGAACGTGATACCAACCTCGCGCTGGATGCGCTTCAGCTCCAGCTGCATGGCCTTGCGCAGCTTGAGGTCGAGCGCCGCAAGTGGTTCGTCAAGCAGCAACGCACTGGGACGGTTGACCAGCGCACGGGCCAACGCGACCCGCTGTTGCTGACCACCCGACATCTGCTGCGGCTTGCGTGGACCGAAGTCGCCGAGCCGGACGATGTCGAGCATGTCCTGCGCCTGCTTGTGGGCGGTGGCTTTGTCGAGGCCCTTGTTGCGTGGGCCGAACGCCACGTTCTCCAGCACGGTCATGTGGGGGAACAGGCCGTAGTTCTGGAACACGGTGTTGACGTCGCGCTTGTACGCCGGTTCGTTCCCCGTCGCCTGGCCCGAGATGAACACTTCACCCTCGTCGGGCTGTTCGAAGCCGGCGATCATGCGAAGGCACGTGGTCTTGCCGCAGCCCGATGGGCCGAGCAGCGCCAGGAATTCACCAGCAGCAGCATCGATAGTGACGTTGTCGACCGCCGTCATCGAGCCGAACCGCTTGGTGATGTTGGCCAGGCGAACCGATCCCTTCGCGCTCATGCGGACTTCCGGGGTCGACAAGGAGGAAATGAAGAATCGCTAACGCGGCACATTGCGACAACCATGATCGACCAGCTTGGCATACGTCATGGCTGGCCGACAGATCGAGGTCGGCACAATGCAACAGTCTGGAAGGCTGGGGCGTCAGAGACCATGTGATGACAAAAGGCCAGGAGTATCTTTCCGTGACCGAGCCACCGGGCACCGTGGCGGAGTTGTACCAGCGTGCGCTTGCCCATTGCTCGGTTGGCGTTCGTCCTCACCGGCAGTTCCTCGTTCGCCGACGAAATCGTGCAGGAAGCCTTCCTGAAGGTACACGTGAACTGGGCTCATATCGACAACCCCGGCGGCTACCTTCGTACCGCGGTCGTCAACGGTTGCCGGTCGTATCACCGTCATCAAGCCGTGGTCGACCGCACCTATTTGTCACCACCCGTTCACGCGACGCTCGTGCATCGCGAGCTGGATGAAGCCCTCGCCAAGTTGCCCTATCGCCGTCGCGCCGCCCTCGCGCTTCGCTACTTCTGCGACCTCCCCGACGCGGACATTGCGCTCGCCCTCGATGTCCGCCCCCGCCACCGTTCGCTCCCTCATCCACCGCGGCCTCGCCGACCTACGCAAGGAGATCACGCCGTGATCCATCTCGAAGACTCCCTCCGCGACTACTACGCCACGAAGGCCGACGAACTATCGCTGCCTGCGCGGGTGTTCGATGGCGATCTACGTGACGACGAAAGCGTGTCCTACATCTCGATGGGCCCCGAGCCCCGTCGCCGCGCACCCATGCTGCTCGCCGCGGCCGGGTCCATCGCGCTGATCGCGGGCGCGGGCATTGTCGTGAGCCGCCGCAACGACACGGCGCGGAATTCGGCGGTTGTCAGTAACGCGACCGTCACGACGGCCGTAGCGTGCTCGGTTTCCGCTAGCGCTTCCGTCACTGGTCTTGCGGAAACAGAGTGCTCCAAAATCTCGACCCCTCCGCTTGG
>JANMCE010000021.1:0-12604 GCA_031360915.1 Actinomycetes bacterium | reverse complement strand
CCCGAATGATACCGATTTCTAGTGGTTATAAGGATTTTCTTTATATACAGAATAAACCGTTAGACTCAGCATCATGGATCGTGTGCGAAACCCCTTCAATCCGGGCGCAGGCACCCAGCCGCCCCTCCTCGTCGGCCGCGACGCGCAACTCGAAGCCATGGAGGTTGCCGTCAAGCGGCTCGCTCTCGGCAGGTTTGAGCGAAGCATGCTCCTTACCGGTCTGCGGGGCGTCGGAAAGACGGTGCTGCTCAACGAATTCGGCGAGATCGCCGAGCAGGAGGGTTGGTCCTACTCTCACCTGGAAGCCACCGAGGACATCAAAGTTGCAACGGCATTGGCCACACTCTGCCGGCGAGTACTACTCGAGTTGAGTCTGAAGGAACGAGCGAAGGAGCGGGCACGCAAAGCCCTGGGCTCGCTTCGGAGCTTCGTGAAGGTTCATGTTCCGCTTGGTGACGCCGGAACCCTCAGTGTTGACTTCGAGGCACTACCTGGACGCGCCGATTCGGGCGACCTCGACGGCGACCTAGCGGGCCTCTTCATGGAAGTTGGAGAAACGGCACGGGCAGCCAACTCGGGAGTGCTCTTCACGATCGACGAACTCCAGTATCTGTCTCGTTCCGACTTGTCAGCCCTGATTATCGGTCTCCACCGCGTGTCTCAGCGCGGACTTCCGCTTCTCATTGCTGGGGCCGGACTTCCGTCGCTTCCAGGGCTTGCCGGCGAGGCACGTTCGTACGCCGAACGCCTCTTCTCGTATGTGTCGATCGGATCGCTCAACTCCGACGACGCTCGCCGAGCACTGTCGCAACCTGTCGAGGACGAGGGGGCGCACTGGCAACCTGCCGCCATCAATCGGATCCTGGACGAGACCGAGGGCTACCCGTACTTCCTGCAAGAGTTCGGCAAGCAAGCCTGGAACGTCGCTCACGATTCCGAGATCACTCTTGGCGACATCGATAATGCAACCTTGCTAGCTGTGAACGATCTCGATGGCGGGTTCTTCCGCGCTCGCATCGACAAGACAACCGATGCCGAGCGCGAGTATCTACGGGCCATGGTTGCCCTTGGCGGGAGCGGTCCTTACAAATCGGGTGATGTTTCGCGTCAACTCGGCAAGACAACAGGTCAAACGGGGATGGTTCGCGACAGCTTGATCAAACGCGGTCTGTGCTTCGCACCGAGGCACGGAGAGTTGGCCTTCACGGTACCTATGTTCGATCAATTCGTACGGCGTGCGGTGCAGTGAACCTATGCCCGCTAGTGCTTGAAGTGGCGCTCGCCGGTGAAGACGAGGGCCATGTCGTGCTCGTCGGCCGCGGCGATGACGTCGGCGTCACGCATGCTGCCACCCGGCTCGATCGCAGCGGTCACCCCCGACGCGGCCAGCGCATCGAGACCGTCGCGGAACGGGAAGAAGGCATCGCTGGAAGCCACTCCCCCGGGTGCCCGGTCGGCGGCTTTTTCCACCGCGATGCGGGCAGAGTCCAGGCGGTTTTGCTGTCCGGCACCGATGCCGACCGCCTGCTCGTCGTGAGTGATCACGATAGCGTTGGAGCTGACCGAGGCCACGACCACCCAGCCAAGTTCGAGATCACGCCATTCGGCTTCGGTTGGCTGACGACGACTCACGACCCGCCAGGCCGACCGATCGACCGAGACGGGATCACGATCTTGGATGAGCAACCCGCCGTCGACACCGCGAATGTCGAACGTGTCATGGCCGGGAGCCGGGGCCGAGAGCACCCGCAGGTTGGCCTTCGTCGCTAACACGGCCAGTGCATCATCGCTGAACGACGGGGCCACGACGACTTCGGTAAACACGCCGACCAGGTCGTTCGCCAGTTCAGACGTGACGGCGCAATTGAGCGCGACGATGCCGCCGAACGCCGAGACCGGATCGCACGCGTGCGCTCGCCGGTAGGCGTCTTCGATCGACGACGCAACGGCGACGCCGCACGGGTTGGCGTGCTTCACCACCACCGCAGCTGGCCCATCGAAACGGTTCACCAATCGCCACGCGGCCTCGGTGTCGTAGACGTTGAGATAGCTCATCTCCTTGCCGTTGTGCTGCACAGCGACATCCCACCAGCTTGTTGCGCCGATTCGGCGATAGCGAGCACCGGCTTGATGCGGGTTCTCGCCATACCGAAGCGGCTGGGCCTTTTCAAGCGCGAGGTGCAGCGTTGCCGGGAGCGTGGCGTCGCTCTCCACCGAGTCGAACCAGGTGACGACCTCGGCGTCGTATGCCGCCGTGTGCGCGAACGCGGCGCGGGCGAGAGCGCGACGGGTGGTGGCCGACAGCGAGCCGGCGGCCCGCAGTTCGTTGAGCACGCCCGGATAGTCAGACGGTGACACGACCACACCAACGTGTGCGTGGTTCTTCGCCGCAGCACGCACCATGGCAGGGCCACCGATATCGATCATCTCGATGCCCGGCTGGGAGCGGAACGGGTAGAGGTTGACGGCCACCAGGCTGAACGGCTCGATGCCGTAACGCCCGAGGTCTGCAACGTGGCTGGCGTCATCCATGTCGGCCAGCAAACCGCCGTGGATCTTCGGGTGAAGCGTGACGACGCGGTGTCCGAGGATTGCCGGAAGTCCGGTGATCTCAGCGACGTCCCGCACCGGTATGCCTGCTTCGGCAATCACCCTGGCCGTGCCGCCACTCGACACAAGTTCCCATCCCAAATCGACGAGGGCTCGGGCGAAGTCGACCACGCCGGTCTTGTCGAAAACGGACAGCAGCGCGCGTCGGGTCATTCCCATGAACGTACGAGGCCGAAGCGTTCTTGAACAAAACCAACACCTGCCGGTCAGATCAGGCGAGCCGACGCACCAGTGCGGTGACCGCGGCGCCGATGATGACCACCGCGAGGAAGGGGAGCTTGCGCCACGCGGCAACCGCTGCGGCTGAGACACCCACGAGCCGTGCATCGGCAACGAGGTGTCGGCCGGTCACCACGGTGTTCACCACGATCAACGCGGCGATGAGCGCAGCGGGCAGCAGATCGAGGCAGCGTTGCACCAGCGTGGGCGGCTGCCACCCCCGAAGCAACACGAGACCACTCACTTTGAGCAGGTACGCACCGCCGGCGATGACGAAGATGGTTGCCCAACTCACGGCGTTGTTCGCCTTCGCAGCCCGAGCACCGACGCGACGGCGGCGACCAGGATCGGAATACCCGGCGGGAGAATCGGCGTGAGTGCGATGGCGAGCGCGGCACCGAGAAGTGCCGTTTGTTTACCCCCAACTTTGCGAAGGTGCGGGATAAGCAGCGCCACGAACGCGGCGGGAAACGCAGCGTCCAGACCCCAGGTTTCAGGTTTGCCGATGAGCTGCCCACCCAACGCGCCGATGACCGTTCCGATGTTCCAGAACACATAGATGCTGACGCCTGCTGCCCAGAATCCGCGCTGTCGTTCCCGGTTGTTCGACTGAGCCATAGCAAGCGCGGTCGACTCGTCGATCACCAGTTGCGCAGCCAAGAGTCGCTTGGGAAGTCGACCCTCTAGGACCGGAGCCATAGTGAGGCCATACGCCGCGTTGCGGGCGCCCAGGAATAGCGCTGAGGCAATGGCCGCCGCCGGTGATCCGCCAGCACCCACCACGCCGACCGCTGCGAACTGGGAAGCACCGGTGAACACCAGCAGGCTCATGGCCGACGCCTTGGCCGGCGACAATCCCGCAGTCACCGCAATCAGTCCGAAGGAAACACCGAAGACACCGACCGCGAGCCCGAGCAATACTCCGGCTGACACGACCGACGCCGAACGCTGCGCCCCACTCCCCCGACTCACGTCGGGGGAGTGTACGCGTCACGGCTCAGCCCCGGAATGATTGACCCCGACGCGGCACCAATTACTTCATCAGGCCCTTCACGATCTCGCCCATGAGCTGCCCGGCTTCGGTGGGGTTGAGGCCGACCTTCACGCCGGCTGCTCGCAGCGCGTCCATCTTGCCTTTGGCCGTGCCCTTGCCGCCCGACACAATCGCGCCGGCATGGCCCATCTTCTTGCCCTCCGGGGCGGTGACGCCGGCGATGTAGGCCGACATCGGCTTGGTGACGTTGGCCTTGATGTACTCGGCTGCTTCCTCTTCAGCCGAGCCACCGATCTCACCGATCATGATGATGGCGTCGGTCTCCGGGTCGGCCTGAAAGCGCGACAGGCAGTCGATGAAGTTGGTGCCCGGAACCGGGTCACCGCCGATACCGACACACGTCGAAACGCCGATGCCCTGCAGCTTCAGTTCGTACAGCGCCTGATAGGTGAGCGTGCCTGAGCGGCTCACGATGCCAACCGTTGGCTTGCCCGGCTGCGGTGGCAGCGCGATCTCGCCGGCCGTGATGCCGATGTTGCATTTACCTGGGCTGATGATGCCGGGGCAGTTCGGCCCGAGCAGTCGGGTGCCCGGGAAGTCACGGATGAGCGTGTTGTAGACCTTAGCTTCGTCCTGGGCCGGGATGCCTTCGGTGATGCACACGATGAACTCGATACCCGCTGCAGCTGCTTCCAGAATGGCCGCGGCAGCAGCCTTCGGGGGCACCGCTACGAACGACGCAGTTGCGCCGGTTGCGGCTATGGCTTCAGCCACCGTGTTGAACACGGGGATGCCTTCCACGTCGCTGCCGCCCTTGCCTGGCGTGCAACCGGCCACGACCTGCGTGCCGTAGGCCTTGTTCTTCAGCCCGTGGTACTTGCCTTGCCCACCGGTAAGGCCCTGCACGACGACCTTGGTATTCTCATTGACGAAGATGGCCATCTCAGGCTCCCTTGGCGATCGCGACAGCAGCTTCGGCTGCTTCCAGCATGGTGGCCTTGCTGATGAGTTTTGATGCGGGGATGCCAGCGTCGAGCAGGATCTTGCGTCCCTCTTCGGCGTTGGTGCCATCGAGGCGAATAACGATCGGTGCCCGCAAGTCCACGCGGCTCATCGCTTCCACGATGCCTTTCGCTACCTCTTCGCCGCGGGTGATGCCGCCGAAGATGTTGATGAAGATGGACTTCACCTTTTCGTCGAAGTTGATGACGTTCAGGGCCGCGGCCATGACGTCGGCGTTGGCGCCGCCGCCGATGTCGAGGAAGTTGGCAGCCGTGCCACCGACCTGATTGACGACATCGAGGGTGGACATGGCCAGGCCGGCGCCGTTGGCGATGATGCCGACGGAGCCATCGAGACCGATGTACTGCAAGTCTGACTCACGAGCGAGCTTCTCACGCTCGTCGAGCACTTCGGTCGCCCGATACTCGTCCCATTCCGGGTGGCGATAGGCCGCGTTGTTGTCGAGTGACACCTTGGCGTCGAGCGCATGAACACCGCCGTCGGGGCGGAAGATGAGCGGGTTGATTTCGGCCAGGTCACAGTCGCCGGCGGTGAAGCAGTTGTAGAGCTTCACCAGTATCTCAGCCGCACCGTCAACGGCTTTCGGGTTGAGCTTCGCGTCGACGCACGCCTGGTGCGCCTCGACCAGTGTGAACCCATCGACCGGGTCGATATGGCGCAGCAGAATGGCGTCGGGATTTTCCTCGGCCACGACCTCGATCTCTACGCCGCCCTGTGCGGACAGCATGAGCAAATGCTTCTTCGCGCCACGGTCGAGGGTGTAGCTGGCGTAGTATTCTTCGGCGATGTCGGAGGCCTTCTCCACCCACACCACGTGCACGATGTGGCCCTTGATGTCCATGCCCAAAATATTGGTTGCATGTTCAAGCGTCTCGGCCGCGTTGGCGGCGAGTTTGATGCCTCCCGCCTTACCGCGACCACCGACTTGCACCTGAGCCTTCACCACCACCGGATAGCCGATGCTGTTCGCAACGTCGACGGCCTCTTGCGCGGTCGTGACTGCTGCGCCGGGGGACACGGGAATGTCGTACTTCGCGAAGTACTGCTTCCCCTGATATTCGAATAGGTCCATCGCCTAACCCTCTTTCGAGTCGAGGGCATCTTCCAGCCAACGACAAATGTCTTTCAATGAACTGCCTGGTGTGAACACTTCCGAAACGCCTTGCGCCTTCAGCGTGACGACGTCCGCGTTGGGAATGACGCCACCTCCGAAGATCAGCACGTCACCGAGGTCTCGTGACCGTAACTCTTCCATGACTCGGGGAAACAGTGTGTTGTGCGCGCCCGAAAGCAGCGAGAGTCCAACCGCATCCACATCTTCTTGCAAGGCGGTTTCCGCGATCTGTTCGGGGGTCTGATGCAAGCCCGTGTAGATCACTTCAAAACCGGCGTCACGCAGCGCCCGGGTGATGGTCTTGGCCCCGCGATCGTGCCCGTCTAGCCCCGGCTTGGCGACGACCACTCGATAGACCCGCTTCACGGATTCGCACCTTAAACGGCTCAACCGAGTGAACCAAAACATGCCTCGCTTGCTCGCCGTCTTCGCCTTCGTCGAGATCGGCCTGCGATACTCGGTTGCGTGGACGAAGCGAAGGAGAAGTCACCGGTGGCGCAAGCGCTGACACCGGTGTTGTTGGGTGTGCTGTTCCTGACCGTGCTCGGTGGCGGGCTCTGGGGTGCGGCGTGGTGGCTGAGCCGCGGTAAGGCTGAAGTTCGCATCGGCAGCGCCAACTTCGACTCGCTTTTCTACGAGCGTGAGGCGAAGCGCATTGCCGAGAAGGGTCCGCAGTTGTACCCCGGCCTGATCGGGAAGGACAACGGCTACATCTTCGTGAATCACATTGGTGAGGATGTAACGAAGGGTTGGTACGCGTTCAGTGCCTTGCGAGAGGGTCAGCCCATCAAGTGCACCGTCGTGTGGAAACCCGCCGAGAAGGTGTTCGAAGATCCGTGCGACAAGAAGCAGTATCCGCCCACGGGTGACGGCTTGAAGCAGTTCGAGGCGATTCCCAATCAGAACAACAAACGTCTCGTCATCGACCTGACCCCGAACCCTTGACCGACACGGGCGGATACGGACCAGCGAGCTACGGCGACGTGTTCGCCGACATCTACGACGAGTGGTACGGCGAGTCACCTGCTGTCGCCAGTTCCGACATCGACGCCACGGTGCAGTGCCTGGTCGAACTGGCGAACAACGGCCGCGTGCTCGAACTCGGTGTCGGCACCGGACGCATCGCGCTTCCGCTCGCCGCGGCCGGCGCCAGCGTTGTGGGCCTCGATGCCTCCGCCAAGATGCTGGCACACCTGGCAGCAAAGCCCAACGGCCACAGTGTGACGACCGTCTGCGCCGACATGTCAACCGGTCTGCCCGAGGGACCTTTTTCACTCGTCTTCGTGGCCATCAACACCTTCTTCAACCTGACGAGCCGCGACCAGCAGTTGGCTTGTATGAAGGCCGTAGCTCAGCGGCTAACCGACGACGGCGTGTTTGTCATCGAAGCGTTTGTTCCCGACCTCGACCGTTACGGCTCGGGGCTCTCGCTGCGCACAGTTGACCTTGACCACGTCACTCTGGCCGCATCGCACACCGATGTCGACCGTCAGCTCATCACCGGGCAGTACATCGAACTTCGCAACAACGCGCTCCCCCTGCTTCGACCGTTTCAGATCTGCTATCAGAGCCCGGACCAACTGGACGAGATGGCGGCCATTGCCGGCCTGGCCCTGGTGAACCGATGGGAGAATTGGTCTAAATCTGTCTTCAAAAGTCGAAGTTCACATCATGTTTCCGTGTTTCGGGCCGACAGAAGCCTAGGATGAAAGAGTCATGAGTCAGCTCCGCTTAAATCCCCTCAATGGGCGATGGGTAACCATCGTTGCTGAGCGGCGTGAGCGACCCACCGACTTTGCGCCTCGCAGCCCGCAGGTTGAGGCCGATACCGGTCGCGCCTGCCCCTTCTGCCCCGGCACCGAGCATGAGACTCCTTTGTGGGAAAAGAGGGACGGCGAAGGCAACTGGCAGGTCCAGGTTGTAGCCAACCGCTACCCGGCGTTCTTCGGGGATGATTCCATGTCGGTGCGCAACCTTGGCCCCGTGCACGTGCAGGCTGCCGCGTCGGGTATCCATGAGGTGCTCATCCTGTCACCCGAGCACGCCATTTCGTGGGGCCAACTTGATGATCAGGGTGCCTCGCAGGTCATGCACGCTCTGGCCGAGCGCATGGGTGAGCACGCCCGGCTGCCTCACATTCGCTACACCCAGGCCATCGTGAACCACGGCCGTGAAGCTGGCGCGTCGGTCGCCCACCCGCACGGTCAGTTGCTTGGCATGCCGTTCGTTCCTGGTGAAATCATCGAGGAGGAACGAGCCTTCGGGCGCTTCGACGGCGGCTGCATTTTGTGCACCACGGTGGAGGCCGAACTGAACGATCGCAGCCGAGTGATATACGAGGACGCAAACGTCATCATCGTGTGCCCATTCTGGAGCGGTTGCCCCTTCGAGATGCTGGTCATACCCCGCGCGCACGTCGGCCACTTGAACGACTCCGATCCCGACCAGCTCAACTCCATTGGTATCGGCATCAAGCAGTCGCTCGCCGATCTCGAAAAGCTGCTGGGCGACGTGGCGTACAACCTCGTGTTCCACAGCGCGCCGCATCAGCATCACGACAGCCACTACCACTGGCACGCACACATCTTCCCGAAGCTCACGACCGTTGCCGGCTTCGAGCGTGGCACGGGTGTGATGATCAACATCACGCCGCCCGAAGACGCCGCCGCGGCGCTACAGCAGCTTCGGGTTGTATCACCAGCTTCGTGAGTACCATCGCAGTTTCCGTCGTCATTGACGCATTACCCGACGACGTGTGGAAGGTCCTTGAACCGGTCGAGCATCACGTTGACTGGATGGCCGACGCCGAGGCGATCCGATTCACCACCGAGCAGACTCGCGGGGTCGGCACCACGTTTCTCTGTGACACCAAAGTCGGCCCCATCCGAATGACCGACCCCATGGAAATCACCGAATGGGAGCCAGGTCACGCCATGGGCGTTCGCCATACCGGCATCGTGAGCGGTGTTGGTCGCTTCACGCTTTCGCAGCGGGGTTCTCGCTCGACCAATTTCATCTGGCGTGAAAATCTCACGTTCCCATGGTGGCTTGGCGGCCCCATCGGGGGCGCGCTCGGCGGCAAGGTGGTGCTGAAGTTCATCTGGAAGCGCAACCTCAAAGCCCTCAAACAACTGGTGGAAGCTACGTCCTGAGGGCGTCTCAGCCCAGGTTTACGGAGGAATCGACGAGCCGGTCCAGACCCAGGCGCCCGACGGCGAGCCCGAGATCGAAGCCCAGGGACTCAAGGCCGGTGTGATCGCCTTCTGCGAGTAGCACGTCGTAGACAGTCTCTTGGGCCACTTCGAGCACCGTGCCGTGGCCCGCCATGCGAACAACGTCGCGGGCGCGGTCGATGTCGTGATGGCTCCGGGTCTGCACCGCTCGACCAACCGCATCGGTGACGACCAGACGCATGGCCATCTCAGGCGACGGCACCACCGACGCCGCCTCTGCCTCGGCGTCTCGGACCGGGTCGACCCGGCGCTGCCAAATATCTACGCCGGAGCCTTCGCTACGGTCGTTGCTGAACGCGGTCCCCAGGTGGGCAAAGACCGGGTCGAGTGATGGGCGAACGCCGGTGGCGTGGCGGATGAGGTCCAGACAGCGCGCTGCATGGCGCATGACGAGCACGGTCTCGAGCCCGGCGAGGTCATGGAAGAACCATGCGCAGCTGGTGTACATGGCAAGCGCGTGGCGCTGGCTTTCGAGCAGCTCGAAGGCCACGACCGGGTCTGCGCCGGCCTTGAGGTATTTGCCACAGAAACCTTCACGACTCGACGCATCAGCCAGCACTTCGCCGTAGCCGTCACGTGCCGCCCAGGGGTCGACAAAGTAGTCGGACCCGGCCACGGTGAACGCCCGCGCAGCCTGCTCGCGTACGACATCGAGGGCAGCACGCAGGGGTGCTCTCCATACCTGGTTGCTTCCGGCGGGGCCGCCGGTGGAGCAGCTGCAATCGGTCTGCCAACGACCGAGGCCGTGCGCACAACTCCATGCGCTTTCGCGAACACCGACATCGGCGCCAGGTTGTTGCTCTTGCAACCATTTCACCACGGAGCCGGTAGTGAAGCCACGACGCCGCGCCAGCACACCGAGACCGAAGGCGACGGTCCGCTCGGAAAAGGTGTGGTGATGTCCGAAGGTTTCGCCGTCGGTGGCGGCAAGGCCAAGACCGCCCCGAGCAATAGCTTCGGCTCGGTTGACGAGGGCTTCGGCGCTGCCACCCATCACCCCGAACGCAAGGTCGTGGCTGAAGGACTGATCGGCGAACGCAATGGCCACCGAGCGCCCGTCAGCGGAGCGCCACTGATAAGGCAAGCTCGTGTCGACCGGTGCAGCCGCCTGGTCGGCCATGAGGATGGTGGCGCCAACGCCGAGCTCGGCCAAGGTTTGCATGGTGGCGTCGTCGACACCGGTTTCGGGGAGCCACACGGCTTCAGCTTCCCGGCCGAACCGGGTCCGAAAGTCGGCCATACCCCACAGCATCTCGGTGCGACGATCCCGAGCGGTGGCCAGCGGCATGATGACGTGATGGAACGGTTGAGCCACCGCAGTGCGCGCCACGCGGTCGGCCGCCACAATCCTGTCGTGCACCTCCGGCCGAGCGCGTTCCAACCATCGAGCCAACGTGGGTCCGAGATCGAACGACAGCAACTCGAAATTGTTGACGATGGCGAGAATACGACCGCGACCGTCGACGATACGAGCCGCAGCGTTGGGCCGATAGCACTCATCGGTGATGCGCTCGTTCCAGTCATGCGCCGGGGCAGCGGAGGGCTCCACCGGCACGCAGCCGTTGGACGGCATTTCGCGAGGGGGCTGATAGAAGTGGCCGTGAACCGCCGCGTGCACCATGGCACCAGTTTACTGGCCAATCCCCCGTCCCGTCACCCATGCCATTGCGCCTAGGAGTCTGCTGAGTTATTCGCGGATTCGCGATCTTGGTGTGGATCGAAAAGAATGGGGGGATGCAGGGTTCTTCGACTCCGGATCGAGCGTTTTATGACGCGAAGGATGTGTGTGGCCATCTGTTGAAGGCGGGGACGGTGTACGCCTTGTTGGCTGCCTATCGGGCACGGTTGTTCCCTGATGACATGTTCGGTGATCTGTTCCCAGTCAAACGTGGCCGTCCGTCGGTCCCGGCGGACGTGATCGCGTCGGTGATGGTCCTCCAGGCGTTGGAAGGTCTGTCGGATCGGGAAGCGGTCGGCCGGTTGGAGACCGATATCCGGTGGAAGATCGCGGCGGGCCTGTCGTTGGCGGACGAGGCGTTCCACTCGACGGTGTTGGTGTTGTGGCGCAACAAATTGCGTGCGTCGGACCGTCCGCAACGTATCTTCGACGCGGTGCGGGCGGTGATCGCTGAGACCGGCATCTTGAAAGGCAAGAACCGTCGTGCGGTTGACTCCACGGTGCTGGACGACGCGGTCGCCCGGCAGGACACCGTGACAATGCTCGTCGCTCAGATCCGTAAAGTCCGCCGGTTGATCCCCGAAATCGCCGGGATATGGGTGCGGCACCACAACCTGGAGGGTGGCCGCCCGCCGTGCGATTGGGGAGACCCGGCCGATCGGGAACGGTTGATCACCGAACTCGTCGACGACGCCTTGACGTTGCTGGGTGGGGTCGAAGATCTCCAAGACGAAGGGTTCGTTCTGTCCGAGGTGCAGGACGAGGCCGTCGCCCTGTTGGCTCTTGTTGCTGGCCAGGATGTTGAGCCTGGTGACCGGCCCGGTCGCTGGAAAATCGCGCGTGGCACCGCGAAAGACCGCACGATTTCCACGGTTGACCCGGAGACACGGCATGCGCACAAAACCCGGAAATCGCAGCGTGATGGCTATAAAGCTCATGTCGCTGCCGAGCCCGACACCGGGCTGATCACCGGTTGTGATCTTGGCGCCGGGAATGAGGGCGACGCTCAAGCCGCACCCGGCCTGTTGGAGAATGAACCCGAAGGCATCGAGGTGCTCGGTGATAGCGCCTACTCATCAGCGGATTTACGTGAGCATCTCGCCAAGAAGAAGATGGTGCCGGTCATCAAGCCCCAACCGTTGCAACCAGCCGTGCCGGGCGGGTTCACGCTCGATGACTTCGCTATCGATCTGACCGCCGGGACCGTGACGTGCCCGGCGAAGATCACCGTGACGATCTCCAAAACTCGGACAGCGACGTTCGGGAAACACTGCAAGGCATGCCCGCTACGCACGTCGTGCACCACAGCGAAGGCCGGCCGGACAATCAGCTTGCACGAGCATCATCAGCACCTCGTCGACGCGCGGGTGCAGGCCCGCACCCCAGAGTTCGATGCCGTCTACCGGCGGCACCGGCCCATGATCGAACGTACCCTCGCGTGGTGCGTCAAAGACAACCATCGCAAGCTCCGCTACCGGGGGATCATCAAAAACCGGATCGCTTGGTCGTTGCGTTGCGCCGCGGTCAACCTGAAACGACTCCTCAACCTCGGGCTCACCCGCGGCCACGACAGCTGGACCATCACCCCAGCCTGAACCGGCTGGGAGGCCCACCCAGACACCCAAATCGGGTGTTCAGGCGGGCTACTGGACCGCAACAAGCCGGCCACCAGACAACGAACCCAGTTTCTCGCGCTGAACATCGGCACACCCCTGGCAAGCCCACAGCGACCG